>CAZODP010000059.1:6386-14604 GCA_964578595.1 uncultured bacterium
GGGATGGTGGAGCGGGCCAAACGGTTGTTGGCTTAACCATGCCGGATCCCTATCTCTCTGTGGTGGTGCCCATCTACAACGAGGTGGACAGTCTGCCTCGCTTGCTGGATCGGCTGCGCCAAGTTTTGATTCAGTATGGATCCACCTATGAGATCCTCTGTGTGGACGATGGATCCCGCGATGGATCCGATCAATGGCTGCGGCAGGCCGCTCGGCACAGTCGGGATCTGCGGGGGATCCTGCTCAGACGCAACTATGGCCAAACGGCAGCGATGGCGGCGGGGTTTCGCTACGCCCGTGGGGCGGTGATCGTCACCCTGGATGGGGATCTGCAAAATGATCCTGCCGATATCCCTCGTCTGATGGACAAATTGGCCCAAGGCTACGATCTGGTCAGTGGTTGGCGACAACATCGGCAGGATGCAGCCCTAACTCGTCTGCTGCCCTCCCGGATCGCCAATGCCCTGATCGGCTGGATCACAGGGGTGCGGATCCATGATTACGGCTGTTCTCTCAAGGCGTATCGAGCCGAGCTGATCGCGGATCTGCGGCTGTATGGAGAATTGCACCGTTTTTTACCGGCTTTGGCCTATATCGAAGGGGCACGGATCGCCGAGATCCCGGTCAGCCATCACAGTCGTCAATTTGGCCGCAGTAAGTATGGCCTGGGGCGAACCTTTCGGGTGGTGATGGATCTGGTCACGATTGCATTTTTTCAGACGTTTTTGACCAAGCCAATGCACGTGTTTGGCCTGTTGGGGGCGTCTGCCCTGGTCTTGGGTACTGGTCTGGGGGGGTATCTCGTGTTTTTGAAGCTGGTGTTGGGCCAAAGTATCGGGGATCGGCCTTTGCTGATCTTGGCGGTGCTGTTGGTGTTGGCCGGGATCCAGCTTTTTTGCTTTGGGCTATTGGCCGAACTGGTGATGCGCACCTATCACGAGTCGCAGGGGCGGCCCATCTATCGGGTGCGGGAGGTGGTGCAGGCAGAGTTGGATCCTGCTCAGCATTAACGGTGAGTCGCTCCGACTAACAGGGTACTAACGAGGGATCCTCTGTAACTCTGGCTTTTCGTCAGGGATGATGGCTCCCTCCACAGGGCAGACCTGAAGACAGATCCCACAGTCGATGCAGACGGGATAGTCGATCCAAAAAAAATCAGTTCCCTTAGCATTTTTGGTGTCGCCGGGGTGAATACAGGCCACCGGACACGCCTCAACGCAATCGGCAACCCCTTCGCAAATATCGGTGACGATGGTGTGGGGCATGGCTAAGACTGGGATCCAAAACGCAGTTAGTCCTTATTGTAAAGCTATTTCCAGGCTGGATTTGGACTGGGCTAGAACACAGATCCTAGCGGGAGGCCCGCAGCGATTGGGCCAGCTGCTCCACCGACAGCCGCTCATAAGGTTCAAAGGGCTGATTGATCCAGGGATTGTCAGGCAGGTAATCCACATGGTAGTCGGGCTTGGCCACTGAGATAGCTTTGTACCAGATCACCCCCGTCTTGATCTCTTCCACATAAAAGCCGTAGTGATACTTGACCCATTCCACACTTTTTTGCAGCGTCACCCCTGAATCTGCCAAATCATCCACCAACAGCACATGGCTGCCCAAATTGGCAGTTGTCATGGCCAGATCCCGCGAAAAGGTCAGGGATCCCCGTTGGCGGTTGCCAGATCCCCCATAGGAGGAGGCCGCCAAAATGGCCAGCGGCACATCAAAGATCCGGGCCAGAGTATCCCCGATCCGGAGGCCCCCCTTGGCCACACACACCAGTTGGTTAAACTCCCAGCCGCTCTCATAGACAATAACCGCCAGTTCTTCCACCTTGCGGTGATAGTCAGCCCATGTGATTGAGATTTCGTGCAAGGGATCCCCCTGTCCTGAGCAAAGCATTGTGATATTTTAAGCGACTTTGCTCCCAGCCCAAATCTTCCCCCTCCCACAAAACCGCAGATCATGATCAGGTGGTGAAAAAGAGATATTTGATGAATCCTGAAGCCACACCCACAACCAGGGCAACAACAGCCCCCCGGCTGACAAACTCCTGCTGATCCAGCCTTTTGCCATAGCCATCAATTTTGCCGCTGATTTCGGCAATCTTGCCCTCAACCTCTATCTTGGCCTGTTGGGTCTCAGACCGAGACAAGCTGATCTCAGACTGCAACTCAGACCGAGACAAGCTGATCTCAGACTGCAACTCAGACCGAGTCAGCTCAATTTCGGCGTGTAGCTCAGTTCTGACCAGTCGGATCTCGCTTTTGAGATCGCTGATTTGAGCCTCAAACTTGCGGTCAAATCCATCCAGCTTTTTGTCCAAAGCCAGGATCAGGTCTTTGATCTCTTGATTGGGATCCGACATCTGGAGCGTTTTAAGAGAGATATCTCAAGTATAGAAGCCAGGATCCTTTGGGAGTTCCTTGCTGATCTCCAGCCATCATAGGCAACGGGTCATGAGGCGATGCGGGATCCCGGCTTCCTCAAAGATCGGATCCTGGGCCACAAATCCCAATCGCTGATAAAACCCTTGGGCTTGGACTTGGGCGTGCAATTTCGCCACCTGAAATCCTTGTCTTCTCAGATCTTTGAGGATCTCATTCATCAACTGTCGTCCCACGGATTGACCGCGATAGTGGGCCAAAACCGCCATCCGCTCAATCTTGGCCTGGGTTGAGCCTGGATCCTGGCTTTTGACCGGTCGCACCCGTGCTGTGGCAATCCCCTGGGATCCCTCCATTGCCAGCCAATGGCGAGCGGTTTTGTCATAGTCATCAAACTCCTCTTCAGCAGAGACCTTCTGTTCGATCTGAAACACCAACCGCCGTACCTCAAAGGCCAGCTCCAGCTCTTCAGGGGTCTCTACGGGCTTGATCAGCACAGGCCGGATCCTTTTGATAGCAGCTTTTGAGAACAGGTTGAGAACAGCATCTAAGAACACAAGAACCCTAAGAACAGTCAGAACCAACTTTAAGTGTATTGAACCTCTGCTCAGTCTGGAAGTCTTGCACAGGGATCCGGCCCTTGATGCCGGTCTCAGGCTGATCTAGATCTGAGGTTGATTTTGCTCTCAATTGAGGTCTCAATCGATCAGGGAGGTGCCACAATAAGAAGGCATTGCCAATTTTTACGTGGGGCTAGCATGATCCGGGATACTCGCAAGCTTTGGACTGATCTCAACCGCACCATCGGCGGATCCTCGGCGGGGCTATCCAATCGGATTGGGCGTGCGCTCAAAAACGGGGCCAATCAAGTGGCTCAGACCCAGCGCAACAAAGCGGATCTGATCGAGCTGATGTCCCGCCGCGAGATTGACAAGATGCGTAGGGCCGGAGAGATGGCCTACGAGTTGCTGGATTTTTTGGCTCCGATGGTACAGCCGGGGGTGACCACCCTTCAGCTCAACGATGAGGCGGAAAAATGGACACAGGCTAGAGGTGCCCGCAGTGCGCCCTTGGGCTACTACGGTTTTCCTAAATCCATCTGCACCAGTGTCAATGAGGTGGTCTGCCACGGCATTCCCAATCCTAAGCAGGTGCTCAAGGATGGAGACATCATCAATATCGATGTCACCCCGATTGTGGACGGCTATCACGGCGATACCTCCCGCACCTTTTTTGTGGGATCCCCATCCGAGAAAGCCCGCCGTTTGGTGGAGGTGACCCAAAAGTGTATGTACCTGGGGATCGAAGCGGTCAAGCCAGGGGGCACCATCGGAGATATCGGCTACGCCATCCAGACCTACGCTGAGGCCCAAGGTTTTTCAGTGGTGCGGGATTTTGTCGGACACGGGGTGGGCAAAACCTTTCATACGGGGCCACAGGTACCCCACTACGGCATCCCTGGGGATGGAGACCGGATCCGCGCCGGTATGGTCTTTACGATTGAGCCGATGATCAACGAGGGATCCCACGAGGTCAAAGTGTTGGCGGATAAGTGGACAGCCGTGACCAAAGACCGCAAACTGTCGGCTCAATTTGAGCATACGATTGCCGTGACCGAGGATGGCTACGAGATTTTGACCCTACCCCAAAGCTAGATCAAAGCTAGATCCCCAGAACTAGACCAGCTTTTGGAAGACAGGACTGGGATCCTGGGGCACTTGACCCGCAGGTAAGCCCCCCCACCGGGCATTGGGATCCCACTGCTGAGCCGCAGAGATGTCACCAAATCCCAGTTGAGACAGGATCCGGTGGCTTAGATCGGGGATGATCGGTGCCAGCCAAACCGCCGTCAGCCGGACGGATTCCAGCACAGCATAGAGAATGGCCTGGACTTGGGCCTGTTCCCCCTTTTTATACAGGGTCCAGGGGGCCTTCTCGTCCAAAAACTTGTTGCTGGCCTGGGCCAAGCTCAAAGCATGACTGGCGGCACTGCTGAGGGCGAGGCTTTTGTAAGCAGCGGTGATGGCTGGGGTGAGGGTATCGGCCAATCTGCGCAGTGAATGATCAAGTGAATGATCAGTAGAGATAGCTACGGCTGGGATCTGGTAGTCGCCATATTTGCGCAGCATGGTCAGGGTGCGGTTGAGCAAGTTACCCAAATCGTTGGCCAGATCAGCATTGACAGTGTTTTTGAAACGATCCTCGCCAAAATCCCCATCCCGGCCCAGTTCAATTTCTTTGAGAAAATAATAGCGCACCGCATCGGATCCGTACTGGTTGACCAACTCAAAGGGATCCAAGGTGTTGCCCAAACTTTTGCCCATTTTCTGGCCATTTTTAGTTAAAAATCCATGTCCAAACACCTGCTTAGGCAGGGGTAAACCGGCTGACATCAGCATTGCAGGCCAGTAGATGGCATGAAAGCGGACGATATCTTTACCCACCAAATGAACTGTGGCAGGCCACCAGGTTTGCAGAGCATTGTCCAGAGTGGGAGCTTGGTCTGGCTCCAGAGCCGCACTGAGATAGTTGATCAAAGCATCAAACCAAACATAGATGGTCTGGCTGGGATCCGTCGGAAAAGGGATCCCCCAAGCCACCTGAGGCCGTGAGATTGAAAAGTCCCGCAGTCCCTGTTTGACAAAATTGAGGACTTCATTGCGGCGGGGTTCGGGCTGAATAAAGTTGGGCTGGTCGGCATAGAGTTTTTCCAGCTTGTCTTGATAGTGAGAGAGTCTAAAAAAATAGTTTTCTTCGTCTTTCCACTCGGCTTTTTTGTTGGTGTGAATCTGACAAAAACCCTCTTCGGTCAATTCATCTTCATCTTTAAACTCTTCACAGGAGACACAATACCAGCCCTGTTGCCGACCGGTTGTAATATCTCCTTGATCCCAGACCCGCTGAAAAAAGTCTTTGACAATCGCCTGATGGCGTGGATCCGTGGTGCGAATAAACCGATCATTGTGGATCCCCAATAGCTGCCACAGTCGCCGAAATTCCCCCGACAATTGATCGCAGTGTTGCTGAGGTGGGATCCCCCGTTCTTGGGCGGTGCGCTCGATCTTTTGGCCATGTTCATCGGTGCCGGTCACCATCAAAACAGGATCCCCCAAGAGCCGATGAAAGCGAGCCACCGCATCCGCCACCATTGTGGTGTAGGCACTGCCGATATGGGGCGCACCATTGACGTAGTAGATGGGGGTGGTGATAACAAAAGGATCCGATCCGGTCATGGGCCAATCGCCAACACAATGCTTTTTATCATCTCCCATGGTCTCTCAAATCACAAAGTTATGGGCTTTAGGCCCTGCGGGGAAATCGGTATACTACAAAAGGTGTTGCCCCTGGTCTGTGGGGGTGGCCGCTCTCTCTTTTTCTGCTGCGATGACCTCTGTTTTGGTGACTTACGGCCTCAATCCGCTCCAGGGCCTCAAGGTATGGGTCAAGGCTGAGGATGCCTCGTGGGGGCAGGTATTGCATCAGGCGATCCCGGCTGTACGGGCTTGGGTCAAACATCGCCCCCCGATGCAGATCTCGGTCGGATCCCTGGTGCCTGACCATGCTGAGCAGCTTTCGCGGATCCAACTGTTGAGGCGGCTGAAGTTTTTTGTGGCGATTGAAACCGCTGGGGATTTGGCTCTGCCAGCTCTGCCTTCGGGTCAACAGACCGCGCTCCAGGTCTATGCCCATCAGCAGGGATCCGAGCGTTATCGCACCCAAGTTGTCCGGTTTCAGGTGGGTCGGCGGGTCAGACGGCGGCAACGGACTCGGTGGTAGCCAAGTGGTGAAGATGCTCCTTAAACCCTTGGGATCCAAGGGGCTGGCGATCTGGCTATGGGTGGGACTGATCAGCTACCTGGCCTTGTTTTGGCATCTGGGATCGATTGGGCTGGTGGATGAGACCGAGCCGATCTTTGCCGAGACCTCACGGCAGATGTGGGTGACGGGTGACTGGATTACCCCTGTGTTTAATGGGATCGAGCGCTTTGATAAGCCGCCCCTAATCTATTGGCTGCAAGCCTGGGCCTATTCCCTGCTGGGGTTGAATGAATGGGCCGTCCGGATGCCATCGGCTCTGGCGGCGACGGTTCAGGTGATGGGGGGAACCCTGACCCTGTGGCGATTTGGCGGATCCTCAGTCAGGGTTCAGTGGAGGGATCCGCAACGGCTGTGGGCGGCAGGATTGGGGGGAACACTGTTAGCCACCACCCCTTTGACCATGATTTGGGGGCGGACTGGGGTCTCTGATATGGTGCTGGTGGCCTGTATCAGCTCGGCGATGTGGGCTTTTTTTTGGGCTTATGCCGGATCCTCCGCTTGGGAGCGACGGCTGGGCTATTTAGGGTTTTATCTGGGTTTGGGATTGGGGACGCTGGCCAAGGGGCCGGTGGCGGTGGTGCTGCCGGGGTTAAGTGTGGGGCTATTTTTGCTTGGGCAGGGGTGGGATCAGGCCCTCAAAGGGGTGCGGCAGATGCCATGGGTGCCAGGATCTGTGCTAGTCATGGCCATCACAGTGCCGTGGTATGTGGCGGTGATCGAGCGGCATGGCTGGGCCTATGTGCAGGACTTTTTTGGCTATCACAATCTGGCCCGGTTCACACAAGTGGTTAATAACCATGCCGCTCCTTGGTATTTTTATACACTTGTGATTCTGGTGGGCTTTTTCCCCTACTCCGTCTGGCTGCCCCTGGCGATAGGGCGGCTCAAACCCTGGCGGCGGGACGATTGGCCCAGGATCCCCCCCTCACGACAGTTGGGACTGTTTTCGATCTGCTGGCTGGTGGCGGTGTTTGGCTTTTTTTCGGTGGCGGTGACCAAATTGCCCAGCTATCTGTTGCCCCTGATGCCAGCGGCGGCGGTGATCGTAGCCCTGGAATGGAGTGGTCAGATGGTCACCCCTCAAAAAGGCCGGATCCCAGCTTCAGACTGGATCACAGGCTTAGCTCAGGCGGGGCTGTTTGGACTGGTGGCCCTCTTGGGCTGGCGGTTGCCAGATTGGCTAGGGCCAGATGATGCGGCCCCTCAGTTGGCAGACCTGATCACCACCTCAGGGATCCCGCTGGGGTGTTTGGGGGGCTGGGGATTAGCTGGGCTGGGGGTGAGCTGGGTTTTGGCAAAACACTGGATCCGCTGGCTCTGGCTGCCAACCGTGCTGGGATCTGTGGTTTTGGTGGGGATCCTGTTCAGTTCGGCGATTTTTGTGCTCAATGATGCCCGTCAGGTGCCCCTCAAACAGTTGGCCCTCAATTTGCAAGCCCAGATCGGCGATCAAACGCCAATTGTGATGGTGGGGATGTTTAAGCCCAGTCTGGTGTTTTATAGCCAACACACGGTTCTGCCGATCCCGGATCCGGCCCAGTTGCCAGAGATTTTGCAGGGGATCCAGCTATCAACTCTGGGGGGGGGAGTCTGGGTGGTGGGATTACAACAGGATTTGGAGCTGGCGCAGGTGGATCAAGCTGGGATCCAGCGATTTGATCCCTATGGCTTAGCTTGGGTCGAGTGAGACGTAATTCTGAGTAGACTTTGATCACTGCTGTGGGTGTTGGGAGGATTTGAGGATGGACGGGATCCGGTCTTGGCTGTTGTGGCAGTGGCCTGTGGCGATGTGGTGGCAACACAGCCTGATCGGTCGGCTGACGGACTGGCTGGGATCCGGGTCCGGGTTCAGGGCTTGGGGGGAGGCCAGTCTACTGGTGCGGGGGCTGGATCCCCTCTGTCTAGGGACAATCGCCGTCTACTATGCTCTAGCCTCACAATCGGCCACTGGCCCGTTGGGCTTGGTGTTGGTGGGCTGGGTGGCTCTGCTGGGATTGCGGGGGTTGACCCAAACTCCG
>CAZODP010000059.1:14704-18969 GCA_964578595.1 uncultured bacterium
GGTGTTGGTGGGCTGGGTGGCTCTGCTGGGATTGCGGGGGTTGACCCAAACTCCGGCCTTGACCGGGATCCATTTGTCCTTGGGCTTGGTCTGGCTGGTGGCAACGGTGGCAACGGCTTTCTCTCCAGTGCCCTATGCGGCGGTGGAGGGCTGGATCAAGCTCACCCTTTATTGGCTGGGTTTTTTATTGCTGCACGAGCTGTTGCAAAAACCCCAGTATCGCTCCTGGCTGGTGGGGATCCTGGTCATGATCAGTCTGGGCATGGGGGTCTACGGGTTGCGGCAGTATTTTTATGGGGCGGCAGAATTGGCCACCTGGGTGGATCCTGAATCCGGCTTGGCGGGCACCACACGGATCTACAGCTACCTGCGCAACCCCAACTTGTATGGAGGCTACCTGGTGCCACTGATCCCCTTGAGTTTGGCGGCGATGGGGCGATGGTCGGCTTGGGGCTGGAAGGTTTTGGCAGGGTTTGCCACCTGGGTCAACTTGGCCTGCCTGGTGCTGACCTATAGCCGGGGGGCCTGGATCGGTGGTCTGACCAGTGTTGCGGTCATGGTGTTGTTGCTGGCCCAATGGAACTTGATTCATCTGCCGGTGCGGTGGCGGCGATGGACGATTCCGGCCCTACTGACTGGCGGGATCCTGGCTTTGGGGATGGGCATTTTGACGGTGGAGCCGTTGCGACTGCGGGTGCTGAGTATCTTTCGAGGCCGCGGCGATACCAGCAACAATTTTCGGATCAATGTCTGGCTGGGGGTGCTGGATCTGATCCAGGATTTTCCGATGCTGGGGATCGGCCCTGGCAATGGGGCCTTTAACCGGGTTTATCCCCTCTATCAGCGGGGCAACTTCAGTGCGTTGGGGGCCTATTCGGTGCCGCTCGAACTCACCGTCGAGATGGGGTTTGTGGGGTTAGCGGTTTTCCTCTGGTTTCTGGTGGCCTTGGGGGGACAGGCTTGGCTCCGCTGGCAAGAGCTGCTCAAACTACGGGATCCTGAGGCGTTGTGGTTGGCGGGGGGCCTAGCCGCCTGTGCTGGGATCATGGCCCATGGACTGGTGGATACGGTCTGGTATCGGCCCCAAATTCAAATGCTGTGGTGGCTGGCGGTGGCTCTGATCACCTCTCAGCTCCCGACTGAAGTCACAACTCAGGTCAATTCAGATCCTCAGTCCTGATGCAGGGATCCTGTGGGGACGTTTCGTTTGAAAAACACTTAAAAAGTCTTGAAAAACAACTATGGCAGTCGAGCCAACCCCACCCCCCGGTAGTAATAGCCCAAGATGTGATTAAAGCTCCAGCCCTGCGAGGCTAGATCCTGGGCGCCCCACTGGCTCATGCCGATGCCGTGCCCAAAGCGAGGCCGCTGCGTTACATCTGGAAAGCCCTGCAAATAGGGCACCCCCTCCACCCCGACCGTATGCCCGCCACTGCTGGAGGAGTACATGGCGTTGATGAACTGGTTATCGTAGACCATCACCATGCCCCTAGTGGCCTGAGTGGCCTCCCACACCAGCGGAGAGAGTCGTTCCAGCCCCCGATAGACCTGAGAGCGAGTATCGCTATGAACATCAAACCAGGGTCGGGAATTGCGGTGATAGAGCACATAGCTCCGGGCTGCCACCGCCTGAGCCTTCAGGGCTTCGGGATGAAACGAGGATCCCATCTCAAACTCCACCACCCCCGCCACATAGTTTTCTAGCTCCACATAGTTGACCGCCAGGATCGTGCCATAGCCGGCCAAAATCACCTCCCCCGGATACCAGCGGCCCTCTACTGCCACCAGGCCATCCCCCTCAGGCCGGATCCTCACCACCGGGGCCGTGACCGGATCTGAACCCAGCCGGATCCCTTGGGGGGTTGGATCCACTTGGATCCCTTGCATGGGGGGCAGTTGACCCAGAGGCTGATCATGGCTGTCTAAGATCTGAGCCGGGGTCGAAGTCCCCACCATCAGAGGGGATCCGCTGCGGGCAATCTCCACCCGAACGATCACCTCTGCCCAAGCCGGGGGGATTAGCCCAAAGGTCAGCAGCACCCCCCCCAGAGTTTGAATCCAGCCCATATCCGTATCGAAGCTAACAGGAACACCCCGCTATGGTACCCGAAACCCCAGATTCTAGGCTCCGGCCCCTCAGAATCCAATGGCTATGGGCCAGTCGATTGCAGATGCTGAATCAGCCCTTGGCAGGCATCGGTCAAAAGCTCAATCACATACTCAAACCCAGATTCGCCGCCATAGTAAGGATCCGGTACTTCTCGATCAGAATGTTGGGTGCAAAAGTCGCACATCATCTTGATCTTGTGGGCGTATTGCCCTTTGGGATCCAGTGCTCGGATCTGGTGATAGTTGTCGCAATCCATCGCCAAAATCAGATCAAACTCCGCCAAATCTGAGGCCACCAACTGACGGGCACGTCCTTTGATTTCGATGCCGTGGCGTTGGGCCGCCTGGATCATGCGCCGGTCGGGGGAGCTGCCCACATGATAGGATCCCGTGCCAGCAGAATCCCCGATCACAGCCAGCTCAGGGTGCTGCGTGCGGAGCAGATGATCCAAGATATTTTCGGCAGCAGGAGAGCGGCAGATATTGCCCAGGCAAACAAACAACACTTTGGGGACAACTTCGGGGGTATCTAAACCATCGGTGGGAGGAGATGCCATAGGGGTACCTACTAAATCCTATTTTTGATCCTATTTCTGACTGCCTTGACTGGGTTTCAATCGCCTCTTTTGGGATCCATCAACTTGCCTTTGTCGAATTTTCTCACGGCCTGTCAACTGAGCTGCCCCAACAGCAGGGATCCACCGATCAAAATAAACCCTACCCCTGCCCCTAACCTGATTAAGCGAGGCGGGATCCTTTGGGCCACCCAAGTGCCAGCCCAGACTCCCACCAAGCTGGTCAGCACCAAAGCCGAGGCCGCCCCACTAAAGGTCAGCCAAAAATTGTGGGTATCAGCACTCAACAGCAGCGTGGCTAACTGGGTTTTATCCCCCAGCTCCGCCACCAAAATTGAGCCAAAACTGAGCAGACCGGCCCGCCATAGCTGTTTTTGCCGGGATCCTTGCTCATCAGAGTGCTGTGAATCGGGTAAATCAGCAGATCCAGTTTCAGCCATAACCCCCAGAGATAGAGAGACCCCAAAAGTAAACATCAAAAAAAGTTTGGCAAAATATCTCGCAATGACCCCAAGCGATCTCCGGCACAACTGGTGAGATCGGATCCTGCGGGGCCAGTGGGCACCAGAGTCAATGTGGCGGTGCCATCAGCTTCAACTGGGCTATTGAGGGATCCCACAAACGGCGTACCCGAGGCTTGCAGCACAACAGTGCCGCTACTTTCAAACTGGTAGGCTTCGGCGGTGTAGGCAATGGCAGGGCTGAGGGCGCTGTTGGAGACGGATCCGATGGCGGGTACCTCCACCGTGGTCAGATTGGCCGCCTTCAGACCCATATAGAGGGCCGCCCCAATCTGGTTGCAGAGGGCGATCACCACAGGGTTGGTGGGGGTCGCGCTCAAGTTACCCAAAAAGATACTGACCGGCTGACTGGGGGCCGGTTGGTGCTCAACGGTTAATCCAGTGGCAAACGCTTGCCCAGAGTCGTCGCGGACACTAAATTGCAGCCGATTACTAAACGGGATCATGGACGACAGGTAGACGCTAAAGCGGTCATTGCCCACCCGGCCTGGAATCGTGGTTTGATTGGGCACATAGGCCAGCATCCCCTGACTGCGCCAGCCCTCGGGGGGAGTAAAAGCAGCCAACGGATCCCTGGGTTCGGGGGCAGTGGTGGGTACCGGCTCAGGGATCCCGTCTTCATTCAAGTCTGGGCCATTGCCCAAAAACGCCACCGCCCGCTGGATAAACACCTGATTACCCTGGGCATCCCGAATAATAGGCTGATCTTGATCACGGCCCTGATTGGTCACCAGCACATTGATTGGATCTCGAAACAGCACATCATCCCGCTGTCGCACCAGATCAAACTCCACAAAGCCCCCCACCTCACCCGCCACCAATTCGGTCTGGGTAAAGTTTTCAGCCAATACCAGCGCAAACTCCAGTGGCCCAAGCTGATTGGACTCCCCGCAGGCCACCAGCGATCCCGCCACGGATCCCACCAGCCCTGCCGCTATCCATCCCCTGGATCCCAGACGCCTTGATCCCAAACGCCTTGATCCCAACCGCAAGCATCCCAGACCCACACCCCATCCTCGATCCTGGATTGGAGCCATGACCATCCCCCCTCATCACACAC
>CAZODP010000060.1:0-7169 GCA_964578595.1 uncultured bacterium
TAACAGGTGAACAAGCTGTAACACCATTAGAGCAGCTCATAGAAATAGATTTGTACTTAATTCAATCTTGATCATTTAAAAACTGGTTTGCGAAGTGTTTTTACTGTGATAGCTCATAGGTGAGTAAGCTGTATTCACTGATCAGGAGAGGTGGGATCCTAAAGCAGCAGGCACCCACCATGTTCATAATCTGAGTCAATGATTCATGAGTGATTCATGAGTTGCAAGAGCTTAGATTCAGATCAGATTGGATCCCAACTTAAGCCCTCAAAAGACTCACACTCAAATCTCAGCTCCCTTGCACAAGAGAATCTGGATCGACGTAGTAACAACGAGCATTGTCAACACAGATCAAAGCCCAGCCATTATGATCCATATCCACCAAGGTGTACTCTGACTGAGGAACAAAAAAGCCTTGATGATTTCGGGTATCGCTTTTCACGCGCACATTCATTTCAGGGGTCATAGTCTTAAATCTCCGTTGTTTAGCAGAATACAAATTGGAAGTATGTGGAGTCTAGCACCCTATTTCTGTGAGCCAAGTTAAGCTTCCCTAAGCCCTGTAACGGAGTATTTGCCAATAAAAATAGTTGTTAAGTGGCCGTCTTTTTTGAGACAGTTTGGGATGGGACTTTGTAAAGAACCGGGATCCCCCTGAGATTATCTGCCAACATCCTCATCCCAGTAGAGCAATCCAGCAGATCAACAAGGTTCAACAAGACCAACAAGGCAAGGATCACTCTCCCAGCCAGTCTTGCAGCTTATCCAGTTGTTTCCAGTCCAGTCGCCGCTTTTGACCATCCGTGATGTTGGTGCGCACCACATCCACCTGTTCCGCATCCCGCAGCAAGATCTGCTTGATCACCTCCACTTGGTCGCGAACCCCTTTTTTGCCTGCTTCCAACATTGCTAGGGTGAGATTAACGCGAGGCTGAGCATCCACCGGATCCAATTTGACAGCGGTTTGGGCGGCTCTGTAGGCGGCTTCGGGCTGGGCCTCCAACAGATAGAGCCACGAGAGACAGGTCCATGCTGCTGCAAATTTGGGAGCTTGCTTACAGATCGATGCAAATACCGGAATTAAGTCCTGATGAGGATCCCCCGCTTCGTAACGTTTGATCGCGTCTTGAAACATTTCTTCGACAGTTTTGCTCATGATTCTTCACAAAAAGGGGATGACAGGTCTTAGAAGTCAGCCAGATGGCGCAGCGTTATCAGCCAAATCTCTGAATTAAATGTCTGCATCTGGACTAACCATAGCTTTAGGATCCTATCAGCCTGGGGGTGAGCTAAGGATTCAAAACCTGCTGGGCTTGATCCGCAACCGCAAGGCAGGTATCCATGTCTGGAGCAAGGGATCCGGGGACATCGCTGATCCAGAGCCAAAATTCGATATTGCCCGCTGGCCCTGGGGCTGGGGAGAAGGTCAAGCCTTGGTAGTGCCAGCCCAAAGGGGCCGCTGCTGTCCAGACTCGCATCATGGCCAGAGCCTGGAGGTTGGGATCCCGGACAACCCCTTTTTTGCCCACCTGTCCTCGGCCCACCTCAAATTGGGGCTTCACCAACAGCAGGCACTCGCGGGGGGAGCGCATCAGGTGCCACAATCCAGGCAAAACTTGAGTCAACGATATAAAAGATAGATCCAAAGTGGCTAGATCAGCCCAGGCTTCAGGCTGTATCTTTTCGTTATGGGGGTCTGCGTTATGGGGGTCTTCACTATAGAGGTCTGCTGCCGTCAGATGCCGCAGATTGGTGCGCTCTCGTAAAACCACACGAGGATCCTGCCGCAGCGACCAGGCCAATTGCCCATAGCCCACATCAATGCCATAGACCCGTGCCACCCCTCGCTGTAACAGACAATCCGTAAAGCCCCCGGTCGAAATACCCGAATCAATGGCGATCCGCCCCACCAAGGGGATCCCAAAGCTGGCGAGTGCCCCCACCAACTTGTCACCACCACGGGATACAAAGGCCGGACGACTACGAACCTCCACCACAGGGGATCCGGTGACAGGACTCCCCGGCTTATCCGCGATCTGGCCATCGAGCCGCACCTCCCCAGCTTGCACCGCCCGCAAGGCCTGCTGCCGCGACTCAAAATACCCCTGCTCCACCAGCCAGCTATCCAACCGGATCCGAGTTGCCATGTCTCGCTCTCACCTCTGCGGTTTCCCCAGCGATGGCCTTCCCCCCAGTGGCGTAAACGATACGATTTCGGGCTAGAGCCATCTTGAGCTATAATAAATGTAACGAAAGTTAAATCTGGACAAAAGGATCCCGACTGGATGCTTTGCCAGAGGAGACTTTAGCAGCAAATCAGAACCCAATTGCAGTGATTATTGTTATATCGATCATCATTGCGTCAACCATCCATTGCACAGGACTAGAGGAGCAACCATGGCTTTTGAACTTCCCACCTTGCCGTTTCCGAAAGATGCTCTCGAACCCTACATGAGTGCCAACACCTTCTCTTATCACCATGAGAAGCACCATGCAGGCTACGTCAACAACCTCAACAAAGCGATCGAAGGTACCGAACTCGCGAGCAAATCCCTCGAAGACGTCATCCTTGCATCCGCTCAGGATCCAGCCCAAGCGGGTGTATTTAACAATGCCGCTCAAGTCTTTAACCACACCTTCTTTTGGCATTCCCTCAAGCCCAATGGTGGCGGCGTACCCACCGGGGCCATTGCTGACAAGATCACCGCTGACTTTGGCAGCTACGACACCTTCAAGGCTGAGTTTGCTAAGGCTGCTGCCACTCAGTTTGGCAGTGGTTGGGCTTGGTTGGTGCTGGATAACGGCACCCTCAAGGTGACTAAAACCGGCAATGCCGAGAACCCCCTCACCGCTGGCCAAACCCCGCTCCTAACTTTGGATGTCTGGGAACACGCCTACTATCTCGACTACCAAAATAAGCGGCCTGACTACATCAACACCTACCTCGACCACTTGGTCAACTGGGATGCTGCCAACGAGCGGTTGGCTGCCGCTAGCTAAATATCAAGGCTCTGGCCCCAAATATCAAAATCTGAGCCATTCAGGATCCCTGCCTTCGGGTAGGGATTTTTACTTACAGTCTACTTAGGTGAAATAGGCACCACTTGAGAGGCTGAAACTCCTGAACAGAAAGACTTTCTGGCTTTGTACTGTACCCCTTGATGCATAAACAGACTGTATCAGCAACCCTTTAGGATTGAAGAGATGTTTCGGGTGTTTCGGGATCTCAAGAGTGAAGGCTATCAACTGGAGCGAACACAGCTGTCGGGAGAGCGGCTGGAAGCCATGATTATGGTGATAGCGATGGCCTATACCCGTGAACCCAAGCGAGCCACAGCCCGACACAGCACCTTTTATCTGGGATTATGGGGTCTGTTGTGGGCTGAGGGACTCCAGATGGGGGTAGAGGATGACTTCACAGCAGGCTCAAAAACTCGTCATCAGCGTCGTGCTCTCAGGGCTGCAGAGCTATCAGGCAGGCTTTCTAGCTCCTCTGTCACCCCCTCAGGCTTGAAACTCTATCATTTTTTGCTTTGCTTGAGAATGAAATAGCCCTGGAGGGATCCTGTGATTAGGGTTTTCTCAGCCATCCTTTTTTCCAGAAGATATAGATTTCGATCAGAGCCAGACCCATCATGGCCACCAGGCAAACCGGATAACCCCAGTACCAATTTAACTCTGGCATATTGAGAGGGGATCTCTCACCATCAAAGTTCATACCATAGATCCCTGCGATGAATGTGAGGGGAATAAAAACCGCTGATATCACGGTTAAAATCTGCATAATTTCATTCATGCGATTGCTGGCAGACGAGAGATAGACATCCATCAAACTAGAAGCCAATTCTCGATAGGTTTCAACAATATCAAGCACCTGCATAATGTGGTCGTAGCAGTCCCGCAGATAGATTCTTACTTCTGGGCTGAACAGGGGATGGCCATTGCGGATCAGGGCATTGGTCAGATCTCGATGGGGCCAGACGATCCGGCGCAAAGAGAGCAGATCCCGCTTGAGTTGATGAACTTTATCGAGAGTCTCTGGACTGGGATTGGTCATGACTTCGTCTTCAAGATCTTCAATCCGTTCACCAAAGTCCTCCAAAATGGGAAAAAAGGAATCAATAATCGTATCCAGCAAAATATAAGCCAAATAATCGGTTCCTCTATGGGTGATGGTTTCCTTTTGGGTGCGGATCCGATCCCGAATCGGCTGAAAGGGATCCAATTCCGGATCCTCCTGCATAGTCAGCAGATAGTGGCGGCCCATAATCAGGCTGATTTGACTAAACACCAGCTCATCGTTGTGCAGGGATCCGCGCCGACAAATTAGAATGAGCTGCTGGTCATACTCCTCAACTTTGGGACGTTGGGGCACATTTACCACATCCTCTAAAGCCAAGGGATGCAGCCCAAAGACCATGCCAACTTGCCGTAGAATCTCCTCGCTACCTAAGCCCTGCAAATCGATCCAGGAGGTCGAGGCCGAAGTGAGGTGGGATCCACAGTCCTGTGGGTCAGTGATCGGCTGATAGACAGACCTTTCGGCAGAATAGTCCAGTAGGGTCAGGCTGGGAAGCGGTGCATTGGGGTCAATATCCAATGTCCCCGGCATGTCGCCCGGATCATCGTAATAATCATCAATAAAAGAATCCTCTTCATCCTGCTTTGGCATCGGTGAAACCGAAGGGGGTTTGAGGAGATGCCATTGGGTCGAAGTCATAGAAGGTGGCCGAGTGGAGTCAACCGGATAGAGGGGTTTCCCCATTGTGCCTCGGATCCTTTTTGATTTCGGATTTGATTTCGGCTCTAGGTTTGATGGACTCTGGGTTGAATTGGAGATCAAGATCCTAATCCTACGGGATCAACGTCCACCCACCGTGATGGCATCCACCTTGATGTGAGGCTGACCAACGGTGACATAGATGCTGCCACTGACGGATCCGCAAAACCCTGCGGCTAGTCCTAAGTCTTGGGAGCACATTGAGATTTTGGTCATGATCTCTTGGGCATCCCCGATCAGGGTCGCCCCTTTGAGGGGTTTGGAGATCCGGCCCTTGTCGATCAGATAGGCTTCTTCGACCGCAAAGTTAAATTGTCCGGTGGCTCCGACACTGCCGCCCCCCATCCGCTTGCAGTAGATGCCTTTGTCTACGGTGGCCAGTAGGTCTTCAAACGTGTAGGGGCCAGGGGCGATATAGGTGTTTCTCATCCGGCTGGCAGCAGCGTAGGCATAGCTTTGGCGGCGACCACTGCCGGTGCGGGGATGTCCCGTCCGCATCGATCCAGCCCGATCAGAGAGGAAGTTTTTCAGGATCCCGTTTTCAATCAGCAGGGTGCGCTGGGCGGGCATGCCCTCGTCGTCCATATCAATGGTGCCAAAGGCACTATCACTGATCCCTTCATCCCAAGCGGTCAGGCTTTCGTGGGCGATCTTCTCGCCTTTTTTGTGGGCAAAGGGGGTGGTCTCTCGCTCAATTTGAGTGGTTTCCAGCAGGTGGCCGCAGGCTTCATGAAAAATCACCCCGCCAAACTGATTGGCCATGATGATCGGGTAGGTGCCGGATTCCACATAGTCGGCATAGAGCATGGTGCCCGCTGCCTCAGCCACGTCGTCGGTGGTGGAGCCAAAATCCCAGGCGGTCAAAAAGGCCGGATCCCCGGTGTTGCCCTCCCGCTTGCCAATCGATGAACGATGGGATCCGTCGGCACAGAGCAGATTACAACCCACCGACTGGGTCAGGCGAATATCGCGGGCAAAGGTGCCATCACTGGCGGCCACCATCACCTCTTGCCAGTCCCGAAAGTAGGTGGCGCGGCGAGATTGGATGTGTTTGGCTTTGTGAACCAGGGATCCGTTGGCCTCTAATAAGATTTCCCCCATCTGTTTCATGGAGGAGCAGGCGGGCAACCAGTGATCTTTGCCCCGTTTTTCGCCATGGTCTCGCAGCAATTCCAGGTAGACCGGGGGAACATAGCTGGCGGGGGCAGGCAGGCTCAGGCCCAAGATGGATAGCCCTTTTTCGAGAGCTGTTTTGAGTCCGGCAAAGGTCAGATCATTGGTGCTGACATAGGCATCGGCTTTGCCCCGAAAGACCCGGATCCCGGCTCCGGTGGAGAGGCGCGGCGACAGGCTAGAGATGATGTCATCTTCGGCTAAACAGCTAATGTAGCTGACCCGCTCCAAAAAAATCTCCACAAAATCAGCCCCTGCTGCCCGCCCGATCCCCAATAATACAGACAGGGGATCCTCCCAACTGGCATCAAACCGCTCCGGGGTGGCAGAAAAATGCAAAGGGGCCAAATCATCAGAGAGCAGCAGAGGAGAGATCATTGAAAAAGTCTTAGAGAGATGGACACGGAGAACAAGCTACCCCAATCAGGAACAGCATCACTCTCAATCTTCTCACCTTAACAAATCTACCTCTTGGATTGGGTTTGGACGGGAGGGGATCCCACTTCAGCCCCCCAGCACCCCTGATATCAAGCCACCGCCCAATCCCACCAAGACAAAACCGGCAAATCGCAACTTGAGGGCACTGGCTTCCAGATGGGATCCGAGCCTCTTGATAGCCTGATAAGCTGTCAATGCAATCGCCACCTGAACCGCCATAAAACCCAGCAAATAAGCCATCAGGGGTGTCATTTCTGCCCCAATCACCGCCTCACCATAGGCGTAGCCATGCAAGATGCCGGCCAGTGCTGACAACACCACCAGCACAGTGATATTGGGGCGATGCTTGAGGGCCAAAAAAAGGCCAAACAGCAGCACGGATCCGGCGATCAACACCTCAGTCGCCGGCAGATCCAAACCCAGTAAGTGCAGGCCCGTCCCAGCAACAGAACCCACAACAAAAACCATAGGGATCCTGATTCCACCCTGGACTGCTGCCGCCAGCAAGCCGGTTGCGATCACAAAGGCCAGATGATCCAGACCTATGACGGGATGCCCTAATCCTGACAAAAAACCTTCCCAGCCATTGTTAGGGATCTCTCCGCCAAAAGGGTGATGAGCCTGTGCCGGTAGGGCTAAATAGATATTGATCAGCCAACAGGCTAAAAAGTAGACCGATAGAGCCACAACGGGACGCCGAAAACCAGGGATCCCTGATGATCCCCAGACAAAACAAAAGCGATTCATCCATACCTCGCAGACGAATGTAAGAGCTTGC
>CAZODP010000060.1:7269-18814 GCA_964578595.1 uncultured bacterium
AATGATTGATTCATCAGCGGGCATTCTGACTGAAGTCGGATCCAGGTTTGGGTCGGATCCAGACTGTTCACAGTTGCGGGACAGCGGCAGATTTCAACTGCACTTTCCCCCTTACGTCTAACGGCTGATCCCCGTTAAAACTGATGAAGTTGTTATACCGTATCACATTCTGGATCTGGGGGGATCCCTATTTCTTATGTAGATTTATGTGGCCTTGTAACTGAGCACCCATCCCAGATCAGGGTAGATTAGAGACTGACCTGAGCTGGAAAATCAGGTACGAGTCTGGAGGTTGTCAGGGATCCAGAGGCATCAAAAAAGCTGATCTGCCCTGCTTGATCACACATCCAAACTTCAGTTGCTCCTGCGGCAAAATAGAGGTTTCGCTTCTCCAGCATTTCAGCATCGGTATTGCTCAATGATCGAACTTCTACACAGATTTCGGGAGCAATTGAACAGACCTCTTGCTGTCGAATATGGGCGTATCGAGTGGGTGAAACCCAGACCACATCGGCAACCTTGACATTATCTAGTGTCTGGATCGGGCATTCAGGAAAAACTTCCCCCTCTGGCCTGATTTGCACCAGGATGCGAGCGATTTTTCCCTGCAAGATGGCGTGGGGATTTTTAGCCGGACTCATGACAATCTGGCCCCAGTGATTGAGTTCAACTTTGTAGGGCAAATCCTGAAGGGTTGGATCCTGACAGACCTCTTGCCAATTCATCTCAAAGGCTCCCAACTTTCTGCCGTTCTTCTCGTAATAGATCTAACACTTCCTGCCGCTGCTGCAAAAAACCCAAGGATCCTTTACAGCCAAAATCCCGCTGATCGGGCAATAGGATCCGGACTTCTTGCTTGACCCGACCCGGGGCTGAGGTGAGCACATAGACCCGCTGCGACAAAAAGACGGCTTCTTCCACATCGTGGGTAATCATCAAAATGGTGGTGCCGATTCGCCGCCACACCTCCAATAAAAAACCCTGCATGGCCTCTTTGGTCTGGGCATCCAAGGCCCCAAATGGCTCATCCATCAGCAGTACCTTGGGATCCGCCGCCAAAGCCCGAGCGATCGCCACCCGTTGTTTCATGCCGCCCGAAAGCTGATGGGGTAATGATTGGGCAAACCGGCTTAGCCCCACCACATCTAAATAGTAGGCCACCTGCTCTCGCCGTTGAGCTGCCGGGATCCCCTGTAGCTTTAGCCCAAAACCGACATTGTCCGCCACCGACATCCAGGGATAGAGGGTGTAGGTCTGAAACACCATGCCCCGATCAGGCCCTGGCCCCGTCACCGGGATCCCGTCCACCGTGACACTCCCGCTGGTGGGGTGATCCAGTCCAGCCATAATCCTCAGCAGGGTGGTTTTGCCGGATCCGGAGGCCCCGACAATACAGACCAATTCGCTCGTATCAATATGCAAGTTGACCTGATCCAGAGCCACGAACACTTGGGATCCGGATGAGTAGGCTTTGCAAAGCTGGCTGACCTCTAGGTGCATGGGGATCCTTCTAAGTTTTGAGCCTCTACCGTTTTGAGAGCGTCCAGCGGCAGGTGCGTTGCAACAAATAGCGCAAGGATAGATCCAAGGCAAAACCAATCAATCCCAACACAATCAAACAGGCAAAAATTTCATCGGTTCGGAAAAACCGCTGTGCCAATTGGATCCGTTTGCCTAAGCCCTCGTTGGCTGCGATTAACTCCGCCACCACCACCAAGCCCCAAGCCGCCGCCACGTTAATGCGAAACGTATCAATGATGTTGGGCAAAATGTAGGGGCTGATCACCTGATGCAACACTTGGGGCCGGGATCCCCCCAGGGTATAGGTGACCTCAATCAGTTCTTTGGGGATAAACTTGACCGCATCCATGATCATCAATGTGTTAAAAAAAACGCTGCCAATCATGATCAGGGCGACTTTGGGGGCCTCATCCAGACCCAGATAGATGATCAAAAGCGGGATGAAGGCGGGGGCAGGCATATAGCGGATGATGCCGATGATCGGCTCCAGCAAGGCCCGAATGCTGGCAAAGGATCCCATGGCAATGCCCATAGGAACTGCGATCACAGCCCCCATCAAAAAGCCCAATCCCACCCGCTGACAACTGGCAATGGTATCCGTCCACAGGTAGCCCTGTTGCCACAGCCGTATCAGGGCCAGCCCCACCATCTGAGGGGTTGGCAAAAAGCGGGTGTTGACCCAGCCCAGATTGGACATCAGCCACCACACCCCAAAGGGCACCGCCACCGACAGCCCCATCAAGGTCAGATGCAGCCGAGGCGGGATCCCCTCAGCGATGCGCCAAAAGACTGTGGGCGGTAGGCTGGAGCGCAGTCGGCTGCTGGGGGTGGAGTTGGGGGCAGTGGAGACAGCCATAACCAGGGATCCTGAGCAAAACAGAAGCAGTGAGGGGCGCTAGCATCAAGGGTGGCTATTGCGGATTGGCCTCGATATAAGCCCGGATGAAACCGTCATCCAGCAGCGTGCTCATGTCGGGAACTTCGGGGATAAACTCCACCCCCACCATAAACTCCGCCATCACCTGGGCGGCATAGGGCATATGCACCATGCTGTCTCCTTCACTGAAGGCTTCGATGTTGTCCTCAGCACTAAAAAAGATAATCCCATCCCGGAACAGATCCAGCTCCTCTACGGTCACCCCCGCCCGCTCGGCAATGATCTGATCTGATCGCTCTGGGTTGGTCTCCATAAACTCCAATACATCAAACCAAGTGTTGACGATGGCCTGGACATCATCAGGCCGTTCATCAATCAGGGTCTGACTCACCACCAGCAGATCGGGAATTGCCCCCGGAAAGTCTGCCGATGTGATCAGCTCTTTGCTGCCGGGCCGCTCCAATGCCGTCAGCCAGAAGGGGGGAAAGGCCCCTACGGCATCCACTTGGCCCGCCGCAAAGGCTGCTGCTGCTGCCCCGGTTTCAAGCGGGACAATCTCCACATCATCACGGGAGTAGCCCGCTTCAGCCAGGGCCAGAGAGAGTAAGAAGTCATCCACCACCCCTTCTTCAATGGCCACCCGTTTGCCCAACAGATCCTCAATCGAGTTGATCTCTTCGCCAACAATGATCTTGTCATTACCAGCCGAGTTGTCGTTGACCAGCACCACCACCTGGCCATCGGCTGACTCCCCCAAAAAAGAGATGGTGTCGTTGAGGGTCTGGGTATTGCCATCCAACTGACCCGCTGCGAAAGCCTGCATGGATTCCAGATAGCCATCGAACCACCGCATTTGCACATTGACGCCATTGGCCTCAAACAAGCCCTCCTGCTCGGCTATCGCCCACGGCCACCAGCCCGCCCAACTGCTATAGCCCAATACAATCGGATCCCCCTCTTGAGCCAAAGCAGAGGATCCCGCCAGGATCCCGGCCAGTAGTGGAGTAGCGCACCAAGATAAGACAGAACGGCGTGAAAACATAACGAAAATCTCCCTAAAACCAGAACTATGATGTTGAAAATGGGTCAAATAGAAGCGATCCTTTCGATAGACTTGTCTTCAGCTTTCGCTGAGGATCCCAAGGTAATTCGAGCTTGGATCCAGGCCACCCACTCCGACAATCCGGCTCCCGTTTGAGCGGATACCCAAAAGATGGGAACAGTGGGATTCATTTGCCGCACATGATCGATCAATTTGTCTTGATCAAACTGAAGATGGGGCATTAGATCCACCTTGGTGATCACCAGACAATCGGCCTCTCGAAACATCAGGGGATACTTGAGGGGTTTGTCTTCCCCTTCGGTCACGCTGAGGAGGGCAATTTTGGCGTGTTCTCCCACCGCAAACTCAGCCGGACAGACCAGATTGCCAACATTTTCCACCAAGATCAAGTCGAATTCCGTTAGAGGGGCTACCTCCTGCTCCAGTTGCCGGATCCCCCCCTGCACCATGCGGGCATCTAGGTGGCAGGCTCGGCCCGTATTGATGCCAATCACTGGGATCCCAAATTTGCGCAATCGTTCGGCATCCAACTGGGTGGTCATATCCCCTTCGATGATCGCCACTCGATGGGATTGAACTAGGGATCCTAAGGTGGCCTCCAAAAGAGCCGTCTTGCCTGCGCCGGGGCTGCTCATCAGGTTGAAACAGACCACACCAGAGCGATCCAATAGCTCCTGATTGTGCTCAGCCTGGTGGTGATTGGCCTGTAGCAGATTGACGCCCATATCGATCACTTGATGCATGGATCCTGACACTCCAATGATTTGATTTTTAGTTCACGACCCGAAATGATGTCCGACAGCGGCTCTTGACAGGTGGGACAGCCATAGTGCTCCCCGATCTGAGGGCGATAGTCCTGCTGGCAGCGGGGACAATGGGCCACAAACGCCACCGATTCGATCACCAGCTCTGCCCCTTCTAAAAACGTGCCTTTGGTCTGGGTGGTGAAGGCAAATTCGAGGCTGGCCGGCTCCACACAGGTGAACTCCCCCACCTGTAGGTAAACCGTCTGGATGATGGGGGATCCTGGCTGGGATCGCCACCAATCCTCCAGTGTGATCATCAGCGCCTTGGTCATATCCACCTCGTGCATCAGCCCCCCCGCCAGTCTGCCAGCAACTCCGGCTGAGCAAAATCATGGACAAAATCCGGCTTTTGGCCCCGGCGAGGCAACTGGCCCGACCGCACCATGTGAGCCAAGGTGTCGCAGATCACCCGTGTTGCCATCAAAGAGGTGATGTCGCTGATATCGTAAGGGGGCGAGACCTCCACAATCTCCAACCCACAGACCTTGACATTGGGGATGATGCGAGCCAACAAGCCCAAAGCCTCGCGGGGCAGCAGACCACCGGGTTCTGGCCAGCCTGTACCCGGCACAAAGCCCGCATCAATGCAGTCGATATCAAAGCTGATATAGACGCAATCGGTACCAGCGGTGGCTTTTTCGATGGCAAAGGCGGCGGCAGCATCCAGGCCCATCTCGGTGATATCGGTGACGGTGAGGATGTTGGTGGCTCGCTCCCGGCAGACCTTCACCCCTTGGCGAGGCACCTGCCAGCCGCCGATGCCCAGTTGTACCAGGTTTTCAGCGGGGGCATTTTTGATATTAGTGGCGTGAAACCAAGGGCAGGTGTGCATCCGTTCATCCAGGTCGGTCTCCTGGGTATCCACATGGCGGTCGAAGTGGATGATGCCGACTTTTTTATCGCCTAAGTGGCGGCACACCCCCCGCACCGTCGGATAACCAATCGAGTGATCCCCCCCCAGGATGACGGGCAAAGCCCCACTGGCAAAAACATGAGCCACCCCTTTTGAAATTTGGTCAAAGGATTTTTCGATGTTGGCTGGGATCGTAAACACATCCCCCACATCGGCAATGGTGATGGACTCTCGCAGATCCACCCCCAGCTCAAAGTTGTAGGGGGTGTAGAGAGCCGAGATCCGCCGGATCCCTTGGGGGCCAAAGCGGGTGCCGGGGCGGTAGGTGGTGCCGCAGTCGTGAGGGACCCCCACAATGGCGACATCGTAATTGCCCACCTGATGGACATCTTCCACATAGGGGGCTTTGAGAAAGGTATTGATGCCGGCAAAGTGGGGCAACTCCCCCCGTGAGAAGGTGGGAATGGAGCGGTCAATGATGCTTTCGGCACCCTCTAGGCCAGTGCGGAGGCCGTGCTCCACCTCTCGTAACCAGCCTGTTTCGGAGAGGTGAGCTTCAGCCTTGAGGCCATAGTCAGCTTGACTGGAATCGCCTTGATTAGAATCAACTTGATTGGAAAATAATGGGGGCGGCAGATCAGGCATAGGATCCTCAGGAGCGACATCATAGGGTATGTCCTCCCGGGCTTTTGTCCCGCCGTGTCACCGACCTTTGGGCTTTAGACCCTAGATCGGCTGCCTCTCTCGGACCAGTGATCAGCCTTGGCCAACCGATTGACCCAGACCCGGAACCCTAGAGGCCACTCTCATGGAGCAACTGGGAAGACCATAACGGGGAATCCAGACGGGAGTGGTATTGGAGATAACGATTTGGCCGGATCCGGGGCTATCGCGTTACCTTGGGTCGGGATCCCTTTGTCCTGTTTTGTGTCCTGTTTTGTGTTGTGGTGACCTATGCCCTTTGTGCCTTTGCATCTCCACAGTGAATACAGCCTCTTGGATGGGGCTAGCCAATTGCCCAATCTGATTGCTCAGGTGGTGGAGATGGGCCTGCCTGGCCTTGCCCTGACGGATCATGGGGTGATGTACGGATCCCTGGAGCTGATCAAGCTCTGCAAAGAACAGGGCATCAAGCCGATTGTGGGCAACGAAATGTATGTGATCCATGGATCCTTGGGGGACACCCAGAAACGGCATCCCAAATATCACCAAATTGTGTTGGCAAAAAATACACAGGGTTACAAAAACCTGGTTAAGCTAACCACCATTTCTCATCTACAGGGATTTCAGGGTAAGGGGATCTTTGCTCGACCTTGTATCAACAAAGAAACGTTACTGGAGTACAAGCAGGATCTGATCGTTACCTCTGGCTGTTTAGCAGGGGAAGTTCCGCAGGCGATCCTACAGCGCAGACCCCAAGTGGCCAGAGAGATTGCCGCCTGGTATCAAGAGCGGTTTGGGGATGATTACTATCTGGAATTGCAGGATCACGGCTCCCGAGAAGATCGGTTTATGAATGTGCAATTGGCCCAAATTGCCCAAGAGTTAGGGATCAAACTGATCATCACCAATGATAGTCACTTTGTGTCTTGCGGCGATGTTGAGGCCCACGATGCACTACTGTGTATCCAAACAGGCAAAAATCTGACGGAAACCAATCGGCTGCGGTATAGCGGCACTGAATACCTCAAAAGCCCTGAAGAAATGCGCCGCCTCTGTCAAGATCACTTGGATCCGGAGATGATTGAGCAGGCGATTGCCAATACACTTGAGGTGCTCGAAAAGATTGAAGATTATGACATTTTTGGGGAATCTAGGATCCCAGACTACCCCATTTCCGATCACCATACCCACGACAGCTATCTCACAGAATTATCCTGGAAGGGATTGATGGAGCGATGCCAAGTCAATACGCCTGAACACATTGATCAAATCTATCAAGATCGGCTCAGATTTGAGCTAGATATTATTCAACAGAAGGGATTTTCCTCCTATTTTTTAGTGGTCTGGGACTATATTCGTCATGCTCGTGAACAAGGGATCCCGGTGGGGCCAGGTCGAGGGTCGGCAGCCGGATCCTTAGTGGCCTATGCCCTCAAGATCACCAATATTGATCCGGTGCATTATGGTTTACTTTTTGAGCGATTTCTTAATCCTGAACGTAAGTCAATGCCGGATATTGATTCAGATTTTTGTATCGAGCGCCGAGGTGAGCTGATCGAGTATGTCACCGAGAAGTATGGCACCGAGAAGGTGGCTCAGATTATTACGTTTAACCGGATGACCTCCAAGGCAATTCTCAAGGATGTGGGCCGAGTCCTAGAGATTCCCTATGCTGAGGCGGACAAAATGGCCAAATTGATCCCTGTTTCTCGGGGCAAGCCAGCCAAACTCAAAGACATGATCGGCGATAAAACCCCTGCCCCAGAATTTCGGGAAAAATATCAGAAAGATGCCATCACCCGCCGCTGGATCGATCTGGCTCTGAGATTAGAAGGCACCAATAAAACCTTTGGGGTTCATGCAGCAGGAGTGGTTATCTCCAAGGATCCGCTCGATCAGATTGTGCCTCTGCAACGCAATAATGACGGTCAAACCATTACTCAATACTCAATGGAAGATATCGAGTCTTTGGGTCTACTCAAAATGGACTTTTTGGGTTTGCGTAACTTGACCATGATCCAACGGGCCACAGATTTGATTGCGGCTAACCGAGGGATCCATCTGGATCTAGATCATCTGCCATTAGAGGATCCAAAAACGTATCAAATCCTGGCCAAAGGTGAACTAGAAGGGATCTTTCAACTGGAATCATCGGGGATGAAGCAGGTGGTTCGGGATCTGAAACCCTCCAACTTAGAAGATATCTCTTCAGTGTTGGCACTTTACCGACCAGGGCCGCTAGATACTGGCATGATCCCCGATTTTATTGACCGTAAACATGGCCGCAAACAGGTGACCTATGCCCATGAGATATTGCAGCCCATTTTGAAAGATACCTACGGGGCGATTTTGTATCAAGAGCAGATCATGCGGATTGCTCAGGATATGGCTGGGTATACCCTGGGTCAAGCGGACTTGCTGCGACGGGCGATGGGCAAAAAGAAAGTATCTGAGATGGAAAAACATCGAGAACTTTTTTTGGCTGGATCCGCTGAGCATGGGGTGAGTCGGGCAGTGGCTGAAACCCTGTTTGATCAGATGGTGGCTTTTGCGGAGTATTGTCTCGCGGCTGAAACGCTGGTTTTGACCCTTGAATATGGCCCACTTCCCATGGCTAAATTGGTCAAAGATCGGATCCAATGTACGATTTTAAGTCTGGATCCAGAGGGCCATATTTATGCCCAGCCCGTAGCCCAATGGCATCAGCGGGGAGTTCGATCGCTCTGTGAATATACCCTTGAAGATGGCACAGTGATTCGAGCCACACCCGACCATCAAATGATGACCTCCACAGGAGAGATGGTGCCCATTGACCAGATTTTTGAGCAGGGATTGGATCTAGATCAGATCGACTGTTTAGGATGGTCTAGGGATCAAAGTGCTTTTGAAGTAAACCCCATCGGTTCAACCGCGACTGGCTCAATCTGAAGTGCGAGGGTTGTGCCCGTTGATCCGGTTTTGATCACAGCTAGGGATCCGCCGTGGGCCTCCAAGATACTCCGGGCAATGAACAGTCCCAATCCAGTTGAACGAGCGGTCAGCCGTTGCCCTGCGATCTCAAAAGCTTCACCCTGATAGGGTTGGGCCAACTGGTGCAGGGGGGCAGCTAAGCCGGGGCCATCATCTTCCACCCAAATCGCGCCTGACTTGATCTGGATCAAAACCTGAGTGCGGGCATAGTGGAGGGCATTGTCCACGATGTTGTAGAGGGCACGCTCCAGCTCAGACGGATCCGCTTGGGTACAGCCAGAGCCGGTTACCTCCAGCCGGATCCGCCGTTCTTGGGCCACAGGAGCCAATCGACTGGCCAAGCCCTGAGCCAGCTTGAGCAGATCGCAAGGTTGCAAACACAGATCAATCTCATGACGTTCGGCCCGGTGAGCCTCCACCATTTTTTGCACCAGCTCCAGGATCCGGTCGTTTTCTTTGAGCAAATCCCCTAAGATCTGCCGCTCTTGGCCAGGATCCAGCGGCTGATCCCGCAGGGCCATCAAAAGATGCCGGAATGCCACCAGCGGAGTTTTGAGATCGTGCATCAAAGTTGCCGTAAAAGCCGCTCGTCCCTCCTGCTCTCGCCGCACCTGCTGCAAAAGCTGTGAAAAAGCCCGCCGCAACACCAGAGCTTCATCGGGATCCTGCGGTCGAGATGCCAAAATCCAACATCCCGGATTCCCCACCACCGCCTCCAGATGAGCCAGCTCTGTGGCCAAGATGGTCAGAGAACGCAGCATCCACACCGACGAAAAATAGCCCACCCCGGCACTCAAGATCCCCAAAATCGGGATCCAAAGCACCAGTCCCACCGGGATCCGCACCACCTCGGGCGACAGCACCACTGTGGCCACAATCAGGGTCATATTGGGAACAAACGACAATCCTGCAATCAACAGCGCCACCTGTCCCCGCACCGTTCCCCGCAACAAAAACTGCCCCCGTAGATAGAGATCCCGGATCCGGGGCCAAAGCTGAATATCAGTCATTCATAACCCCTGGGATGAAAGGGAGCAAGGAGCACAACCTGACGCCTTCGAGTCTAACCGCCACCGAATCCTAATCTTTTCAAAACGACCCAGGAACCCGACCCATCAGGGCTAGCACTTCATACAGACTCCCCAGATGCAAGACAGTTGAAAAAATGAGGCAAAAACAGAAAACTATTCACCTGTGATCTATCAATGTTGACTTCGGATTACTTACTTTGTCCGGGATCCGACAGGCATCATGCTGTTATGGGACTGTGAATGGAACAGGGATCCATTGGACAATTACCTATGAAGCCTGATCCTGATCAAGAAGCAGATTCATCCACTGTGGACGAGCATCTGTAAGCTAAAGGTGAAAGCCGTCAGGTTGAGAGCTACTAACGGAGTAACGTCTATGATCTCTAAGCTATTCCATCCGCCACTCAAGTCATTGCAGCAGGCATTCATTGCCATTGTGATGGGAGGATTGACCCTCGCTGCCAGTCCCAGTTGGGCACAGCTAAGCGATATCCAGACCCACTGGGGAGGGCAATACATCCAGCGGCTGAATGAAGAGGATGTGATTGGGGGCTTTCCAGATGGTACGTTTCGGCCCAATGATCAGCTCACCCGTGCTCAGTTTGCGGCGATTGTCACCAATGCTTTTGGGCTAGATACCAATGTGCCAGCCCCTCGCTTTGCGGATCCCTTGCCCAGTTGGGCTGTTCCGGCGATTGGGGCAGCGGCGGCGGCAGGCTTTATTGCCGGTTTTCCGGATGGCAGCTTTCGGCCCAATGATGTGTTGACCCGTGCTCAGGCAATTACGGTGCTGACCCGCGCTGTCACTGACGGCCAAGGGATCCCCGAAGATCGGATCGAACCCACCCTCAGCATCTTTAGTGACGCCAGCAGTATCCCCAACTTTGCCCGAATCTGGGTTGCCACCGCCACCGCAGAAGAGTTGTTGGTGCTGTATCCAGATGTCCGCATTGTCAACGCCCAAGCGGTTGCCACCCGTGGGGAAGTGGCCGCCCTCACCTATCAGGCTCTGGCCAAAATTGGCCGTATTTCTCCCCTGAGTCCGCCTGCGGGGGCATCGATCCCTGGTGGCACCTCAGCCCCGATTGTGACCACACCGACGGAACCTCTGCAACCTTCAATTCCGGTGGAGCAGCTGACTGGCCCCCCCACCATCGAAGAGTTTTTTACCCGTCAAACCTTAGGTCGCGTCAGTCCTGGGGATACCGCCACCTTCTTTTTGCGGGGCACCCCTGGATCCACAGCTACTTTTTCGATCCCAGGTGTGGCCGTCAACTTGCCCATGACCGAAACTCGCCCCGGTCAATACGAAGGATCCTATACTTTTCGGAGTCAGGATCAGGTGGGTCAAGCACCCGTGATTGCCCGCATCGAACGAGAAGGACTGGTGACGGCTTTACAGTTGCCGGATCTGACCGTCAGTATCGGCGATGTGGCAGACCAATCTTTTCCCGTCATTGATGAGCTGACCCCGGCCCGCGATACCACTGTCAATCAGTTACAACCTACTATTGCGGCTCGCTGGCGTGACGAACAGGGGATCGATCTCAATAGCCTCAGTCTGTTTGTCAACAGCGTTGATGTAACGAGCCGCGCCCAGCGCACCCCCCAAGGATTCACCTATCAACCCCCGGAGCCATTGCCCACGGATGTCAATACGGTGGTGTCTGTGCAAGTGGCGGATGTGAATGGCAACACCACCCTGCAACAGTGGGCATTTCGGGCACAAGCCCCGGCTACCGATGCCACCCCCACTCCTAC
>CAZODP010000061.1:0-18783 GCA_964578595.1 uncultured bacterium
AGAGGAATCGTTGGGTTAGACTCATAAACCGCGTCTTACAAATGGATCCGAATAACCCATACTATCAATGGTTTATTAGTGAATCTAAGTAAGGGCTTAAACTAGAGAAAATAAGACGATGGAGGACTAAAAGTGATTCGATTAAGTTTGATTAAATCTATCCTTTTGGGCATATTGCTGTTTAGCTTAGCAGCTTTTTTAGGCATGAGTTTTACCAGTAAGGTCTATGCCTTGCCATCGAGGAGCTGTCCTGAAAGCATGGTTTTAATTGCTGGAGGCACCTTCAGAATAGGATCTGACCATCCACAGTATCTTGAGGAACGCTCTGCACCTGATGTTACAGTTGATGCATTCTGTATAGACCAGTATGAGGTGACTAACCAACAGTTCGCTGAGTTTGTTGCAGTAGCTGATTATCTTACCGTTGCCGAAAGGCCTCTTGCTCAAGAGCAGTTTCCGGATCTAACGCAAGAGCAATGGCAGCCTGGATCTCTGGTTTTTCAGCCTCCTGATGCTGGGACTTTTCATGTGGAGTATATGAGCTGGTGGCACTGGATCCCTGGTGCTAGTTGGAAGCATCCCTACGGTCCTGACAGTGATATTGCGGGAATGGAAAAGCATCCAGTTGTCCATATCGCTTATGAAGATGCAGAAGCCTACGCCAGATGGATTGGCAAGCAAATCCCTACAGAAGCGCAGTGGGAATTTGCAGCTCGGGGGGGATTAAATGGCATGCTTTATGCATGGGGGCAAAAGTTTTCAGATAATAAAGCTAATACCTGGCAGGGGCAATTTCCTTACTTTAATACTCAGAAAGATGGCTTTGAGGGAACTGCTCCAGTGGGGTCTTTTCCTGCCAATGGCTATGGACTCTACGATATGACCGGCAATGTATGGGAATGGACCTCGGATTGGTTTCAGGTAGGCCACCAAGGCAAGGAGCACAGTCTCAATCCGCAAGGGCCAATCCAAGCAAGCAGCTTTGATCCCAAGAAGCCTGGTGAGGGTGCAGTTCATGTGATCAAAGGCGGATCCCACCTCTGTGCTAAAAACTACTGTAGCCGCTACCGTCCAGGGGCAAGGGAGTCCCAATCTCCAGATACAGGCACAACTCATATTGGCTTTAGGCTTGTTGTCGATTTGTAGCCAACAATTTCCTCAAGGATCCCCTAATTTTTGTCCATAACTCTAGACAAATGCCAAGAAATGAGGTATTGTCAATTCTGTTGTAAGAGTAAAGTCTTAAGTCAGGAGAAGCAGTCATGAAGAAAACCTGGTTTTACAAAGTTTCTGTTTTTCTTTTGGGTAGTTTAGCTTTAATCCTGACCGCAAGCTCATGGATCGGGACTATCCACTCGGCTCAAGCTGAGGAGGCCGAATTACCGATGACCGCCATCACAGCCGTAAGTCAACTGAAGGATCTATCGCCATCGGATCCCTATTTTGCGGCTGTCAAAGCACTAACGGAACAGTATGGGTGTATCTCAGGTTTTCCAGACAATACATTTCGAGCTGAAAAGCCAGTCACTCGAGGAGAAGTTGTGATTGTTCTTCACACATGCCTACAGAAGATGGCGGAGCTAATTCAATCCGGCGCGTTTACCTCTTGATAGGTACCTTGAGGTCAGGAATCTTCTGTTGACTCTCATAATGGTGTTACAGTTCTTCCCTCAATCACTCGCTACAGCAAACACACTTCCTAAACCAGTTCCTTAATTCACTGGCGCTGACGAGACTCACAGCTACCTCGATTAGCCTACAGCGTTTCTGAGTCTCGTGAGGTACAGAGCTAGGCTAGGATCCTGACCAGCCATGAACTAGAGGTATCTTGCCTGAGTGGAAAACGCTTGAAACCGCAACAGCTCAGGTGTAGACGTGCGCCTAACTTGCGGTATCGGTGGGATCCTTGGGGATCAAACAACACTTGAGCGTCAAACAACGCAAATAACCGGGCAATGGTTGACCCTGCCAGGATCATCTCAGAGATCGAGTTGGGCCAGTGATAGGGTTAGGGGTGGTCAACCTCGGCTGGTGGCCACAATAGTTTGCCTCAAAGCACTACCTTTGAAGCTATGAAAAATCTGACACTTTTGATTAGAAATCCAACTCAACTCCTGCCTGTGCTGCTGGGGGTTTTAGGTGTGGCGGTCATCGGGATGGTTGTATGGCCGATGTGGCAGCAAAATTATCCCCATACCCACTCTTTTCACTTCAACATGATGTGGGCTTTTCAGTATGGGAGGCAATTCTGGGCCGGACAGCTTTATCCCCGTTGGCTAGAAGGATCCTATTTTGGCTTGGGTAGCCCTACATTTAGTTTTTATCCACCGCTTTGTATGATGAGCACGCTGCCCTTTGTATGGTTGGGGACGGGCAAGGCCCTGGTGGGTTCTATGGCTCTGGCAACTGTGGTGCGGGCCTGGGGATCCTATTGGGCCGCTCGACAGGTGTGGTCAGCCCCGATTTCAGTGGCTGTTGTGATCATGGCGGCAACGACCCCCTACTTTGTTCTGGATATCTATGACCGGGGGGCGATTGCGGAGGTGTGGGGCTTGAGCTTGATGCCCTGGGTGATTGGGGCTGGGTTGGGCTTGACGCGGGCAATTTTGACAGGATCCCGCTGGTGGCGGTGGGGACTGGCTCTGGCGGCGGCCTATGGTGGCTTGGCGTTGACCCATTTGCCGATGGTCTTGGTCTGGACGGTGGTGTGGCCCCTGTGGCCGTTGGGCTTTGCTCAGTCTTTTTCAGGGCCATTAAAACCCAGAGTATGGCAACCCTTGATGACTTTAGGGATCCGAATCTATGGTGTGACAGTTTTGGGGTTACTCAGTGTCAGTTTCTTTGTGTTGCCTGCGGCTTTTGATCAATCTTTGGTCAGTATTGATCTGATCAATGGCTGGGATATCTATGATCCATTACAGCGATTTATGGTCAGCTTTACCCCCTGGATCCAGACCACAGATCATGCTTATGATCAGCTCCTGCTACCTCACTTTTGGCTGCCGTTACTTGTGTTGGGATTGACATTAATGGTGGCAGTTCTCAGGCTCAGGCTCAGCCCAAAGCCACCTGAAATAACGCATGAAATAACCCAGGATCCTGACTGCATCGAACCTCGAATCCAGCGCGGTCTACTGTTCTTTGTGGCCGGATCCCTACTGATCGCCAGCCTGATGATGACCAGCTTATCCGCTCCGATCTATCAGCTTTCTGGCAGCTTGACCCGGATCCAATTTCCGTGGCGGTGGATGGGGGTAACAGCCAGTGTGGTGCCCTTTTGTTTTGGCTATCTGTGGCAGGGGATCCTGGGTTTAGAATCTGTGTTATCCCCTATCTTAAAACGACCGGCCCAGATAACCGGATCCCTGTTGATCTTGGGGCTGATGGGCTGGATCATGGCTCAGGGCTTGGCCTATCCCCAGCAGGCTCTCTACAATCCACCGTTGGTGGCGGAGTTTGAGCATTTGATGGAACAGCGACCCCCGTTTCCGGCTGAACCCACCATTGATCCAGCTCAGGGGGAGCGATTTTTGGGCTGGCACTGGAAATATCCAGAGGGATTGGCTTTTGTGGATGCGTTTGAGTATCGGCCTGTGTTGGGTCAGGGTAGCCCGGTTCCCCCAGCCCGAACCTATCCGCTGCTGGAATGGCAATCGGGTCAGGGACAGATCGAGACTCAAACCTGGCGGTACGGACAGCGACACTTTTGGGTCAAGCCGGATCCCAGCTCGGATCCTGTGGTGCTGACCCTCAGAATGTTTGCCTACCCCGCCTGGCAGATCAAACAGGATGGGCGGCTTTTATCCCCAGATCAGATCAGTGCCGCCCCAGACGGTCGCCTTCAACTGGCCCTGGATCCCACTCCCACCGACATTGACATTCGCTATCAGGGCACCCCAGCAGAACAGTGGGGCAACGCCATCAGCGGGATCGTGATCCTGGGGCTAGGGATCCTCAGCCTTTGGGAAGCGGGATCCCATCGCCAGGGGTTGATGGCTTTAGAGAGAGAAACAGGCCAGACAGGAACCTGACCTTCTGCTCCAGAGTCTAAAGACACAAGAGTTGAGGGCCAAGTCAGAGCTAAAACCCCAGCAGAATCTAGCCAAAAGCCGCAATCCATCTCGACGCATCAGCCGCTACCATAAGCCTACTGACTCACCCATTGCTGTGCTGCCTCCCCTGGCCTATGACCGCTCAAACCTCTCCCCGTCCATCCTGGTTGCAAATCCTGCGGGAAACCCTATTGGCACTGCCATTGGGGGGGCGGTTTTTGGAGAGCTACCTGCTCAAAGAAATGATCCGGCCCTTCTTTTTGGGGGTGGCCGGGGGCACAACTTTAATTTTGGGCAATCAACTCTTTCTCTACACCGATCTATTGGTTAAAAAGGGCGCACCGCCCATCACCATCTTGCAAATTTTAGTTTTGAATCTACCTGCAATCTTAGTGGTCACCTTCCCGATTGCGGGCCTATTTGCCACCCTTTTAGCCCTAGGAAAAATGGGATCCGATAGCGAGATCATCGCCTTGCGAGCAGCAGGGATCCCCTATCGCAATTTGTTTATTCCTGTTTTGATCTTGGGGATGATCGTCAGTGGCATTTCATTTGCCATGAATGAATATATCGTGCCACAAACCAACCAAAAGGTGCGTACCCTCAACCACAACCTTTTTGTCTCGCAGGATGCCATGCTGCTCAACCCCCGCGAGATGATCAAAGTGGACAATAACCTTTGGTTTTATATCGGTGAGATTGACCAAGACTCAGGTTTGATGCGGGATGTGGTGCTGCTTGATCGCAAGGCTGAGACCGGCACCCTCAGGTTTCCGCAGGTGATCACCGCCCAAACCGCCCGCCAAGAGGGGCAATCCTGGCACCTAGAGGGAGCTGTAGTACGTCGCTATGACTCTGAGGGGCGTACCTACTACGAGGGCCAAGTGGGATCCATGGAACTGAATGTGGTGGCGGATCTGATCAATCTGGTGCGGGGAGAAAAGGTACCCCAAGAGCAATCATCGATCGAACTGGCCGAGCGGATCGAACAGCTCCGGCAGGCCCAGGCCCCCCTCGAAGAGATCACCCGCCTCAGAACGGAGTGGCATCTCAAATTTGCCATTCCATTGGCCAGTTTCTTTGCTGTAATGGTGGCAGCCCCTTTGGGGTTGCAGGCGGTGCGTCAGACCGGACGTTATGGGGGGGTCGCGGTCGCCATCGTTCTGGTGTTTATTTACTATGTGCTGATGAGTTTGGGGCGTAGTATGGGTCGAGCTGGGATCCTGGATCCCTGGTTGGCGGCTTGGCTGCCGAATGTCAGTTTTGGGGGCATCGGTCTGTTGTTATTGGGACGCTATTTCCGGTGAAAGCAAGCGCGCACACCACCTTTTGGTTTCGGCTTGGCTGTGGGGGATCCGCTCTCTCGCTGTTAAGTGTAGTGCTGGCCACCCAGGCCCAAGCCAGCCAAGCCCCGCTGGATCCCGACCGTCTGGAACGTCTACTGGCCGAGGGCCGAGCGGCCTATGAGCAATCTCTCCAACAGGCTGCTGCTGTACCCCCGTTTTCTCAGCCCCTGACCCAGATTGAGTCATCTGTTGCATCACCCCTAGAGTCTGAGCCATCCGTCTATGCCCCGGAGCTGTGGGTACAGTTTCCCCTACTGCTGACGCTGTTGGATCCGGCTGAGGCAGTCCTTTTGGAGCAAGCCCTAGCTCAGTTGGCCTCAAGCCCTGATCTAAAGTCTGGTTTAGAATCTCCTGTCTCAGTCTCGCAAGCTGTTGCGGATGCGGGCAGCTTGACCCCCGAAGCACTGCACCAACACCTGCACCAACACCTGCACCAACAGCGGCTCCAACGACTCTTGGATGAGGGAGCTGCCGCCTACGCTCTACGACAGGCCCAACACAACAACTCTCCAGTCCCCAAGGTTGTCATCGCCTCCGCAGATCCGGTGGGATTGGGATCCCTAGCTCAGTCGGCTGTGGATCCCTCTGCGGTGGACGCCCCTCCAGAATCCCCTCCAGTGGCAGCCAACCAACCAATCAGCCAAGCCCCAAGGGTAGAGGATCTTGCACAGGGTCTCAACCAACAGCGGCTCCAGCGACTCCTGGCAGATGGGGCAGCCGCTCATGCAGCCTCAAAGGATCCCGATCAGGGTTCTAACCAGGATCCCAATGATGTTGTTGTGGAACCTCAGATTGCAAACCAAGTTACCGAAGATCGAGTCACCGAAGACCAGGTGATTGATCGGACAATTAAAAATCAGGGTTCTGCACCGCTGGCCCAGCAACTGACACAACCCCATACCGCTGCTGCCCTGCTGGATCCCAACGGGGCTGTGCCTAGCTCTAGCACCCCTGAGCAAGATGCCCTGCAGGAGCTGGTTTCGCTGTTGCTGGATCTCGACCAGCTCGATCCTGACGCCCCCTTACCCACTCTGGTGGCCCAAGCCGAGGGATCCTTGCCCCTGCCCCCCAGCGTGTTGCCCTCCCTCAGTAACCCCTATCACCCAGACCTATTGCGGCTGTTTCCACTGACACTGGATCTGATCAATCTCGACTTGGATCCGCTGCCGACTTCGCCACTGCCGGTTCAAGCAGGGGAGTTTCCCAGCGATTTGGCGGAGTTTGAGTTTACTCCCCCAGGGGCTGAGGCTGCTTCCACCATTCCCCCCGCTTTGGCGGGCTTTTATGATCCCGAGTTGCTGGAACTCTTCCCCCTCTGGCTGCCCACAAACATTCCCTCCCAAGCTCAAGCCCCCACTAGCTCAGACACTCCAGAGCTGGATCCCCAACCCCAAACACGTGGATCCCAGATTCGGCAGCAATTGGATGTCAGCAGCCAACTGGAGCGACCCCTGGATCCCAGTCAGCTCAATGTCGAGGGGGATGTGCTCAGTTATGACGCCGAGCAACAGGTGGGGATCGCCGAGGGCAATGCTCGGATCCAGTTGGCGGATGGCACCACCGTCAGTGGGGATCGGCTGCTGTTTTATCAGCGGGAGCGGCGACTGCGCAGCGATGGCCCCTTTGTGCTCAATCAGCCGGTGGGGGCAGGCCGACTCCAGGCCCGCCAGATCCAGGGACGCAATCTCGATTTTGACTTGCCCAGCCGCACCGCCCAATTTGAAAGCTCATTGGTGATTGTGCCCGCCGAACAACCCGGCACTTTTATGTATGTGCGCAGTGAGGAAACCACCGCTCTGCTGGGGGATCAAATCTTTTTTGAAAACGCCACCGTCACCACCTCCCCCGAAGAGCCGGTTACCCACTATGTGCAGGGGGATCGGGTGGAGATTTTCCCTGATGATCGGATCTTGATTTACGATGCTCGGGTCTTTGCGGGCGGAGAGCTGGATCCGGTGGGGGATGTCAGCGGTGGCACTCAGGTGGGCTATTTCCCGCTATTTGTCTACAGCCTGCGGGATCACCAGTGGGTATTGCCAGGGCAGAGCGAGGTGGAGGGGCTTTTTGTCAAGTCCAGTTGGGCCTACTCGATGGATCAGTACAACTTTGGCGGGATCCGCATCGATGCCATCCAAAACAAGGGCCTGGGACTGGGGATGATCCACGATTACATCCTGCCGATCCCGGATACGGTCAACTATGGCCGGGCCCAGTTTTATCTGGTCACAGAATTGGATGAACGCCGTCTCTCCAGCCGTTTTCGGGTGGATCACTTCTTTGATTTTTATGCCGCCACCATCTTGGGGCACCCCGGCCAGTTGCGGGGGGATTTTCGCATCAACCTTGACAACACCTACCGCCCCACCGGCGGGCGCAACGACAATGCTGATCTGCGGCTCAACGCCACCTACCAGGCGGATCTGTCCACCACCACCTTGACCGCCAGTCGCACCGGATCCCCAGAGCGCGGCACCTATACGATCCCGGTTACCCTCAATCACCGTCAGCAGTATGGAGATGCCCGCTGGCTGACATCAGATATCCGTCTGGATTACAACCAACGGTTGAATGTCCGCGATGCCCAAGATTTTGCCGATGCCCGTCTCACCCTCGGCACCCAGGCTCGTCCCCCCGGCTGGCTGGGCAGCTATCAGCTCAATTACCGGGCCTACAGCAGCTCCAATGGCGACAACGAATCCCGGCGCAATTTTGAATTCAACTTCACCCCAGATGCCTGGCAAATTGCCCGGGGGATCTCATTTAACACCAACCTCAGCCTGACCCAAAACCAGCAACCGGATGCTGAAACCGGGGGCCTCAACTTTTTTGATCGATACGAAGCCCGCTCCAGCCTGCGCTTTAATCAATATCAGCCCGCCGACTGGATCACCCTCAACCCCGGATCCCTGGATTATTACCAGGCTCTTTACTCCACTGATGACCAAGAGTCGACGGTCTCCCTCAATCCCAGTCTCCGGGTGGATGCCAATGATTGGAGCAGCCTGGATGTGCGCTTTCAGCGGGTGTTTCAGGGGGATAACAGCGTCCCCTTTCAGAGTGTGTCCTCCACCTCGCGAGATACCCACCGGATCAATGCCAACTTTAGTGCCTTTACCCCCCGCGCCAACCTGCCCAATGTGCCCGCCGGGTTTATCGCCTTTGAGGACGATCTGCCGGGGGAGGTGCCGATCCCCTTGGTCTTTGCAGACGATACCCCCGAAGATCGGGCGGAATTGGCCCAGCGCACCACCACAGAGCTGGAGGCGGACGTGCGCAATCTCTTCCGATTTGATAGCTCGACTGGGTTTGACTACATCACGGATCGCTGGGATCTGGTCAATGCCAGCCTGACCTGGAACACCAGTCCCAACCTGTTTGATGTACGCCTGCAATCCGGCTATGACCCCAACGAAGGGGAGTTTCGACCGGTACGACTCAGCTACACCGGACGGACATCGACTACGTTTGATCGCAATCTGCGCTCTGGCTTAGCCAGCTATGAGCCAGGATTTGCCTATAGTCTACAAGCGGTCTACGATCCCACCACCGGCGAGTTGCCCACCTATGGGGTGGATCTGGACTTTACCCTTGGCACCCAGTGGCAAAATCACTGGCGACTGCGGTTGGGATTGGATGAAGAAGGGTTGCGCCGCTTTGAAGTTCGGCGGGATCTGCGGGATTTTGAGCTGCGCTTGGCCTACGATCCACAGGCGGAATTGCTGCTCTTAGAAACGATCCTGGTGGCCTTCCCCAGCCGTCCGGTGGGGCTGACTCAAGAGCGTGGGGACTTTATTTTCAACACCCCCTCCACCAGCTTTGGATCCGGCGGGCTATTGCCCTAACGGCCCGGTTACTTTTTTGATTTTTTTAGTTATTTTCAGTTACAGCCCCGACACCCTGATGACGAACCTGATCATGACTAACATACCGACTGGTTTCTGGACTGCTCTCAGAGGGGTAGCGGGATCCCTGCTGCTTTCGGCGATATGGGCTGGGGGGCAGAGCTGGCCTGCTTGGGCACGGCCTTTTTTGGATGCCAGGATGACGATGGGGCTGCCCATCAGTCCTGACTATTGGTATGTGGTGGCCCTGAGTCAGGGGGGCAGCAGCGGGCCACGGGCCAATCTGGTGGATCCAAACCTGACCTTGGGGGTAGACGATGTGGGGTTCGTGCAGGACTGGGATTATTTGGTGATTGTCAAGCCCATCAGTGATGACGATCTGTTTCAGGCCACACTGCGCCGCCGAGGACAGCCAGAAACCGATTTTATCCGCGGCTTTAATGATGTTCGGGTTAGCCGCACCACCCGCGACCGCGACACCATCAGCCTCGAAATTGACCTGACCGAGCTGGAGCAATTGGATCCCACCGATGGGGATGTGCAGGTGGCCCTGTTGACCACACGAGCCGAGTTTAATCTGGCCCCAGAAGAGACCAATCTGGCCCTGGATGCCAGCCGTGGTACCTTTCCCAACTACTACCGCCTCAGCCTCTCTGACCAAAGACAGGTGTTGGTGGAGGATCCGCAGCGACAAGAAACCGTCCGCCGCAGCCGTGAGCTGATCGCCGAGCAGGATCTCAATATCAGCGTGGTGGAAAGCATTGAAGCCGGGGCACTGGGGATCCTGGCCGCTAACATTCTCACGTTTAGTCTGGAGATCGTGGATCGCTAGGACAGGCTGTGGCAAAAGCTGGCTCTACCCCAGGGTGCAGTCTTGATCCTGACCAGCCTGATCCTGGCCAAATCGGCAAAAACCCCTGAATGGGCTGGAGAATCAGGTACACTACAGCCGTCTGCCTCAGTTTATTCCCATGACCGGATCCTCCTCCTACGGCACCCCTTATCCCCCCTCGTCTGGCCCCTCAGGAATGGCTCAGGCTGAAGAGATCCAACGGCTGCGGGATCTGCTGCCCGCTTCATTACGCTCCCTGATCGCGGTGCAACCTGCCGTGATGCCCCTCGATGGTCTGCTCAAACTCAAACGCTCGGCCCCGTGGCGACCGGATGCCACCCTTTGGGTTGACTTTGGCCGCTGGCCCCGGATCCCTCAGCCGCAGCGGGATCTGCTATTTTTGCGGGAGGTGGGGCTGTTTGATGGTCAAAATTGGCTGCGGCCTGGACTCTATCAAATGGTGGCTGCTGTAGGGGGCGTTTCGATCCTGGCGGAGCTGGCCAGCCAAAACTTCTTTTCGGTGCTGTTGGCGGGGGGGGTGACGGGCTTAGCGATACGACAGGTGTGGCAAGACATCAAAGGCCCGACCGCCCAACTGGATGCGGATGAGTTTGCCCTCCGCCGCGCGCAATTTCGGGGTTACGACCGGCAAGAAGCGGCTCGTCAACTGGCCCTGGCCCTCGAGACCACATTACAGGCAGACAAGAGCGACATTGACACCACCCTGCGGCTCCAACGGCTGCAGGCCATCGCCCGTGGTGTTAACGCTTCTTCATCTCAGAATTTCACAGCATCTTGACAAACTATAGGATCCTTTTCCCAGATTGGGTCGGGTTGTGGGCCTGAAATGGTGAGTGAGGGGATCCCTGAGAAACCCAAAAGCCTTCTGGGGTTGACTCAAGACTGTGAGAGGGGTCAAGCCCTTCAGATCATGAGTTTTTTGTAGAGTTCTGTAACGATAGTGGCCCATTTGGATCCAATCCGAAAGGATCCTTGAGGTTCGGGCCAGAGGTATGGGGATCGGCGTAACGTGAAGGCAGGTAAATGGGTTAGGTCAATACTTCAGTGACTTGCCACTTAGGGCTGAGATAGGGCTGAGATATTGGTTCACATTTATGGTTCCTGCGATGAGTTGAGTGCTCTATGTCCCCCCTTAATCAGTCTCAAAAGATACTATCTAAAAATCCACCTCAAGCCTCATCCGATAGGGAGCCACAGCCGGATTTAGATCCCATTGAAACCCCTTTGCCCGATCCAGATCAGTCTCCTTTGGGGGGGATCCCTGGGTTTACGGGGGCCGTCATGGGGCTAGCCTTAACGGTATCCCCCTCAGCAGCCCCTGCAATGGCTCAAGATTCTGAGACGGGATCCCTTCAAGGCCGCTCCCCACACAGGTCATCTGGAACCAAAGTCAAACGCTTTGTCACGTTGCATGGGCATTTTTATCAGCCCCCCCGCGAGCACCCCTACCTGAATGTGATTGAGCGGCAGCCCGGAGCCAGCCCTTTTCATGATTGGAATGAGCGGATCCTGGCGGAGTGCTATCGCCCCAATGCCTTTGCTCGGATCCTGGATAATCAGGGACAGGTGCTGCAAATTGTCAACAACTATGAGTACCTCAGCTTTAACTTTGGTCCCACCCTGCTGACCTGGCTGGAGCGACATGATCTGGAGGTCTATCGGCGGATCTTGGAGGCCGACAAAATCAGTGCGGCCCGGCTTGAGGGGCATGGCAACGCCATCGCTCAGGTCTATAACCATGTGATTTTGCCCTTGGCCAATGACCGAGATAAGCGCACCCAGATTCGGTGGGGAATTGCGGATTTTCGCCATCGTTTTGGCCGCTATCCCTTGGGGATGTGGCTGGCGGAGGCGGCGATCGATCAAGCCACCCTCAAGGCTTTGGTGGAGGAAGGGATCCGGTTTATCATCTTGGCCCCCACCCAAGCAGAAGCCTGCCGTCAGATGGGATCCGAGGGCAAGCCCGCTGGCCCCTGGCAGGATGTCAGTGGTGCCCAAATCGATCCGCGGCGACCCTACCGCTGTTTCACGGCTGACGGGAAGGGCCATCTGGATATCTTTTTCTACGACGGCCCGATTTCGGGGGATATGGGCTTTAGCGATCTGGTCTACAGCAGTGCTCGGATGGCGGATCGGCTGGCGGGGGCGATGGATCCCAATGTTGATCGGATCCAATTGGTCAGTTGTGCCACCGATGGAGAAACCTTTGGTCATCACAAGCGGGGGGTGGAGCGCACCATCGCCTACGGATTTGTGCAGGAGTTCCCGCAGCGGGGCTGGACAGTGACCAATTACAGTCATTTTTTGAGCCTGCACCCGCCCCAGTGGGAAGTGAAGCTCAAGCCGGTCACCGCCTGGAGTTGTTCGCATGGGGTGGGTCGCTGGACACGGGATTGTGGCTGCGGTGGCGGCGGCACCTGGCATCAACGCTGGCGGCAGCCCCTGCGTCAGGCCCTCAACTGGCTGCGGGATCAACTGGATCGGATCTACAGTGCCCAGGCCCATCCCTACCTCAAGGATCCGTGGCGGGCACGGGATGCCTATATCGAGGTGATCCTAGACCGCGAAAAATTGGCGGCGTTTTGGCTGGCACAGCAACGGCAGCCCCTCTCTGCTCCCGAACAGACAGAAGTGCTGCGGCTGTTAGAAATGCAGCGGTTTGGGCAGTTGATGTTCACCAGTTGCGGCTGGTTTTTTGAGGAACTCTCCCGGCCTGAGGGGGTACAAATTTTGCGCTATGCGGCCCGGGCGATTGAGTTGGCAGGAGAGGTCTCAAATCTGAGCCTAGAGCCAGAGTTTATCTCCCGATTGGCCTTGGCCCACTGCAATGTGGCGCAGTTTCGGGATGGGGCCGAACTCTATCGTCAGACGGTGCGCCCAGTGCTGATCGGCATGTCTCAGATTGCCGCCCAGTTTGCCATGACCTCAACGGTGGTGCAGAGTCACCGGCACGGATCCCTGCATGGCTACGAGCTAGAGCATCTGGATCGTGACCGGCGGGCGGTTGGGGGCGGATCTTTGGTGGTGGGACGGCTGTTGCTGAATGCACCCCGCACCCAAGAACTGCGGGATCTGATCTATGCCGTTTTGCATTTGGGGGGATGGGATTTTCATTGCGGGGTGTTGGCCTTTCCGGGGCAGCGGCAATATGAGGATCTCAAACACGAGCTACTGGATGGATCCCGGCGGTTGAGTCGGCCTGCACTGGTGATGCTGATCGGCAAATACTTTGGATCCCAGACATTTGATCTGAGCCATTTGTTTGGGGATGATCGGCAGCGGTTGATGCAGCTCCTCACCCAAGAAACCCTGGATCGGCTGGGGGAAAACTATCGCCAGATCTATCTGGACAACTACAGCATTGTGTTGGGGCTGAGGCTGGATCATCTGCCGGTGCCCGAAGAGCTGCAAGCGGCGGCTCAAATTGCTCTCAACCAGAGATTACGGGCCTGTCTAAAAGCACTGGCCACCGAAGAGGATCTGGCGGCAATGGAAGACTTAACCGGAGAACTGCGGGCGGTGCTCGAAGAAGCCGATCAGTTGGGTTGTATCTTGCGGCGGGGGGAGGCGGCGGCCACCCTCAATGATCTGATCCATCGCCATCTCTGGCAGATCGCCCACGACTTTGATCCAGAGCGATTTGCCCATCACCTGCAATTGGCCACCTTTTGGCTGCAGTTGGCGCAAGAGCTGCGGCTAGAGCTACCGCTGGATCGCCTGCAGGAGTTCTATTTGGCCTGCCTGGATCAGCATCTATCCCCTCGCTGTGCCACCTGGCCCCAGCAGGATTGTGAGGATATCCCCACCCCGCAGCTATTGCAGGTGTTGCGATTGGGGCCGCTTTTGGAGGTCAATGTCCAGTCTTGGTGGGATCGGTTGCAGGATCGATCCTAGACAGGGTTCTGAGCATCGCTCTAAAGAAAGTCCCGCAGAAAAGTCCCGCAGAAAAGAGAGGGCAAGGAGACTGTCACCATGGGGATCCCCTCGATTGCGATCACGTTTGGGCTGCACACCCTGGGGGCGGTGGCCCTGGCGTTTGGGTTTAATCTGGTCTTGCCAGAAACCTACAAATCCCCCCGCAACTATGCTTGGTTTATGGGGCTGCGTCGCCCTGACTGGCTCACCTTTGAACGCTGGATCCCGGCGATCTGGATCACGATTTTTTTGTGTGGCATCGGATCGGCGGCGGCAGTGTGGGAACAGGATCCTGCCCTGGTGTGGCCCCTGAGTTATGGGGGCTTGGAGCTGGCGATTTTGGCCTATATGCCGGCTCTCTGTGGCCTGCGTAGTCTGCGGATTGGGGCGATGGTGGGTCTGACCGGCTGGTTTTTGGGAGGGATCCTAGCTTTATTGGTGTTTTCGGTGGCCCCTGGTGCGGCCCTGCTGCTGGTGCCTTTGTTGGTCTGGAGTCCGATTGGCACCTTTGTAACCTGGGAGATGATCCGGCTGAATCCTGATCAGCCCTGAGGGGACTGTTGCGCCGGGGTAGGGATCCCCGTCCTCCGACAGCTCCATCGGCAAGATGGGTTAAAGTAGCTAGAGCCTTTGCGCCAAAATAGAGAGGTGTGGGTCTCACCTTCCCCGTCGATGGGTTGAGGTACACACTTAGAGATACGCACTTGAAACCACTTAAGTTCAGCACTTAAGACATTGACATTGACTTCGTTAGTAATACTGGGTTAGTAGCACTGGGTTGGTAACTTGAACAACGTGTTGAGTCTTGGGGTCAATATCGATCATGTGGCCACCCTGCGGCAAGCCCGCCGGACGGTGGAGCCGGATCCGGTGGCAGCAGCGGTTTTGGTGGAGCTAGCGGGGGCTGATGGCATCACGGTGCATCTGCGCGAAGATCGGCGGCATATTCAAGATCGAGATGTGAAGCTGTTGCGCCAAACGGTGCGCACTCACCTCAATCTTGAGATGGCGGCGATCCCGCAGATGGTGGATATTGCCCTCCAGATCCAGCCTGACTATGTGACTTTGGTGCCGGAGCGACGGGAGGAGATCACCACTGAAGGGGGCCTAGAAGTGGCGGGCCAATCCGCTCGGCTGCGAGAGGCGGTGGACGCTCTGCAATCCCATGGGATCCCAGTCAGTCTTTTTATTGACCCAGATCCGGCCCAGATCGAAGCCTCGGCCCGGATCCAGGCCCAATGGATTGAGCTGCACACAGGCCGTTATGCCGAAGCCCAAGGGCAAAGTCAACTCCAGGAACTGATGGCACTCAGACAGGCGACTCAGCAGGCCAAGGACTTGGGTTTGCGGGTGAATGCGGGCCATGGCCTCACCTACCGGAATGTGGCAGCCGTAGCCCGGATCCCTGGCATGGAGGAGCTGAATATCGGCCACAGCATCATCAGTCGAGCCGTCTTGGTGGGTTTGGATCGGGCGGTGCGGGAGATGCGAGCGGCGATGGGCCTGGATGGGGGCAACCCGGCATGAATGGTAATTACAGTAATGGCAACTACGGCACTGGCAATTACAGCAGCTATGACAGCGGCTATGGGGATCCCAATCGCTCTGGGGGCTATCAGGATCCGAGGGGATTCTCGGGTTTAGACCTGGCCGAGATCGACCGGCTGCTAGACTTGTTGCCTGCGGGGATGCGCTCATCGGTGCAGATATTGCCTGCCACTGAACGGCAGACGGCGATTATTCGGGGCCAGCGGCAGTTTTTGTGGCGGCGCAAGGTCAAGCTGTTTATCAAACCCTACGAGTGGCAGCAGTTTACCCCTAATCAACGCTCCAGTTTGTTTTTGCACAAGGTGGGCTACTACAGTCGTAATCTCTCTCGCCAACTGGATTTTTATCTGGCGTTGACGGCTTTGGGGGCCATGAGTTTGGTGTTTGAATCTGTACAGCAGGATCCGGTGGGGATCACGGTATCGGGTGGCTTGGGGGGCTTGGCCCTGTGGCAACTGCGGCGGGATCAGTCCAGCGATCGGCGACTGTTGGCGGCGGATGCCTACGCGGTGGATCGGCTGGTCTTGAGGGGGATGGCCCGACTCCAGGCGGTGGAAGCCCTCGGCCAAGCCCTGCATGTGGAAGCCCGGCTCGAAGGTCGCTCTGGCAATGATCTGCTGGATGTCTTGCGCTACCAAAACCTCAAACGATTGGCTCAGCGTCCAGCCGAGGATATCGCGCTTTCCTGAGCTGTACGCTTAAACCAGATAGTTTCACCAGATGGATTCAAAAAATTCCAGAAAATAACCCTAGGGGGCTTGAATCTCCACCCTCTGGGCCTGACACCACCACGGATCCGCATCAAAACTGGGCATAGGGGTGCTCCCAGATTTACCCAAGATCACTCGGCGCAAATCTCGATCCAACCGGGATCCGGATCCATAGGGATCTGTGGAGGGTTCATAGGGTTGACCGAGGGGAGGCAACTCCAAAACTGCAGGCTGAATGGACTGGGTGCTCACCCACAGCTTGAAGGTATCCGTGGCAGCACTCACCCCCTCCGGCAAACCCATCTCAATCAGGTAGCGGGGGCCAGATCCCACCAAAAGGGTTTCGCTGGGCCGGATCCGGGCGGGCATATCGGGGCTGTAGGGGTAAATCAAGGTGACAGCCTGTTGACGGGGATCCATCACCACTGCATAGACAAAGAGCGGCACATCCGTCAGATTGGTCAGGGCAATCGCCAAAAAGTCTCCTGCCTTGATCTGGACTATTTCAGCCGCATCAACCGGCAACGGCGATACCACCGGCTCAGACTGCCGCGCGGCCGGCTCCACCAATTGCAAAAACTCCACTTTGAGGGCACCACTCAGGACAGCACTGGGGGCAGCAAAGGCTTCGATCGCCCCAAACGCCACAATCTGCTCCAGGATCCGCTGCAATTTGAGGGGGAGTGCCCGTGCCCGTTTCACCGGGATCCGAAACGCGGCCATGGCCACCGGATCCCCTGGCCGTTGCAGCCGAAAGACTTGATTAGCCTCAGCTCGAATGGTCAGATCCGCCGTTTCTTCGGCCTCCGCTAGCCGCAAAAAGGGGGATTCGGCAATCGTCATCATCAGGGCTTCGGGGGGCAACGGCAACTGGGCTTGCTCACTTAGATCAAGGCGCAAGCTCAGGGTTGGCGTCATGGCCAGATCGAGGGCACTCATGGCAGGATCCTTGGGGGCACCAGGATTGATAATACCTGTGAATGATACCTGTGAAGGGATCCGGCTGCTGGAAAAAGGGCTAGGAGATGTGAGTTCCATCACTCCCCCTAGCCCAATTGAGCCCCTAGCCCAATTGAGTTTGTACCTCTGCTCACGACTGACCTAGCTTTTGCTCCCCTCAGATCAGTCAGAGCACCCAGTTAGATCACCCTTTTCAAGCCATCTCAATCAGCCATCTCAGCTACTTTGGCTAGCAAGACTGGGGTTGGCAACATTGACCTTGATTACGCGAGTTTTTTCAGATTCGGCTTTGGGCAGCCGTAGATTAAGGATCCCGTTGTCATAATTGGCCTCCACTTGATCATTTTGGATCCGGGCGGGCAGAGGAATGACCCGACGGAAGCGGCCATAGCGAAACTCAGTTCGGGTCATACCTTTGTCTTGAGAGGTCTGCTCAGAGCGGCGTTCCCCACTGATGGAGATCGCCTCGCCTGTGACCTGAATATCGAGATCCTCGGCTTTGATTCCAGGGACTTCGAGCTTGAGCAAAAACGCTTCGGGGGTGTCTTGCAGCTCAGCCGCAGGCACAAAGGCAAAGCCATTTTCGCGGGTGGCGGGCACCTGAAAGCGATCAAACAGTCGGTTCATTTCTCTTTGGATCTCATCGATTTCCTGAAGGGGTTCCCAACGAATCAGTGCCATAGTCCTATCCTCCTGAGACTTTGAGTTCTGAGAGTGTGAAGTAAAAGTGGAACACAGTTCATCCATCTCTTGTGTTCGCTCAATCTAATTTAGTGGGATCTTTTGCAACCCTAAGTTGGGATCCTACGCCTGTAAAATGTCTAAAGATCCGTACTTCCCCCTAGGGGAGGGATCCCGACTTTGAGGTTCGGTTTTGAGCTTGACAATCTGTTTTTTGAGGTTAGTCATGACCGGATCTTGCGGCCCAAAAGATAAGCCAGTATAGATTTTTTGACCCAAGGATCCAGAACGCCCAAAACGGCCTAGTCAATACCTTGGGATCCCTTCTTCACTGGGGGAGTAGTCCTGAGGGCTTGTTGCCCTATGTCCCTCACCCTCTACGACGAGACCCCCAGCGGGCAAAAGCGGCAGGTGCTGGTGCTAACTCTACTGACCGAGACGATCACTGTCCGAGAGCTGATCCGCAGTCGGGTCTATCAAGAGGTCAAAGATTACAACACCCGCCGCCCAGACACCTTTAATACATTGGTGCAGCCGACAGATGCCGAGATGACTCTGAATGGCTATCGGTTTCGTCAACCCCGATCCATCAATTGGGAAACTCAGTTTGAGAAAGCCTTGGCAGCATTTCAAAGTATGGAAGTCCATTTGTCTCAAGAAACGCGGGCTGTGGAGGAGGCTCGAATCCACTAGCAGCTCCTCGACTGATTAGGTTCCCGATTGGATTAAAAGATTGAGTGGCCTACTACTCTGTTACTGAGCTTTTTAAGTTTGTTACCACTGTTCTATTTATTGTGAGAGGTTTTGACCATGTCTAGCATTACTGAAACCCTATTGGCCGCCAAAAAAGCAGCCAGTTTATCCTTTGCGGATTTG
>CAZODP010000062.1:0-9624 GCA_964578595.1 uncultured bacterium
ATTAAAACGGAACAGCATCACATCCCCCTCCTGAACCACATACTCTTTGCCCTCACTGCGGACTTGGCCTTTTTCTTTGGCGGCGGTCATGGATCCAGCGGTGATCAGATCCTGATAGGCAACCGTCTCGGCCCGGATAAAGCCCCGCTCAAAGTCGGAGTGGATCACCCCAGCCGCTTGAGGAGCTGTGGCCCCGATTGGGATGGTCCAGGCACGGGTTTCTTTTTCGCCGGAGGTGAAGTAAGTGCGCAGACCTAGCAGGTGATAGGTTTCTCGGATCAGGGCCTTGAGTCCGCCTTCTTTGACCCCCAAAGAGTTGAGATAATCCTGGCGTTCTTCGTCCGGCAGCTCCAAAAGTTCGGCTTCCACCTGAGCTGAGACCACCACCACCCCAGCTTTTTCGCGGGTGGCCAGCTCTCGCACCTGATCCACCCAGATATTGCCCTGAGCCAGATCTGTCTCCGCAACATTGGCGGCATAGATCAGTTTTTTGCGGGTGAGCAGCTCTAGGGGGGCGATCAGGGCCGCTTGCTCAGGATCCAGGTGGACTAGGCGGGCGGGGTTGCCTTGATCCAGCTCGGATTGGAGTTGTTCGAGGGTGGTCAGTTCTATCTGGGCGGTTTTATCGGTTTTGGCCTGCTTGCGAACCCGCTCCATCCGCCGCTCAATTTGGGCTAGATCCGCCAAGATCAGCTCTAGCGAGATGATGTTGATATCCCGCAAAGGGTCGACGGATCCGGCCACATGAACGATATTTTCGTCATCAAAACAGCGCACCACATGGACGATGGCATCCACCTGCCGAATGTGGGAGAGAAACTTGTTGCCCAGTCCTTCCCCCTGACTAGCCCCTGCCACAAGGCCGGCAATATCCACAAACTCAATCTGGCTGGGCACGATCTGAGCTGAGTGGCTGATCTGAGCCAACTGTTGTAGCCGCTCGTCGGGCACCGTAACACGGCCCACATTGGGTTCGATGGTACAAAACGGGAAGTTGGCAGCCTCGGCCTTGGCGTTTTCGGACAGGGCATTAAATAGAGTGGACTTACCCACATTAGGCAGTCCCACAATTCCGGCTTTCAGCATCAGGAGAAGTCGAGAAAAGATTTAGTCTTACTGAGATTAACATCTGGGCTAAAGCTATCTGGGGAGCAATGGGGAGTGGTCGGGCTAAACTTGGCTGGAGGCTTTAGATACCAGTGCTTAAGTATAAAAAAGGACACGGGAGAAAAGACGATGGGATCGAGATTGACCGCCAGCAGTGTCTCCAGCAGTGTCTTAGGATCCCTGTGGATTGTGGGGCTGGGCTTAACGACAGGATGGACAGGATCCGCCTTGGCTCAGGACAATCGGGCTTTGACCATTCGGGCGGACAGTCAGGAGGCAAATGCCAATACAGGGGTGGTCACCGCTCAGGGCAATGTATCGATCAGCTATCCCGCAGAGGGGGTCACCGCCCGATCCCAAAAGCTGACTTACTATACCCAGGAGCAGCGGATTGTGTTGGAGGGAGAGGTCAGCATCACCCAACAGCAAAATCAGCTCCAGGCTGAGAGAGTCACCTATCTGGTGGAGCAAGGTACCATCCAAGCCGAACCCGCGCCTGGGCAACAGGTGGAAACCATTTACATTTTTCCGGATCCGGCTGGGCCTTCAGAGACACCGGAATAGCACCACCTAGACACTTAAAATCCCTAACTCAAAATCCCTAACCAGTACCTCAGATGTATAGGTCCATGCTTGAATCCGACGATCTAGGACTGCGACAGATACTAGACCGCTGGGTTGAGTGTGCCACCGAGAGCGATGTGGAGCGGCTGGTGGTGGCTCCCATGCTGGGGCAGTTGGGTTATGGGATCCAAGATTGGCACCAACAGGTCATGATTGGGGGATCCCGGCTCGATTTTTTGGTCTGCCCACAGCCTGCTAGCCATCCGCCCTTTTTGGTGGTGGAGTGCAAGGCCCCACGCCAAAAGCTGGATCATGGTCTGTGGCAATTGCAGGGGTATATGCGGCGGTCAGGGGCGGTGTTTGGGCTGTTGACCAATGGCCGAAGGTTTCGGTTGGTCTATCAATATGGGCGGCAGTTTGTGCCCTTGATGGACACGGGATCCGACGGCATCTTGGGGTCGTTTGGGATCCTGCGACAGGTGATCGGGGATACCACTGCAATGCAGATGCTGAGGGCTTTTGCCGTAACTCGGCAGAGGCTGGACACCACCTTTTTGGATCGATTGGATCGCATGCTCACCCAGCAGGCGGGATCCCATCACCTAGACCATTTTTCTCTCCAGAACGCGCTCAGTCAACCTACCTCCCCTCAAGCCATGATCATCACTGTTTTTAACAACAAGGGCGGTGTGGGTAAAACCACGCTAACCATTAACTTAGCGGCTGCTCTCAATCAGTTGGGCAAACGAGTTTTGGTGATTGATATTGATCCCCAGGCCAATTTGACTACAGGCTTAGGGATCGATCCACTTTATGATATCGAAAAGCGGGATCGCAGAGATATCACAGACCTACTCTTGGATCCGACCGTTACACTTGAGCAGGCGATCTACAAAAAGAGATGGCCTAACAACATTTTGCTTGATATTGTACCTTCTCATATCCGGCTCAGCGACAAAGAACCTGATCTAATTCGCATGATCAATTCAGATAATATCTTGGCTAAAAAATTAAAAAAATATCAGGGCAACTACGATTATATCTTGATTGATCCACCGCCCTCTTTTGGCAAAGTCAACGCCATTGCACTGATGGCCTCATCAGGTGTGCTGATTCCAATCCAACTTTCTCCCTATCCCATCCGAGCCTTGGAGTATGTATTTAATCGGGTTCAAAGCGTCAGTGATGCCAGAGAGGATCCCCTGTCAGTGATTGGTATTGCGGTGAGTATGTACAACAAAACCGCCACTAAAATTGCTGATGAAATGACCGATGAGGTCACTGCTGTACTGGCCCGCGATGCCCAACGCCGCAATGTACCCCTCTTTCCAGAAAACACCTGGATCCCCCACCGAGTTGTCCTCAACACCTCATCTCAAAAGGGCTATCCCCTGTCGATGGCTGAACAGGATCCTGCGGTTGGGGTTGGGGATCGAAAAGCGGCTGAAGAAGTAGTGGATTGTTACACTAAACTGGCACAATATCTGCTCCAAAGAATAGAGGTCAAAACCGATGGATCCCCTGACTGAAGAAGAACGGCAAAGACTGATCGCGCCCCACTTGACCATCAAGCCTACCCTACATGGGTTGATCAACATTGTTCAGCTTCGGCTGCCAAAGTTTTTGTCCATATCGCCTGTCAGCCAAAAACAAAAGCATCTGATTTTGCAAAGCCTCAAACAATATGAGAGCAACTTAATACCGTTAATGATTCGGCCTGTCAAGGATCCAGATTTGGATTTAGATTTTGATCTCTATGAGGTGATTTATGGGGAGGAGATCTATCAGGTTGCCCAAGATTTGAAACTTAAGGAGTTGTGGGCTTGGGTGTTTGATCTGACCGATGAAGCGGCTTTGGCGTTGCGGGCAGATTTAAAAATAATGGCCGGATCCGATCCCTCCATATCGGATAGTCTTGAGCCTCCTCAACCTGTTGATCCTGAATCCAATTCAGATGGGATCCCAGAAAATATCAGGTCTCAACTGGATCAACAACAGCAAGATATTGCTGATCTAAAAGCAGCTTTTGCAAAACTCAATTCAGAAGCCGGATCCTTAGCCCAAGTGGCCACAACTCTGGCCCAGATTCACCACCGCCTCGAACAGGGGATCCGGGTGTTGGAGCCACCGAAGCCCAATCTCAATACCGCGTCAATCGACGATATTGCGGCGGTGATGTCGAAAAATACTCGAAAATACGCATCCCAAATTTATGATGTGATTCGTCAAAAAGGAGGGATCCGATCAGTTGAGGAGCTTAAAGGCTTGATCAAAACCTCTAGTGGTAGACCTGTGGCAAGCAGTACTTTAGATCAGCTCAAGGGCCACTTTTTATGTAGTCCAATCGGTGCTGACTGAGGATTCAAGGCTAGCCCTCCAAAAGCTCGTCCACCACAGCCACCAAGAGGCGAAAGCCTTGGGCAAAATCCTCGATGGTCATGGCTTCATCGGGGTTATGGCTGCCATTTTCATTTCTGACAAAGATCATCGCTGTCGGGATCCCTTGGTTGGCAAACACCGCACAGTCGTGACCCGCGCCGCTCGCCAGCTCCAAGGCCGGGATCCCCTGTTGTGTGGCCAAACGATTCAGCCGCCCTCTCAGCTCAGGATCCATCCGCCCCGGCAAGGCTTGGCGACAGGATCCGAGGTCAATTTGAACCCGGCGTCGCTGGCTGACCGCTTCTGCCAATGAGTTCAAATAACTCTCCACTGCCCCCAAAACCTCTAGGCTCTCACTGCGGATATCCAGCGTAAAGGACACCTCCCCTGGGATCTTGGTTAGGGTGTGATGCTCAGGATTGGTATAAAACTCCCCAACCGTTGCCACCAGATCAACCCCCTGGGCCTCCTGCTGGATCCAATACTGCTCCAATGCCGTGACCAACTCTACCCCCGCCAATACCGCATCTTGGCGCAGATGACGCGGCACCGCACCCGCATGGGCATGGTGTCCAAAAATCTTGGCGTAGGGATAGCGCAGATTGCCCCGGATCCCCGTGACGATCCCCACTGGGATCCCGGCATCCACCAGGGTTGGCCCCTGCTCAATATGCAGCTCCAAATAGCACAGAATCCTGTCAGGCTTGAGATAGCTCTCCCCCCGACGTAGCCGATCCGGATCAAAGCCCGCCTCACCTATACAGCTCCCCAGACTGCCGCCGTGATCCAGCCGCTTCAGGTTATCCAGCACATCCACAGGTAGTTGCCCAAAGGCCGCCTGACTGCCGATATAGGGATAGGGAAACCAGCATAGTTCTTCCCCCCGCGCCGCCATCACCGTGACTGACCGCTGCGGGATCCGACCCCATCGTTTCAGACGCCTGAGCAGCATCAGCCCCGCCACCACCCCTGCCGCCCCATCAAAATTGCCCCCATGAGGCACCGAATCCAGATGAGATCCGATCATGATGCTGGGTAAATCTGGCCTGGATCCCGGCAACGTCATATACAAATTGCCCGCCCCATCATGGTCAATCGCTAACCCAAGCTCACGAGCGACAGATTCCATTCGGGCATGGGCACGATTTTCCCCAGGGCCATAGGTGTCACGAGTGATCCCCGGAGGATCCAAGGTTTCGGTTTCTAGTTGCTGCAACAGCCGCTCGGCTGCGGTGATCTCAGATCCCAGATCCCCCAACGGATCCCTTGCCTCAGTTGAGACCCCATCAGTTGTTGGTATGGAAGATATTGACGAGAAAGACATCATGCCAGGATCCTTGGGCCACAGCCTGAAAGACTTGTGTCTACCGTATCCTAGGAGTCCTAGAATCTCAAAAGACAATGGATCCCATCCCGCATCCCCCTTCAGGATCAAAACTTCAGAGCGGAGGGGCTGGCCAACATGGACCTATGGATCCCGCTGCTTATCTATGGTCAACTCATGCAGTCAACTGACTTTGGCTTGGCTCACCTGGGAGCAGGGGTCTGAGCAGTACCTGTCAATAGTTGGCCAATGGTTTATGTTTTGATAGGGCCTGTGTTTTGAGCAATCGAGGGTGATATGCAGCGTGTCTTTATCTGTGGATCCGCCCTGCGGGGGCAGCCCGATCATGTCAATGTGGCCGAGGCCCGGTTGATTGGCCCTGTCAACACCCAGCCCCACTATCGGATGCATGCAGTCGGCAATGGCTGGCATCCCGGCGTTTATGAGGTGGAGGATCCAGAGGGTATCGAGGGTGTCTCACTGGTTGGTGAACTCTATGAAATGACCACCCCGCAATATGAAGCCCTCTTGGCCTCAGAACCTCCTGATCTCTATCCCGGCCAGGTGGAGCTGTCGGACGGCAGTCGAGCCATCGCCATGATCTATCCCCGGTCTCTAATTGAAAAACACCAATGGCCAGATATCTCCCACCTCGGTGGGTGGGCAGCCTACAAAGCCAGCCTCAGTGGCACCTAAAAGCCACCCAAATAGCATCCGAGCTGGGATTCAGTGACCTGAACTGACCAACCCAATGGCTGCCTATGCTTCCGGTCATCTCCTTACATTCCTTACATACCTTACATAGTGGACACAGTGGAAGAGCAACTAAGATGGCAGCAGTCCAAGGAAAGCAAACGTAGCAACCCCATATCCCAGTCACCTGGCCAGTCTCCTTGGGGATCTGATGCCAAGGTGCGAGGATCCTCTGTCAGGCTCAACAGCACAAAAAGCCTTTTAAGGTCGCCATCTCAGGGCTGAAACTTTAAAATTGTCTCAGGGTTAGCCGGTGGCTGATGGTGTGGAAATGGCTGGAATTAGAAGTGTCAGTGGTTAAGGCTTGGGAGTGCCTTTGACTGAATCCACCTTGTGCCGCTTGGATTTTGAGGAAAGTGACTGTTTGATCATCCTACTGGGATCCTTTGGATGAGAACTCTTTCAATGCATCGATTGCCTTCTGATCGCCCGACTTATGCCAAGCGATTGGCGGGATATCTATTTGCGCTAGTCTCACTGACAGCGGTACACAGCTTGCGCTACCTGAATGAACCTCAACTGACTATCGCCAGCCGCTCCCCTCAAACCATCTCGGCTCCCTACACAGACCAAGTGCTGGATCCTCGCGCCACTGAAGAACGACGCACCCAAGCTCGTAACAGCACTCAATCTGTTTTGCAGATGGATCCGGCGGCCAATCAGGCTATGCTCGATCAGCTTCAGGCTCTGCTGGCTCAAGTGGAGGCGGTTCGACAGCAGGCGGGGGCGATGCCCTACTTATCTTTAGACCAGCTTTCTCTGACTGCCCAGGCCGATCTGCGTCGATTGGATCCAGAGTCTTGGCAAGCCCTTAGAGAGCATCTGCAGATGGCCTCTGTATCTTTACTTCCGCCACTGACGGATCCGATCGACCTGTCACTGGCCTCCATTGAGGAGTTAAGGCAGGCATGGCAAGCTGCAGCTCAAGAGGCTAACCCTCAGCTTCGGCCCCAGCTCAACCCTTTACCGACAGATCTTTCCCTACTGCGCCAGATTGATCAGGCCCAAACTCGCTATCGAGAGGCCCGTGAGATCTGGGATCAGGATCTGCGGGATATTTCGCCGCTACTACTGGATTTGACCTATGAAGAATGGTTGACCGTGCAGCAGGCCAGTCGGCGAGCACTCAATCGCATCCAGGCGGTGGGGATCTCGCCCGGATTGCCTGCTTCGGTGAGGTTGCAGGGGATCCAGGTTCAGTTTGAAGAGTGGTCACCTCCAGGGGGGGGCAGCCCAGAAAAAGTGGCCGAGATACGCGCAGCTCTATCCCAACTGTTGGCTCAGGTGGTGGTTCCCAATTTGGTGATCGATAGTGCTCGGACGCAGGCGCAGATGGATCTGGTACTGGGGGAAGTGCAGCCCGCTTTGATCCCGGTGGAGGCGGGCCAACCCATTGTGCGAGCGGGACAAGAGATCACCCCGGAGATTTTCTTGATTCTGGATCACTATGGGTTGACTCAACGGGGGATCAACGGCTGGGGGATCCTGGGGGTGGCGGGGGTGATCAGTATCTCGATGCTGCTGCTGATCCCGCTGCAAGAGAGACTTTATCCCCGGCTGCGCAGCCGCGATCGGATCCTGACGCTGCTGCTGGTGTTGACGGTGGCTCCTTTGGCGGCGGCTTTTGGGATCCAGTTTTCGTCTTTGCCTGCGGTGGGGCTGCTGGTGAGCAGCTTCTTTGGCACAGGGCTAGGGATTTTGGTGGTGGCGGCTCAGGCTTTGATCTTGCCGATGGCCGCTGAGGCAACCGTGATCAACTGGATCCCCTTGGTGGCGGGCAGCTTGGTGGCCTGTGTGGGGGCGCGGCGGTTGCGGGCGCGAGAGGAATTGGCCCTGTTGGGGGGGGCAGCCGCCTTAACTCAAGTCCTAGCCCAAGGGCTGCTCAGCTTGATGGCGGGCAATGGCTTGGGTTGGGTGGGGATCGCCATGGCAGGGGGTACAGGTCTGGGCTGGAGCATTATTGCTTTGGGGGCAAGCCCCTATCTGGAGCGACTCTTTGATTTGGTCACACCCGTGCGGCTACTGGAACTATCTAACCCCAATCGGCCACTACTACGGCGGCTGGCAACGGAGGCTCCAGGTACTTTTCAGCACACCCTATTTGTAACCACCTTGGCGGAACGGGCGGCCCAACGGCTCAATCTCAATGCGGAGCTGGTGCGGGCGGGAACGCTCTATCACGACATCGGCAAGATGCTCCATGCCCAGTACTTCATCGAAAACCAAATGGGTGGCCCCAACCCCCATACCGTTCTCAAGGATCCCTATCGCAGTGCCCAGATCATCAAAGCTCATGTCACAGACGGGTTGCGGATGGCGCGGCAGTATCATTTGCCGACAGCACTGCGAGCCTTTATCCCAGAGCATCAAGGGACGATTCGGATCGCCTACTTTCATCACCAAGCCATTGAGCAGGCCAAGGGTCAGCCGGTGCCAGAACAAGCCTTTCGCTATGACGGGCCGATCCCCCAATCTCCCGAAACTGGGGTTGTAATGCTAGCAGATGCCTGCGAAGCGGCCCTACGCAGTATGTCTCTCCAAGAGTGCCCGGATGGGGATGTGGCGGCAGAGGCACGAGCCACGGTGCAGCGGATCTTTCGTTCCCGTTGGGATGACGGCCAGCTTGTGGATAGCGGCCTGACTTTGGCGGATCTCGATAGTGTGGCGGATGCCTTTTTAGAGGTGTGGCGGCAGTCCAATCATGAGCGGATCCCTTATCCCAAGGCGGCTTTGCAGGGGCCAGGATCCTCAGCAGAAACCCCAGGCTTGCGAAGAACCGATCCTAACCAGCAGCCCCTGGAACCGATCCAATCCTTGACCAAGGTGCCCTTGTGAAAGCCCACAAACAGCCCACAAACTAAAATTGCTCCAGCTCGAATTGTTCCAGCTCAAATTGTTCCAGCTCATTGGCGAGTGATAGGGACTTTGAGCCAGCGACTGAGTTGATCGGCTAGCCACTCCAATTCAGGATCCGTCAGTCCATTCTCACCGGCAACTGTGTAAACTTTGGATCCAGCCCATATCTCTAACTTGGGTTTGACTTCAACCCGATCCCCATCAGAGTCTCTTTTGTAGTGGGAAGGGGAGAGATTGATCTTGTTGATGTACTGACGGGGGCTGGGCTTGGGCCGGTTAAATCGAAACCCCAAAACCTCGTAAGTCAGGGCAATTTGCTTGGGGTCAACGGACAGGCGGATGCGACCGAATAGCACAAATAAAATGGCTCCAATCATCGATAGTCCCGCTGCCCAAAAAGGAAGTGTAAACAGACCAAAAACCAAATTGACCGGGAAAGGACTCAATCCCACTGACATGATTGTAAAAAATAGAATAAAGCTGTTCCAGGCAATAGCAAAAGGCACCAAAAGAAATAACCCGGCCCCTCCCGATTGCCCTGGAATGGTGACCGATAATGTGTCAGTCGTGCGGTGCAACTGGATCCGACTCTGAGCCGGTTTTGACAACGGGATCCCACTGGGTTGATGCACCAGAGCACC
>CAZODP010000062.1:9724-16654 GCA_964578595.1 uncultured bacterium
CACCAGAGCACCCGAAGCAGGATGATTGAGAGCATCGAGAGCAATCTGGGCTGAGGCAGGTCGGTCGGCGGCATTGGGTTGCAGCAGCCAAGTCAGCCAATCCAAAATATGAGGATTCAGGATCTGGCTCAAGCCGGTTTGATCAAGGGCCAGCCGGGATCCCTCTTGAGGCAGATCGGCGGGATGCTGGCCTGTGAGCAGAGCAACCAGCGTGGCGCCAACCCCATACAGATCCGAGGCCGGGACAGGCCGCCCGCCAAATTGCTCAGGGGGCATATAGCCATAGGATCCCACCACAGTGTAGGTGGTTCCCGGCTGAAGAACGGCCATTTGTACAGCCCCAAAATCGATCAAATAGACCTGCTTAGATTGCACCTGATAGAGGATATTGCTGGGCTTGATATCGCGGTGAATGATGGGGGGATGCAGCGATTGTAAGTAAGTCAAAATCTTGAGTAGAGAGCGGGCGATCTGCAGCACACTGACCTGATCCCATCGATGGCCGGCATCCAAAAGCACCTGGAGAGAGGGGGCATCAATATAGCTCTGAACCAGGGCCATCCCACCCCCAAACTCTCGCCTGACCGAATAAAAATCCAGATATTCAGGAATAGCAGGGTGTTTGAGTTGCTGGAGGACCTGGGCCTCCCGCTCAAAACGTTTCAGATCCGACCAATCAAAATCAGGGCCAAACAGAATCCCTTTGATCACCACCGGATCCCCAGTTTGCTGGTCGTGAGCCAAAAGGGTTTGTCGCCCCCGTTGTTGGCCCAAAACCCGGTCAATCCGATAGCGTTCCGTGGCAAAAAACTGTCTGAGATCCTGTTGCACAAGGGATCCTCCTGAAGCCTATGCCCATTCTAGTCAGCTTGCGTCAGCCTAGTGAGTCAAGCCCCATCCACTGCTGATAGAGGAGCTGTTGAGCCGCGCTCGGATGGGGATCCCGTTCTATCCAATAGCGATCGGGACAGGGTGGATCCAGTCTGACGGGCAAGGTTTGGAGTTGATCCTGTTGAAAAACAGTCAGGGTAACCGTTTGACCGGGCTGATAATCTTTGAGCCTTTCCTGTAGCATCTCCCCCGTCACCCGAAAGCCCTCCACAGCCAGTAGCTCATCCCCCGCCCAAATCCCAGCCCGCTGAGCTGGGGATCCCATATCAACCGCAGTAATGGTGGATCCCTCTCTACAGGCTAATCCCAGATAGGGGGCCGGATCCGGGCTGCTGTAGGCGGATTTGAGCATCAGGCCAAACGGGTCCAAATGGCGGCTGTAATCGAGTGGCTGAGGGCTATCAATGTAATGGGCAAACCAGTCCTCCAGGGATCCGCCAGCGGCTTGCTCGCACGCCTGTTGCAAATCCTGATCCGTATAGCCTTTTTCGCTGCGTCCAAATCGCTGCCACAAATCCAACATCACATCATCAAAACAGTGGGATCCTTGTGATTGATGGCGAATTTGCAGATCCAGCAACCAGCAAACAATGGCCCCCTTGAGATAATAAGAAACTTGACTATTTGCTGTATTTTCGTGGGGACGATAGAGCTTGATCCAGGTATCAAAACTTGACTCGGATAGAGCTTGAACGAGCTTGCCAGGAGCTTGCTCAAACCGAGTGATCCGCTCTGATAGTAGAGTTAAAAACTGTTCAGAATTGATCAGACCCCTTTTGAGCAGGATCCGGTTTTCGTAATAGCTAGTCGCCCCTTCACAAAACCACAGACAGGTGAGATAACTCTCTTGCTGATAATCATAGGTCTCCAGAGCCAAAGGCCGCAGACGTTTGACATTCCAGACATGAAAAAACTCGTGAGCCACCAAGGCCAAAAAGCGACGATAGCTCTCCACCTGTCGAAAACCAAACCTGGAATAGAGCAGGCTGGTGCAGTCTCGATGCTCCAATCCGCCAAAGCCATGGGCTGAAAGATGCAGCAAAAATAGATAACGCTCGTAGGGTAATTCGGATCCAAAATAATCTGCTGTCGCTGGCACAATCTGCTGGATATCTTGTACCACCTGATCAAGATCAATGTTGCCCTCTCCCCAGACCACCAACTGGTGGGGTTTGCCCATCACCTCAAAGTTGCGCTGCTGATGGATCCCCACCTCCACAGGGCTATCCACCACTTGATCAAAGCTGTCCGCCCACAAGGTAACTGACTGGGGATCCCGATGCAGTTGGGCCAAACAGGTGGCCACCTGCCAAGCCGGATCCGGTAGCTGCACCGTCAAAAGTAGTGGCTCTTGCCGACGCTCTGGGGCATACAAAAAGGTCGCTGCCCCGTTGAAATAACCGTGACTGGGATCCAGATGATTGGTGCGTACCGTCAGCTCATGGGCATAGAGGCGATACTGCACCTGCAGGATCACCCGTTGCTCAAGGCTGGGATCCGGTGGGATCTGCCAGGTGTGCTTATCAGTCTTGCGACAGGGCACGATCTCAACCTGGGATCCCCTCAGCATCACCGCCCGAAAATCCTGCCCAAAGCGGGCATAGTCTCTGACCAGATAGGATCCCGGTGTCCAAACCGGAAACTGGAGCAGCCAGGGATCCTGACGATTGACCTGCTCAAACCGCAGCGTGATCTCAAACAGATGACTGGCCGGATCCGGCATGGCAATTTGATAATGTTGGCGGCAGTCTTGAGGGGGGCGAGGTGGAGCCAACTGTTCTGAGCCGGGATCTGGGGTAGAAAAACCAAGCATGGGTAGATGAAAAAATGTGATTCCTGATACAAAGCCAACTGAGGGCTAGCCTCTAGTCTAATGTCAACCCAGCTTAAAATCGTGAGCAATCGACCTTTTGCATTGACCTTGAGGCCAAACCCTTGGGGGTACCTGAGCCAGGATGTCAGAGTCAGATCCCGCAGGTGATACCTGATGCATCAGGACTTGATCAGCCGAACTTGAGAAAGGTCAACAGGAGAGATCAATTGCCCGATTCTGTCTATTCTGGGGGGTAGAGGGCGATGGTTGTGGCTTTAGTAGATCAATCTTTGATGGCCGTGTTTAAGCAGTTGGGAGGGCATCAATACCCCCCCGTTGTGGAGAACTTTGAGCGCGGCAAGACGATCTTTTTCCCTGGGGATCCGGCAGAGCGGGTGTATTTTTTAGCAAAAGGTGCGGTCAAGCTCTCCCGTGTCTATGAGATGGGGGAAGAAATCACGGTGGCTCTTTTGCGAGAAAATAGTGTCTTTGGGGTGCTGTCCTTTTTGACTGGACAAAAATCAGACCGGTTTTACCATTCGGTTGCCTTTACCACGGTAGAGTTGCTCTCATTGCCCATTGAGCAGGTGGAAAAAACGTTGCGGGATAACGCCGAGTTATCAATGCTTTTACTCAAAAGTTTATCTTCCCGGATCCTGCAAACCGAGATGATGATCGAAACATTGGCGCACCGAGATATGGGATCCCGCTTGGTTAGCTTTTTACTGATTTTGTGCCGGGATTTTGGGGTGCCCAGTCCGGATGGAGTCACGATTGATCTGAGGTTATCTCATCAGGCGATTGCTGAAGCGATTGGATCCACCCGTGTCACCATCACTCGACTTTTGGGGGAACTACGCAAAGAAAAGCGGATCTCAATCCACAAGAAAAAAATCACAGTCCATGATCCGATGCAACTGGGTCACCGCTTTGCCTAGTCTATTTGCTAGCTTGATTACTAATCAAATTCCTAACCTGAAAAGCTGCTAACTTCAGATCCTAAGTCAGAAAACTCAAGTCAGAAGATGCCCTTCAGCTTGGATTAAACCACTGCTTCGGCTGCCGCTGGAGCAAAAGAAGTGCCGCAGCCACAACTGCTGGCCGCATTGGGATTTTTGAAGCGGAAGCCGCCCCCCAACAGATCCTCCGAAAAATCCACCGTCATCCCATGCAACATGGTCATGCTGAGGGGATCCACTGCCACTGAGATATCTTCAAAAACAAACGTGTGATCGTCAGGATTGGATCCTGATTCAAAATTCATGGTGTAGGACAAACCCGAACAGCCACTGGGCTTGACCCCAAGGCGCAGCACCTGCTGGTCTTCTTCATAGCGAGAGCGCAGCCGCTTCAGTTCTCGCAAAGCATTCTCAGTCAAGTGAATCATGGTGGCCAATCATCCTGGTTAGTGAAAGCAAACTCGTAGAGCCGAGGGGTGGGACATGCTATCGCACACTATTCCACCCCTGGAAATCGATGCCTCTATTTTATCAGCGTTTATCAGCGATGTTTGAGAGCCAGATTTACTCAACGGGAGTGACTTCAGGTTGAACTTCAGGTTCTTCAGCTTCAGGATCCTGGACTTCAGGCTCTTGAGCTGCTGGCATCATTTCATCCAGTTGGGCTGCCACCCGTTGTCCAAACTCTGGATCGCTATTGGCTAGCTCAATCAGTTGACGATACTGCTCCACCGTCAGACCCACAGTCACAACGGTTTGGGTGGCCTGCTGTTCAAAGTTGGCGGCGATCTGCTGACGCTGTTCGTCGGATTCTGCCTCTGACAGCGATTCACTGGCACTGCGCAACATCGGCTCAATCTGCAGGAGTGCGGTTGCCAGTTGTTGCACCTGCTCGTCCGAGACCTCCTCAGCCGTCAAGCCAGTGGGGGCAGGCAGAGTTTGAACAGATTCTTCGCCGGATCCCTCTGGGGATCCCCCAGCTTCTGGCTCCACCTGTGCCCAGGCTGGGGATCCCAACAACAAGGCCATGACCCCAATCTGTAAAACAGCTTTTAGCATGAGAGGCTCCCTAATCTTTACAAAATCTTTACAACCGTTAAAAGCACTGGGTTAAAAGCATTGGCTTGATCAACCTTGACTCTCAACTAGGACTTACCCTAACAGGGGATCCGATTCCTGTCGAAAGGATTGTCCGCACTGATCTGTACAACCTCTCTGCAATCGGAGTCTGACTTGCTGTGCTAATGCTGATCGAGGGCTTGTTTGAGGCGGGATCCGGTGGCTTTGGCCCAGGTGAGCAGGCGATAGATGGATTCGGATTGCTGCTCAAGCCCAGGGTGAAGCGTGGCCAGCTCGGCCAACTGGATAATGGCTCCCGCCTCTAAAATAGGTTCCCCTAGCAAATCGGCCCCATCCGCTGAGGTGCCCACCCGATAAGGGATCCCCTGACTGTCCAAAAACCGCAATACTGTGCTGTTGTGATGGTTCATGGTATTTTGAAGTAGATTTTTTGACATAGATGTTTTGAGGTATCAGGACGTATCAGGAATGCTGCTTAATCCTCCACCTGGATCCAGCCTTGACTGACCATGACAGCGGATCCCGCCACTTGGACACAGCTCAGATGCTCTCCGGATCCGGTGGCGATTAGCTCCAGGTGGCTGGGCCGACCGATCTCGGATCCCTGCTCAATCTGACAGGTGTAGGTCACTTGCCCGGTGGCTGCGGTCAGATAACCCGCCAATGCCGCCGCCGCCGAACCGGTGGCCGGATCCTCCATCACCCCCAGTCCAGGGGCAAACATCCGGGCTGCTATCCGAAATTGGCCCAGACCCATGACAGCGGGATCCCGCCACAAACAGTAGATTTGGGCTGCCTCAGTCGGAGCCAACACCTCTTGCCAGCGGGCCAGATCCAGCCGTAGCTGCCGCAAAATCTGCCGCTCTGTCACCGCCACAACACAAAAGGGCAGCCCACATGACCAGACTTGGGGACGCCAGGATCCCGTCACAATCGTCTCCACCGGGATCCCTAACACTGCCGCTAAGCTCTCAGGATCCGGAGGGGCAGGGCCAAGTTGAGGCAGTTGGGGGGGGGTGAGCTGTATGGCCTGAGGGGTTCCATCGGATCCCCAGTCCAGCTTGATGGGCACCGAGCCGATCCCTTCTTCAAATATCACCTGATGGATCTCTTTGGGGATCTGGCCCAGGTGAGCCAGTGCAAAAGCTGTGCCAAGGGTGGGATGTCCGGCAAAGGGCAATTCGGCGGATGGGGTAAAGATCCTAACTCGGTGGGAATGGCTGGGATCCTGAGCAGGCAACACAAAAGCAGTTTCTGACAGGTTAAACTCGCGGGCAATCAGGGCCATCTGCTCCGATGACAGGCCCGCCGCCGCTGGGATCACCGCCAACGGGTTGCCCCCAAACCGCCGGGTGGTAAAGACATCGAGAGTCACAAAGGCATATCGCATCAGACGTGTCTCATCGGGGTGAAATCCATCAAGTCAGCCCTGAGGCTGGATCCGCTCGATCCCGTCAGCGGTGGCAATGATCGCCTCACTGGTCATGCCAATAAACAAACCGTGCTCCACCACCCCAATGGTGCTTTTGAGGGCAGCCGCGATCCCAGCCGGATCCGACATGGGTGCAAACTTACAATCTAGGATCAAATGCTGCTCATCGGTGATGAAGGGATCCCCATTTTCTGATCGGCGCAGGACGGGTTCGCAACCCAGAGCGGTCACCCGGGCTAGGGTACTCTTCCAGCCAAAGCGGACGATTTCCACAGGCAGGGCAAACTTGGATCCCAACTGCGGCACTTTTTTGGACTGATCCGCCACGATGATCAGGGTTTTGGCAGCGGCTTCCACCAGCTTCTCCCGCAGCAGTGCGCCCCCCGCCCCTTTGATCAGATATAGGGATCCGATCTCAATTTCGTCAGCTCCATCGATGGCCAGATCGAGCTGGGGTTGTTCTTCGAGGGTGGAGAGGGGGATCCCCAGTTGGCGGGCTTGCTGGGCGGTGCGCTCAGAGGTAGGGACGCCAATGATATTGTTGATCTCCCCTTTTTGGAGGCGGCGGGCTAGAGCCTCAACCGCGCAGGCTGCCGTGGATCCAGTGCCCAACCCCACCACCATATTGGATTCGATCAAGGCCACCGCCGCATCGGCTGCCATCTGTTTTAGTTCCGCTTGAGTTGGCATCAGGATCCTCGCTAGATGGACGAGACAGGGGTCTGGCCCCTATGGTACTGCCAGTTGGATCCACC
>CAZODP010000062.1:16754-18360 GCA_964578595.1 uncultured bacterium
TGGCAGGGCACTCTTCACAAACTCATTCTTCTAATCTTTTATGGGGTAATCTTTTGTGGGGTGATCTGAGGTGTGGATCCAGACCTCTTGTTGAGAGATGGGCAGTTGGATCCGGTTTTGGTCAAAGGCAATTTTGATGCGCCGCCGAAATTCGCGGGCCACCTCCCACTGAGCCAACGGGCGAACTTTGATCCAGATCCGGATCAGGACCCCGTCTGATTTAAACTCATCTACCCCCAGCATTTGGGGATGATCGAGGATCCGGTCTTTCCATTCCCAGTCACGGCTCATGCGAACGGCCACCGTTTCGATCACCCGCATCGCCTGATCAATATCGGTGGAATAGGCCACCAAAATGCCCAGATCCACCCGCGCCCAGCCATTGGAGAGATTTTCCACCACTCGGATCTCGCTGTTGGGGATGGTGATCAGGGATCCTTCGGTGTTGCGCAACTGGGTGATGCGAAGGTTGATCCGTTCCACCAAGCCGCCGCGGCCATCAATCATGACCACATCTCCCTCGGCATACTGGTCTTCAAGCAAAATCAACAGGCCGTTGATCAAGTCTTTGATCAGATCTTGGGCCGCCAGGGATACCCCTAAGCCAATCACCCCTAAGCTGGTTACCAAAGGCACAACGTTGACCCCCAGCAAAGCAATGGCGGAGATCAATCCGATCAAAGTCAGCAGGCTAGCGGTTGCCCCCTTGACCACATTGGAGAGGGTGAGGATCCGTTTGCTGATCCGGTCTTGGGTGGTGGTCTCCGGCTGGATGATCAGCCATTGATTTTGGCGCACCGCTCGAAAGATGGCCTCGATGCTGTAGGCACTGAGCCGTACCAACAAATAGGTCACCAAAGCGGTGGATCCCAGCCTCAGGATCGGCCCCCGAAGCCACCGTAATCCTGTGATCTGGATCCAGCGGCTCTGGGGAAAGAGTCCAACCCCAAGGCTGAAAGCACTGCCCCAGGCCAAAACCTGCACCAGCCAGAGCAAGCGTTGTTGTAAATCGAGCTGAAACTCCAGTTGGTGAAGCCGCTGCACAAACTGAGCATTCTGCGGGGATCCCACCTCATCGTCAGGGGCAGGAGGATCCTCGAGATCCAGAGCACTGAGATCAACGACCACCTGCTCTGGAGCAACCGGAAACGTTGGAATCTGCACCAGCTCTGAGCGCACCCGATCCCGGCGTTGGAGTAACCGTTGTCGCCAGCGGTCTAACCCAGCCCAGAGCAGCCAAGTGCCCAATCCCAGAGCTAGGGTCAGACCCACCCGTCGCCAGACAAATTCTGGCTCACGCTCCTGACGATACAAGATCAGGGCTTCACGGATGATCTGACTGAGGATCTCGGCCCACTCCAGCGGATCCAGCCCCTGTAACTGGGCGTCCAGCGAGGTGATGGTGAGCAGATATTGCCCATTGACGGTGATGACAGGTTGATTGGTGCCGGGATCCACCTGCGATTCCACCTGTAATTGAGTCGGATTGAAATTACTTCGGGCCAACTGCAGCAGCCGAGCCTCAATAAACTCGATCCGCTGTCGCAAAGGGAAAGCAGTCCCCAAGCTATCGCCAGAGTCAGCATTGCCCGGATCCGTATTTTCC
>CAZODP010000063.1:0-10225 GCA_964578595.1 uncultured bacterium
TTATCGATCCCCAAGGAGCACTGCCATGCCCAAGCAATCTCTGGCTAACTTGCTAGAAGCCACCCCCAACCTTGCAGGCAAACGAGTGCTCGTCCGAGCCGATTTTAATGTGCCCCTTGACGATCATCGCCAGATTACCGATGACACCCGGATCCGGGCGGCCTTGCCCACCATTCAGGCGCTGACTCAGGCTGGGGCGCGGGTGATCCTGACCAGTCACTTTGGGCGACCCAAGGGCAAGGTGGTGGAGGATATGCGCTTGGATCCCGTGGCCAAACGCCTCGAAGCATTGCTGGAACAGCCGGTGGCCTATGCCCAAGATTGCATCGGATCCGTGGCCAGCGAGACCGTGAATAGCCTTCGGGATGGACAGGTGGCTCTGCTAGAAAATGTCCGCTTTTATGCCCAAGAAGAAGACAATGATCCTGAGTTTGCCCAGCAATTGGCGTCACTGGCGGATATGTTTGTCAACGATGCTTTCGGGACAGCTCACCGTGCCCATGCCTCCACCGCTGGTGTAACCCAGTATTTGCAACCTTCTGTGGCGGGTTTTTTGGTGGAAAAAGAACTGCAATTTTTGTCAGGGGCCATTGAGGATCCCCAACGGCCTTTGGTGGCGATCATCGGCGGATCCAAAGTCTCTAGCAAAATTGGGGTGATTGAAACCCTACTCGAGAAAGTGGACAAGCTCCTGATCGGCGGCGGCATGATCTTTACCTTCTACAAGGCTCAGGGCCTTAGCACCGGCAAATCACTGGTGGAAGAGGACAAGCTTGATCTGGCCCAATCTCTGATGGCCAAGGCCAAAGAACGGGGGGTGGAATTGTTGCTACCTGTGGATGTGGTGGTGGCCGACAAGTTTGACAAAGAGGCCAATAGTCAGACCGTTGCGATTGATGCGATCCCAGATGGGTGGATGGGTCTTGATATCGGATCCGAGTCGATCAAGACCTTTCAGGCTGCGTTGCAAGGCTGCAAAACCGTGATCTGGAATGGGCCGATGGGGGTGTTTGAATTCGATAAATTCGCGGTAGGAACTGAGGCGATTGCTCATACCTTGGCGGATCTAACGGATGCCGGGGCCATCACCATCATCGGCGGCGGTGATTCAGTTGCTGCTGTTGAGAAAGTTAACCTTGCCCAAAAAATGAGTCATATTTCAACGGGCGGTGGAGCGAGTCTGGAACTACTGGAAGGTAAAGAATTGCCAGGTATTGCAGCTTTGACGGATCTGTAGAGTTGGCTATTGATTGTCGAAACTAAGGATCCTAATCGTCGGGTTGGGCATCATCGGATTGGGATCCTTAATTCAAGACTCTTGAGCGAACCTAACAGCGTTTTCCACTCAGGCGAGATACCTCTAGTTCCTGGCTGACAAGGATCCTAGCTGGTGTAAAGGCCAAAAGGAGGTTTTAGAGTAGACTAAGCCCTTTGTGTTGCAAAAAGGCCAGGACGGTGTTGAGGTCTTTGTCGCCCCGTCCGGAGCAGTTGATGACGATACGCTGACCCGGATCCAGTTGGGGCACCAACGTTTTTAAGTAGGCAAAGGCATGGGCGGTTTCAAGGGCGGGGATGATCCCTTCCAGGCGAGCCACCTCCAAAAAAGCATCAATCGCTTCTGTGTCGGTGACACTGTGATACTCAGCTCGTCCGGTGTCCTTGAGGTAGCAATGCTCCGGCCCGACTCCCGGATAATCAAGACCGGCACTGATGGAGTGGGCCTCCAACACTTGGCCATCCTCATCCTGGAGAATGTAGCCCATTGAGCCATGCAACACCCCCACCTTGCCCTGGGTCAAGGTAGCCGCATGACGGGGGGTGTCGATACCATCCCCTGCCGCCTCAATGCCGATCAAGCGCACCACAGGATCCTGGATAAACTCATTAAACAGCCCTAGGGCATTGGATCCACCCCCCACACAGGCCAGCAGCACATCCGGCAGCGCCCCCCAGAGAGCTTGGCACTGTTGGCGGGTTTCTTGGCCGATCACGTCATGAAAGGCCCGCACCAGCATGGGATAGGGATGTGGCCCTGCCACGGTGCCGATGATGTAGTGGGTGGTCTCGACGTTGGTGACCCAATCCCGGATCGCTTCGGAGAGGGCATCCTTGAGGGTTTTGGTGCCGGATTCCACCCCCCGCACTTCGGCCCCCAGCATGCGCATCCGCTGGACATTGGGGGCCTGCCGCTCCATATCCATCACGCCCATATAGATGACGCACTCCAGGCCAAAGCGGGCGCAGACGGTAGCTGTGGCCACCCCATGCTGTCCGGCCCCCGTTTCGGCAATGATCCGCTGCTTGCCCATCCGCACCGCCAGCAGAGCCTGCCCCAGAGCATTGTTAATTTTGTGGGCACCTGTGTGGTTGAGATCCTCCCGCTTGAGATATATCTCGGATCCGCCGTAGTGCTGGGTGAGCCGTTCGGCAAAATAGAGCGGGCTGGGTCGGCCCACAAAATCCCGCAGCAACCCCTGAAACCGCTGATGAAAGCTGGGATCCTGCCAATGCTGATCAAAAGCCTGTTCCAGTTCACTCAAGGCTCCCATCAAGGTCTCGGGCACATAGCGGCCCCCAAAAATGCCAAACCGCCCCCGCTCATCCGGTAGAGTGCGAGCAGTCAAGGGCTGGACAGATGGAAGGGTCGGTGCGATGGGAGTTTGTGTCACGAGGATGGGTAGAAATCGGCTAACGAAGTTCACTTATTCTATCGGCTCTTGATCAGCTTGAGTCTGATCTTCTGGCACTGGGGGTTGGCGTAAAATATATTTCCCACCTTCACGGGGGATCTCAGCCAATTGGCCAGCTCATTTTGTCAGCACAGCTCATTTTGTCAGGATCCTGCAATAGTGCCACAATAAAAAAACTCTGATCACCCTATTACAGCGAGCGTTAACACTGTGGATCCATTGGCTGCTGCTCTGATCACCTGGATTTTGCACCCGTTGCTGGCCACTTACATCGTGTTGTTTGTGATCCAGATTTTTTTGAGTTGGTATCCACAGTACGATACCAGCCGCTTTCCCTATAACGCAGTTGTGGGGGCCACAAACTTTATCCTGCAGCCCACCCGCAAGCTGATCCCGCCGATTGGGGGGGTGGATATGACTCCGGTGATCTGGGTGGGGATCGTCTCGCTGTTGCGGGAGATGCTCTTGGGTCAGCAAGGGATCCTGACCCTGGTGATGTCGGGGGCAATGTCGGGGGCGATATCAGTCCAACCGCTGGGGTAAGTTTAGGGTTAGGGGGCAGCATTCGGCTGAGATTGCCAGAGAATACTGCCTAAAATGAGCAGCAGCCCCATCACAGAAGTCAGAGCAATCGTCTCCCCCAAAATCAGCCGGATCCAGACCAAGGATCCCAATGGGGCCAGATAGACCCAATTAGACAAGGCGCCGCGGTGGGGGGCCAACTCCAAGCCCCGCAGCCAAAAGATAAAGGCCAAGCCCATCTCCATCAGGCCAATATAGGATCCGGCTGCCCAGCCTGTCCAAGACGGCCATGCGGGGGTGGTCAATAGCGGTAATAACAGCGTGATCCAAAGGCTGCCAAAGCCAAAACTCATCAATAGTTTCAACTCTGCTGGACGGGGATCCCGCAGATTCAGCAGCCAATACCCGGCCCAGAGGGTGACACTCCCCAGAGCCAGAACAACCCCAAGTGGATCCTGGATTTGCCAAGCCGACTGGACTCCACCAGCGATCAAAACCACCCCTATTAGGCTGATCCCAATGGCCAATAAGGTTTTGGGGCGCAGTTTTTCTCCCAACAGGGGCACCGCCAGGAGTGCTAGGGCCAGCGGCCAGGTATAGTTGAGGGCCATCGCCGCCTGAGCTGGCAGCCGATCATAAGCCCCAAATAGCACCAGATAATAGCCGCAGGGATTGAGGGATCCTTGGAGGGCCGATAGTCTGATCTGATCCCAGGTTTGATGCCTTATTTGAGGAAACTGCCCTTGACAAGTGATGGCAACCACCAGCACGAGGGTGGAGACCAGGCTCGATATCCACAGCAGATGCAGCCCGTCCAGGTGAGCCAGCCCCACCTTAAAGGCAGTTGCTGCCGTTGACCAGCCTAAAATAGCGACCCCAGCATACCCATAGGCACGGAAGGTATGGGATCCTTGGGCTAGCTGTTGCGAGGTATCCGTCACCAATCCAGCTCTTGATCAGGTTGGGACGATTTGGGATCCGGTTTTTTGATCAGGCCCAAGCGCGGGGCCACCACAAAGCGATAGAGAGCCAAGCCCAGCAGCACCACCAGTCCCAATTGCAGTAGCCGCCCCGCCAGCCGGAAGCTCAGGGCCACCACCACAATAGAGAGCAGCACGCCCCCCGCCACCATCAACGGCTGTGCCCAGGATCCCAATTTGGCTAGGATCCCGGCTTTGGCTTGGGCCTCTTGGGGGTTGGGAAAGGCTTGGCCCTTGGGATGGGGGCTAGGCTGCCCAGACTTGGGCTTGGAGGCTTGGATGGGACTGGGCTGAGAGGAATTGAGTTCGAGTTCGATCTGCCGCAGTCGCTCCAGCTTGTCGGTCTCAATCGGGTCAGCCATAATACCTGTCCTAGTTCGTAATGAGATCTCGCTGATCAGAGGTCAGCCCTAAACTTACCCTAGCTTTTTGAGCAGTTAAGAAAAAGGGATTCACCTGGGATCCCCTGCCCTCCAAACCACAAAAATCTTCTCCGTCTGCATCTCTAGGCTCAATCTTGTTTGGCCCTCAACTCTGGCTTCAACTTTCGAATGTCACCAGCCCAAATCCAGTTGGGGGCAAGCTCTGGGGGGTCAGCAGCAACGTATTGCCGGGAGCCTGTTGCAGGGATCCACCCATGACCCGGAGAAACTCAGACAGCGGCTCCAACTCACAGTCTGGGTCTGCCGCCTCAGTCCGAAACATAGTGGGAATCACCAGCCGGGGTTGTAGCACCTCAATGGCTGCCCGTGCCCCCTCCGCATCATAGTTTTTGGGGCCACCCCCCACCGGGAGCAGCAGGATATCGGGACGGAATAGTAAAATCTCTTGCTCGCGGGTGATGGGGGCAGCGGCTCCCCCCAAGTGAACAATATCCAACCCGGCTTGGATCCATCGCCAGCCCACATTGACACCAAAGCGGTTACCCCCCGGAGTGGTGGCATCATGGGCCATCCGCACCCCCTGAAACCGGATCCCATCCACTTGATAGTCTCCTGGCTCAAACAACACCCGTGGATTGCCCTGCACCCCCTGCAAATAACCCTCGTCAAACAGGCGGCTACTGACTAAGACTAAGTCCGCCTCCACCACAGGCTCTGGATATCCTGCCGTACAGCCCACCGCCCGAAATGGATTGACCAACACCTGCAAATTTGGATCCTGGAATAGCACACAACTGTGGTGCAGCCAGGTCAAGGTTAGCCCTGGGGTCGCAGCTTGGGCAGGGGCCAGATCTGAGGGGGCCGCCGGATCCGCTGGGGCCGGATCCGATTGGGGTTGAGCAATATCAGGAATTGGCGGCAGCGAAAAATCCTGCGCCTGTAGGGATCCCAATGACTTGGATCCGAGATGGGCCAACACCTCCACCCCCAGACTAGCCCCAAAGCCAACCCCAGCATATTGCAGCACATGACGGGTAAAGTGGCGACGATTCATACCAGCGGGATCCTTGAATGAGCACTTGAATGAGTAATAGTCAGGACGGGATCCCTGTCGGGAGCACAACGCCCTTAGCACCATAGACCTCAGTGGAGTTGACCGCAAGTGAAGTTAAAAAGGTGCTCAACAGAGTTTTACCCACCGCCGTCAAAATACTTTCGGGATGAAATTGTACCCCCTGGAGATGCGGATACTGGCGATGGCGCACCCCCATGATCAGGCGGCGTCCGTCCGTGCTCTCATCCTCAGCCCAGGCGGTGATCTCCAGGCAGTCTGGACAGGTGGCCTCATCAATGATCAGGCTGTGATAACGGGTGGCCACAAATGGATCCGGCAACTGAGCAAATACCCCCTGCCTTTTGTGTCGGATAAGTGAGGTTTTGCCGTGCATCAACTGCGGTGCCCCGACAATGTGGCCCCCAAACACCTGCCCCAGACATTGATGGCCCAGGCAGACCCCCAAAATGGGCAACTGGGATCCCAACGCCTGGATGATCTCCATCGAGATCCCGGCATCCTGCGGTCGTCCAGGCCCCGGCGAAATCACCACCCCAGCCGGATCCCAGTTTCGGATCTGATCGAGGCTGATCTGGTCATTGCGATAGACCTGGGGATCCGCCCCCAATTCCCCCAGATATTGCACCAAGTTATAGGTAAAGCTGTCGTAGTTGTCGATCACCAGCAGCACAGTTGGGGATCCCTCCAAGCGCTTGGGATTAGGTCTACCTATTGTAAAGTCTGACCCGGATCAAGTCTGGCCCATATAAAGCCTGGCTAATATAAAATCTGGGGCAAAGCCTATCCCTCAGGATCCAAAAACCCTGTGGAGGCGATTGGTTGTGTGGGCCATTAGACTGTGGATAGGACTGTAAAGGATCTTAGAAGCTCACCTTTGGCCATGACTTACTCCCCTGCCCCCTCCTCTAGCGAGGCTCTTGCCACAGATCCTACCCCCAGGCTTGATCCGCGGCCTGATCCGGGATTGGATCCGATCTCAGCCCCCAAGCCCCCCAAAAAACCGTTTTCGTGGCAACGGGGATCCCGCTATCTTTACCTGCGCTTGATCCGGCTCAAGTCTACCCCTGGGGCGATTGCCAGAGGTTTGGCGGTGGGGGTGTTTGCTGGGTTTTTCCCGATTTTTGGCTTTCAGACCATCGCGGCGGTGCTGTTGGCGATCCCTTTTCGGGGCAACAAACTCGTGGCAGCCGCAGGCACTTGGATCAGCAATCCTTTCACCTATGTCCCCATCTATCTGTTTAATTTTCAAGTTGGCCAATGGCTGTTGGGCCGTGGGGGACAAGGGGGATTGGCAATGGCACGAGCCGTGTTTGAAGCCGATCAAAATTGGTTGCAATTGGGGGGCGATGTGGTGACCACATTGTTTGCAGGCTGTGCTTTTACGGGTGCAATTGCGGCGGTGATCGCCTATGGGGTGGGCTTGTGGGGGATTGACTATCTGCGACAACGGCGGCAAAAGCAGCAAAGTTGAGGTTGAGAATCTAAAACCCTAAGCCTATATTTATTGAGAGTTTTATTGAGAGTCTATTTAGAAAATTCTGTCTGAGATCAATCGATTCACAATCCTGGGGATCCCTGATGAGAACCTGCATTCACAACGCCCGGATCCTCTTGCCTGAGGGGGAGCTCTACCAGGGGGATCTGCTGATCACAGACGGACGCATTGCCGCGATTGATCGAGATCTGCTGGGATCCTCCGCTTTGGGCATTGATCAGGTGGTGGCGGCGGATGGTTTGGTGCTGATGCCGGGGGTGATGGATCCACAGGTGCATTTTCGCGAACCGGGCAAAGAGCATAAAGAAGATTTGCATACCGCCTCACGGGCCTGCGTCCGGGGGGGAGTGACCTCGTTTTTGGAGATGCCCAATACGGATCCCCTCACCATCAATCAGGCGGCCTTGGATGATAAATTGCAGCGGGCCAGCCAAAAAAGTTTGGTCAACTATGGTTTTTTTATCGGGGCCACCGGTGATAATCTGACGGATTTGCAAACGGTAAAAGGGGCCTGTGGCATCAAGATTTTTATGGGATCGATGGGGGGGCCGCTGCTGGTGGAGGATCAAGAGGCTCTGGAGGCTATTTTTGCCCAGACGGATCCAAATTTTGTGATTGCGGTTCATGCCGAAGACCAGGCCATGATCCGGGCGCGACGGGAACAGTTTGCAACTCAAATGGCAGCCGGAGAGCTGGCGATTCACTCTCAGATCCAAAATGTTGAGGTGGCCCTGACTGCCACAAAACGTGCCCTGGATTTGGCCATCCGCCATCGCCATCGGCTGCATATTTTACACCTCTCTACAGCGGCAGAAGTGGACCTGTTGCGGCAGCACAAACCCGCCTGGGTGACAGCAGAAGTGACCCCTCAGCATTTGCACCTCTCCACCGACCACTACGCCACCCTCAGATCCCTGGCCCAGATGAACCCCCCCCTGCGGGATCCCGATAATGCGGCTGGATTGTGGCAGGGCCTACAGGACGGGATCCTGGATTGCATCGCCACCGACCATGCCCCCCACACCCTGACAGAGAAAGCACAGCCCTATCCCCATTCCCCCTCCGGGATGCCCGGTGTAGAAACCGCTTTGCCCCTGATGTTGACGGCTGCCCAGCAGGGTCGCTGCACCTTGGCTCAGGTGATGGGCTGGATGTGTGAGCTGCCCCCCCGCCTCTACGGGATCCCTTACAAAGGACGGATTGAGGTGGGCTATGATGCCGACTTGATCTTGGTGGATCTGGATCGGCCTCGGCTGGTGAAACGGGAAGACCTAGAAACCAAATGTGGCTGGAGTCCTTTTGAGGGCTGGTCGTTGGTGGGCTGGCCCCAATGGGTCTGGGTCAATGGACAGGCTGCCATGCGCCAAGGGATCCTGGATGACACCGTCCGGGGTTTGCCGCTGCGCTATCAACGGGATCAACGAAATTAACAAGAAATTAGAAATTAGTAAAAAGTAAAAGGCCTCAAAGGGGGACTAGAGCGGGATCCGATGTCTACATCTGTTGAATGTGTTGATTCTACATTTGTCTACACTCAGTCGGTGGTGATTGAGACGGATCTGGCCCAGGTGGACCGCTGTCTGACGGATCCGGACCTGATGCGCCGCTGGCTGAATCCGCTGTTGCGGTGTGAGGCGATCGGATCCTGGAGCGATCAGGTGGGGAGTCGCTTTCGCTTTACGGTGGGGATCCCCCTCTGGCAGCCCAGTCTGGATTGTGTGATCCGTTCGCGGGGGATTGAGCCTGACACCCGTTGGATCGAGTGGGGCTTTGAGGGCTTTTTTGTGGGATCCGATCTTTGGCGGATGGTGCCGTTTCAGACTCAAGACAGTAGCAATCAAAACAAGGCCAATCATCAACCCAAACCTGCCATTGAGCTGGTCAATAGGTTTCGATTTGGGATCCCCAATCCGGTGGTGAACTGGGGATTTCAGATGGCAGCGGCAGGGCTAACGCAACGGGATATGCAGGCTCAGTTGCAGCGGATTAAGCAAGTTGCCGAAGGGCTAAACCCCTCTGACCCCAGCCAACACCAGCTCTGAAGGGGCTTGCCTCAGGTTTTCTACCCATTTGCGGGGAGGCGAAGCGCGGCGGATATCTCGCCAGATTTGGGTGGCGGCCAGGGTACCATCGGCCACCGCCACCGAGACCTGATTGATCCCCACCTTTAGATCCCCCAGGGCAAAGATGCGGGGATGACTGGTGCGGCACATCGAATCGGTGACTAAGGTTTCCCCTTGCCACTCCAACGACGGGATCCCTTGGAGATAGGCGTTATGAAAATGGGATCCCATAGCCACCAAGCCGGTGCTGACCTCAATCTGGCTACCATCGGCAAACTGCACCCCGGTGAGCTGGTGATCATGCCCCAAAAACCGCTGGATCGGCAGTTCATACAGGGGAAAGCCATGGTCGGCTAATTTTTGGCGAAACTCAGGGCTAGGCTCAAACAGCCCGTGGGTCAGCACCGAGATATAGGGGGTAAACCAATTCATCACAAAGGCCGTCTGGGCGCGGCTTTCGGTGTCAGCGATCAAGACGGCGGGTTGGTCGCGCATCTCATAGCCATCGCAGATCATGCAGACGTGTAGGGTGTAGCCCGCGTAATCGTAGACATTTTGCATATGCTCCAGTTGGGGCAGGCGATCGATGATGCCACTGGCCGCCACCACATACCGGCTGCGAAAGGTGGGATAGAGGCTCTGGGTTTTGCCCACTTTGACCCGCACCGAAAAGGTCTGATCCTCGTTTTCAGTCATGGTCTCCACATAGCCCCGCAGCAGATCACCTCCCACCTGTAGCAAATGATCTGTGCCTTGTTGTAATAAATTGCGCCCCGGTGTGGTGGGATCCAGCCCCAGATAGTTGCGTAGATCCTGCATCCAGAAAGAGCGGCCTTTGCCTTTTTCCACCACTAGGGTTGAAAGGCCATAGCGGGCCAGATAGATGGCGGCAGACAGTCCCCCGGCTCCCCCCCCCACCACAATCACGTCATAGAGGGTATCAAGGCGAGTCTCAAGATTTTTGCGGGAGAGTTTCATCTGTCTGCTCCGAATATCAGTGGAAATGTCAGTGGAAAT
>CAZODP010000063.1:10325-18260 GCA_964578595.1 uncultured bacterium
TGCGGGAGAGTTTCATCTGTCTGCTCCGAATATCAGTGGAAATGTCAGTGGAAATATCAGTGGAAATGTCAGTGGGCTTGAGGGGTGAAAAAGAGTGATCAACAAAAGGATCAAAAGGATCCCGATGGATCCTGGCCGATCCCTAGTCATTGTAGCCAATCGCTCCTCAGGGATTACTCACTGGCTATAGAGGTATATGTCGTTGTGATCTCGAGGACGAATAGAGAACGTGACTGGATTCAGATTAGGATACTGGGACAGTTGGGGTTGTTAGCGAGATCGTTCGTTTTTTTTAGTGTTGCTATGGTTTCTTCTCCCGATCAATTTGTGCCAGAACAGTGGCCGGTATTGTTGCAGCAGCTTTTGGCGGGGCAATCCCTGTCGGAGTTGGAGGCTGAGCAGTTGATGGGGGGCTGGCTGGCGGAGGCAGTGCCGGATGTGATGTCGGGTGCTCTTCTGGCGGCTCTGCAGGCCAAGGGGGTGTCGGCGCAAGAATTGGCAGGCATGGCACGGGTATTGCAGCGGGCCTCTTTGGGATCCCCATTGGATCTGCCGTTACTGCTGGATACCTGCGGCACTGGCGGCGATGGGGCTAGCACTTTTAATATCTCAACAGCGGTGGCGTTTGTGGTCAGTGCGGCTGGGATAGCGGTGGTCAAGCATGGCAATCGATCCGCCTCCAGCAAAGTTGGATCCGCCGATGTCTTAGAAGGACTGGGGATCCCGATGGGGGCAGATCCAGAGCGGGTGCGGGCGGCCATCACCGAAGTCGGGATCACGTTTTTGTTTGCCCCAGCTTGGCATCCGGCCCTGAAAGCGGTGGTGCCCTATCGCCGCACCCTCAAGGTGAGAACTATTTTTAATCTGCTGGGGCCATTGGTCAATCCTTTTTATCCGCAGCGGCAGGTGGTCGGGGTCTATGGGGCTGAACTGCTGGAGCGCATGGCCCAGGCACTACATCTGTTGGGATCCCAGCAGGCGGTGATATTGCACAGTCGAGAGGGGATGGACGAGGCGGGATTGGCTCAGCCGACAGACTTGGCAGTGCTCAAAGATAGCCATGTTACCCGCGAGGTGGTGGATCCTCAAGCCTTGGGATTGGCAGCGGCTCCGCTCTCAGCCTTGGCCGGAGGAGAACTGGCGGAGAATGTTGGGATCCTGACCGCGGTGTTACAGGGCAAAGGCACTCAAGCCCAGCGGGATGTGGTGGCCCTTAATGCTGGGATCGCTCTCCAGGTGGGGGGCAAAGCCCAAGATTGGATCCAGGGGGTGCAATTGGCTCAGGAGATTCTGGCCTCAGGATCTGGATGGAATCGGCTACAGGCCTTGGTGCGGTTTTTGCAGGGATCCTGAAGCAGGTCAAGATCCCAAGCAGCTAGCTCTAGCTCTACTCCTCAGAGGGAGCAGGCTCAAACTCAAACGGATCCTTGGCCACAAACTCGCCGGACACTTCACCACTAAATAGATTTTGTTGTTGACGGCCCAGATCAAGCTGTCTGACCCCCGACTCCGGTGAGAAGTCTACTTTTTTTAGGTCAACCCAGAACACATTGGGGGAGAGCACCGACTCAAAGTAATAAAGCATCTCTTTGTGATCCGCCACAACTCGCCAGCGAGTGGAGGAGAGGTTGGGCTGATCATCGATGGTGATGCCCCAAGGGGCCGAAGTATTGCGTATGACACTAAAGACAGCAGCGGCGGACTCGCGGGTATCGTCGGTCTTGGGAATCGCGTTGATCAAAAAAGAAGCCCGAGCAAAACGATCTTCGGCTCGACTGGTGCCGGGTAAAAACGTGTTGCCAGCCACTCGCCCCCAATAACTGGTGATGGCCAGTTGGTCCTCAAAACGAGGCTCATTGGTCATCACTTGATACTCACGGCTGTGATGAACCACCAACTCTCCGTCCAGCCATTCAAAAATGGCACTGTCCCCCGTCGCATCTGATAAGGATAAATGAAGGTTTGCTATCTTTCCGGGCATCCCAGGCACCTCATCGGACACCACTTGAAAGGGATTGTTTTCTACGTGCTCCACCGCCTCAGCCACGGTGGCAAACTGATCGAGAAAATACTGGGCCCAAATTGCAATTGACATCCGAGGACTTTCGCCATCATCTGTGGGATAACCTGCCACCGTAAGCCACAAAACATTGGCCATCAGTCCCTCTTCATTGAGGCCATCGACCGTGGATATTTCATAGCCCGATACGATCACACTGCCGTAGCGAGAAGTCCATTCCACCGACCGTGGCCCTGCCACCCCAGTGCGCTCCATTCCCTGCGGGAAAATCCACAGATTACTGACAATTTCCTCTTTCCAATCAAAGGTGCGCCCGGTCAAAATCCGATCTTCATCACCAAAATAAACAGCCCGGGTACAGGCTTCGGCGAGCTGATGGCCAAACAGGGCTAGGCTGGTGGCAAGTGTTGCCAAAGCGGGAACAAAAAGACGCATAGCATTCTCCTAAAAACAGCAAATCGATGGCTTCAGTAAATTCAACTTGAGTATCAAGATCCCTCACTTTTGGGATCCACTTCGGGCAGCGGAATGGGGTCAGTCTTGCTCAAAATCGCCAGGTGGCTCCCACAACCGGCCCGTTGATTTGCAAGTCCAGCTCACGGCCATCACTTTGGTAGTCGAGGGTGAGATAGCGATAGCCGGCGGAGAGAAAAAATTGCTCAGAAACTTGGTAGTTGAGGGTGCCCACCACTTGAAAGGTCTGCTCGGATCCCACCCCAAATCCGCCGACATCGCCGTAGATCAGGGCCGACCAGCGGGGGGCAAATCGCAGGTTGGAGCGGGCCATCAACAGCGGATCCACAAAGTTGAAGGTGCTCTCTGCACTCAAGCCCAAAACAGGCACAGAGACAGAAGCGTTAGTATTCCAGGCCCGTGCCCCCAGCAATAGATCAAGAGTAGCCGCTGGCCCCTGGGTCACCCGATAACCTGCCGCCAATGTCCCCCAAGTCTGCCGGATCCGACCTGAAGCAGGTACCCCTGGGCCAACCAGCCCACTCTGAGAAGAGGAAGCCCAGCTCAGATCCCCAAACAACACTAGTCGATTTTTGCGAGCCAAGCCCGTCAAGAAAAAAGCCCCATCCAAATTCTCCAGCACATCAGCAAAAGACTCGTCAAAGTCTAATTTGGGACCAGCCGCCAAAGGACGTACCTCTCCACTCAGGGCGGTTGCCCAGACATAAGGGGTCAACTGCACAGTCCATTCACTGTCTTGATTTTGGACATCTTGATTTTGGGCTTGATCCTGACTGGTTTGAGCCAACACAGGGACAGTTTGCCCGACCATCCCCAACAGGATCAGGGCAACGTGCAGCAGTTTCATGTGACTACCTCTAACTTACAAAGAATAGTACCAAGAATTGCAACCATCCAGAGTAAAGTCTTGTGTTTGAGACCATTTCACGCTCCTCAACCTCTGGCAAAGGAACTTTGAGGAGCACCTGAAATCAACAATTACTAATTACTATCGATGCCGGGTTTTAAGCCCTCGCTCAGGATCCCTTGGGCACTGGAGGCAGCCTGAAACTGAATCATCCGAGCCACGGCCGCCGTCCACTCGGTTGGGTGGCTAGCCCCAATGCCAGACTTGTAGAACAAGATCAGATCCCGCCAGTGGGGATCCTGCTGGAAGCATTCAGTCTCTCCATAAGCGGGGCGATTGCCTTGCCCATTGACACAAAAGTCAAGATCAAGCGGCGGGAAATGTCCTGACTGATCTCCCACAGGGGCATCTCTACACCCTCAGTACAAGGACAAAAGTTGTAAGGCCTGATTGAACTCAGAGGTTCGTAGGGAGAAAACGGCGCGCTGGCGCGAACACAGAAGGTACGCCGCAGAAAGTCACAGCCATAGCGAAATAGACTCTTGGCTCGGCGCTGATGAGCCTTCAGCCTAATCGGGTGCTGTTGGTGTTGCCAGAGCCCGCTCAACATGGCCTAACAGAAGGCCAAAGCCAGCAGTGCAATTAACTTGCTGAGCCGCTCAGGGTGGCAAAAATGGGTGGATTCGAGGTTGAATCAATTGAAAAACTAGAAGCCCTTGTTAACAAATTGTTAAATGAGGGAGAGCTTATAATAAATTGAGGGCGAAAAATCAAAAATAAGGGAAATGCTGTAAATGCAATTTAAATGCGCAACAGCTTAGCTATTTTACCTAAGTAGACTGTAAAAAATTCTGCGGTGATGCATGGGAGTTTCATGGGTTGTTTAAGATCAGGGTAAGGTCTAAAGGGATCCTTGGAGTTTTTGACGATAGGATTTGACGGATTGAGTTTGATTGGTTTCGTGAAGATGATTGAGGAGGAGTTCAGGATCCAGTTGAGGCAGGATTTGACTTCTGGGAAGGACTTGATAGGCTTGGTCAGGGATTTCTAGGGTGTAGAAGAGTAGCTTGCCCTCACGCCAAACCCAGACTTCTCGAACGCCCAAGCCTCGGTAGATTTCCAATCGATCTACAAGGCCACTGGTGACAACTACCTCGATGGCAATATCAGGGACGTTTCTGAGGTTTCCCAGGCAGTAGCACTCATCAGGTTCCAGACCTCGTTCGGCGGCCTGATTACGGAAGGTGGTGCTGCCATAGCCGTTCAGTTCCAGATCCAATTCTTCAGCAAAGGCTTCTATGAGGCGGCCAAATAAGGTTTTGATCCGTTCGTGTTCTCGTCCGGGCATCCAAAGCTCCAATGCGCCTTGTAGGTAGTTGATTCGTAGACCGGGCTGATTGTCACCAAAAAGATTGAGGAGAGCTTCGTACTGCCCCCAGGTGACATTGTGTAGAACAAAGCTGGATTCTAGTGCCTTGGGTTGGGGATCCAAAAGTTGCATGGTTATTGCTCCGCTCTGATGTGATCTCTGAAGGCTCGGAGCCTTTGGGGTTCTTGAGTGGGATCCCAATACTCCAGGAGAATGGCGGGATCCAAGTCTGGGAAGAATTGACTTTTTGATGTGGGGTCGTAGGTGGCTTTGGTTGGATTGAGAGATTGGATGGTGAGTTGGTTATTTTGCCAAATCCAGATCTCAGGGATCCCTAAGCCTTGGTAGATATCGATGCGGTTGACCAGTCCACTGGTGATGATCACTTCGATGGCTAGGTCGGGGAAGGGTTTGCGACTGTTCAGGCAATAGCTTTCATCGGGTTCAAGTCCGCGTTGGGTGGCTTTTTGGCGGAAGGTGGCGGATCCGCAACTGTAGAGGTCGATGCCTTTTTCGAGGGCGTAGAGTTCCAGAAGGCAGGCGATCATTTTTTTGATTTGCTCATGATCATCCGAGGTGGTCATGATTTCCAGTTGTCCTTCTAGGTAGTTGAGGCGTAGCCCTGGGGAGTCATTGCCAAAGATGCTGAGCAAGGCTTCATATTTTTCCCACGAGATAGGGTGCAGCAGGATGTCTGCGGTTGTGGCAAGGGGTTGGGGATCCAACAGTTGCATGGCAGAAGGCTTTGGGGTTTGGGATGATTTTAGCTTTGGGAGTCTGGGTGGGTGCGGCTCATCCGATGTAGAGGACTTCGCTGAGGATGTGTTGCCCGATGTGGGGTTTGAGACTGTCTTTGAGGACGAGATCCACTTTTTGCCCCAAGAGATCGCTGAGTTCGTTTTCGATTTGACAGAAGGTGAGAAGTCCCAATCGGTAGTTGGGATCGAAGCTGATCAGGATGTCGATGTCGCTATTGGGGTGCTGGTCGCCACGTCGGTAGGATCCAAACAGTTCAAGCTGTTGGATGGGGTACTTTTGGGCGAGTTTTTGTTTGGCTTGGGTGAGGAGGGGTTTCAGGTCTGAGGAGTGTGGCATGGCTTAGCTGAGGTCTAGGGATGCGACAAGTCGCCGCTGCGCCCTTCGGGCACGCAAGTGAAGGCGCGATCCCTGGGCTTGGGTCAAGTTTAGCTGTCAGACAGAGAATCAAGAGCTGCTAGGAGGCTGGGGATACTGGTTTGGAGGACGAGCCAGACGCGGTTGATGTCAACGCCTTCGTAGTCGTGGATGAGTTTGTCACGCATTCCGGCGATAGCTGACCAGGGGATCCCTGGATGTTGAGCACGGAAGTCGGGAGAAAGGCGTTTGACGGCTTCACCGAGAACAGCGATTTGATAAAGGACAGCGGATTGGGTCTTGAGATCGGTGTGAAAGGTGGCTAGGTCGATGTCTGTAATGAAGGTCAGGGATGTTTGGGCGGCTTTGCGGATATCTAGCAGAGTGGATTGATCACGCGGGTTCATACAGAGGGGCGGTGTAGATGACTTGGGCGGTATCTAGAATCTGCTGGCGGCGGATCCCGTTACTGCTTTTTTCGATAACGCTCTTTTCAATCAGGTCAACGTCTCTTTGCAATTGGGTTTCTAGTTCCTGTTGCATGATGACCAGATCTAAGAGTGTCCAGGGGGCATTGGGTTGGAATGTGACCAAGATGTCGATGTCGCTGTCGGGGTGAAAGTCGGAACGAAGAATGGATCCAAACAGCGCCAGTTCGGTGATCTTCCACTTTTGGCAGAAGGGTTCGAGAGCAAGGGTGGGAGATATCATGATGGGTCTAAATCTAGGAATCTCTGTCCTTCCAAGTCTATCTGTTGCTGTTCGTAGAGGACTTTGGCTTGGATCTCGTCCATGGCCAGCCACAGATCGGCTAGGGCTTGTTCTTCCGGGATCCTTTTTTTGCTGTCGCCGATGCGGGGGATGACTTTGAGGGCGACTTCGAGGGCGCGCATGAAGCGGCAAACGGGGTTGATGGTTTGTTCTTCTTGATAGAGGGCGATGATGGCGTGGATCCCGTCGATCAGGTAGCGGAGGCTGAAGTCTTGCTTGGTGATGGCGAAGGCGCGTTTATTGAGCCGTTGTTGGGGGGTGAGTAGTTTGCAGGTGCCGCTGCTGGAGTCGAGGAGTTTGTGGGTTCGGGCCAGGTCTGAGACATTAAAGCCGCCGACGGCGAGGGCGAGCTGTCAGGCTTCATCGTAGGGGAACTCGCGGGCGCGAAAGGCATCCCAGGCCAAAAAGTACCACTGGGTGAGGGGATCGAATCCGGCGGTGTCGGTTTGGGCGAGTTTATGAAAACGGTAGGCGGCGATGGCTTTGCGGGCTTCGGTGAAGGCGAGTTCGGGGCAGATGTCGTCCCACCAGGCTTGGGGAGCGTCAGGATCCCGTTTGCGGCAGACCAGGAGGACGGTAGGCATTGAAGCAGGGAGGAGACACCAAGAAGCGTCCTGTCTTGGTGGTTTCTGTTGATATTCGCAACCAACAGTCGCACAGTCCTGGTGATTCCTTGTTCCTCAGATATCAACGCCTCACCGGGTCATCCGGGTCGTGTGGTTGTCAGGGAGGAAGATGACCGCTCAGAGCATACTTTCGTGGCTTTGCGTAACCTGATCACCACCGTTGAAAAGCATTACCGGGAACCGCAATCCTATGATCCATTCAGGCTTCAACCTTTCATCAAGTGCAACCAAGTGCAACAGAGGATCCTGATTGCCATTGGCCTCTACGATCGATTGAACCAATCCCCCAACAGGATCCGCATGGCTTTAAGGGCGGCTCTACGTCTGCCATTGCTGACTTTGGCAAACCAGAAATGAGCTTCCTCGCTGCTCATGGCGGTGATGCCATTGGAGATATTGATATTTTGGATCCGCCCAGGCTTGGAAAGCGGTTGCAGGGTCTGGAACAGTAGAACCAAATTCACACCCGTTGCTTCACTGAGCACGTTTTGTAGGCACATTGGTAGAGTTCGAGGGTAGAGTTACCTATTGTTGTCCAAGGGAATCAACCTCAATTGAAATTCTTGCATGATCAATAACTCACTTGGGCTTGGATCCGAAGGCGGTCAACGGGATCACCCATAAGAGCCTATTGAATGGTAATGAATTCTAGTTCTGTCTATGGGTCGGCTGGGATTCGAACCCAGGACCGATCGGTTAAAAGCCGAGTGCTCTA
>CAZODP010000064.1:0-2929 GCA_964578595.1 uncultured bacterium
TAGCACCCAGAACAGCCAACAGAAAAATCGGTACGGAGCAACAGCACAAAGCAAATACTATTGCCAATAGCCGCTTGGTTCATGTTAAGATATGACTAGATAGTAATTTAGTGATTAAACTAAGAACCTGTAGGTCTTTCTTGCGGATTAAGACTTATTAAGATCCTGTCGTTGAGTTCCTGGGGGTATTGTGATGGCTCATGTGATTGTCGTTGGGGCTGGTTTGGGGGGGCTGCCGACCGCCTATGAATTGCGGCATCTTTTGCCCAAGGGATCCCATCAGATCACTTTGATTTCCCCCACCCCCACCTTTACTTTTTTGCCGTCACTACCCTGGGTGGCTTTGGGACTGACCCCACTGGCCAAGATTCAGGTGCATTTTCCGGATCGGGTTGCCAAAAAAGGGATTCAGTTTCGGCAAGGTTGGGTTACTGATTTGGATCCCTATGCCCAAAAGATTACGATTGACCATAATAAAACTAACGGAAAGGTTGATCAAAAGACCAGCACTACGCTTAACTACGACTATCTAATGATTGCCACTGGTGCAGACCTAGAGATGGATCAAATCCCTGGATTGGGGCCAGAAAAAGGGTTTACACAGTCAGTTTGTAGTCCTCACCACGCTGAAATGGCCCATCAAGCCTGGGTAGATTTTCTCAGCCATCCAGGGCCATTGGTGGTTGGGGCGGTACCAGGGGCCAGTTGCTTTGGGCCAGCTTATGAATTTGCTTTGCTGGCAGATTATGTCCTCCGCCAGAATGGGTTGCGGGATCAGGTGCCCATTACTTTTATCACGCCCGAACCCTATGCGGGTCATCTGGGCATTGGTGGCATGGCTCAATCTGCCGAATTGGTGGCTCAATTGATGGCCCAAAAAGGGATCCAGGTTTTTGAGAACGCAGCCATCACTCATATTTCCAAAGATGAGGTAGTGCTGGCGGATCAATCCCGGATCCCGTTTGCCTATGGGATGTTTTTGCCACCGTTTCGAGGGGCCGCTTTTTTGCGAGAAACACCCGGACTGACCAATGCGGAGGGCTTTGTGCCTGTATTGCCCACCTATCAACATCCCGACTTTGACAGCATCTATAGTGCGGGGGTGGTGACTCAATTGCCGCCACCCGAGGTGACACCGCTGCCTGTCGGGGTGCCCAAAACCGGTCAGATGACTGAGGCCATGGGTATAGCGGCAGCCCACAATATCGCCCGGAAGTTAGGGGCTGTGGGGGGAGATGCGGTCGCTCCGACCCTAGAGGCGATCTGCTTTGCAGATTTTGGGGACACGGGGATCCTATTTTTGGCGGATCCAGTTTTGCCAGTGCCAGAGCTAGGCCGGCGGCGGCGGGCGATTGCGATGCAGGGGCCTTGGGTGGGTTGGCTGAAAACAGCCTTTGAGCAGTACTTCTTGGCGAAAATGCGTTGGGGCTGGGCGGTGCCTTGGTTTGAGCGTTGGGGCTTAAAGGGGGTGGGGCTGTCGCTAGTGGAACCACTGCCGTCTTCTGAGGGTCAGCCTCTCTCAAAGCGTTAGATCATGTGATTGGAATCCTTACTCGGAGATATTGAGAATGACCGCCCTAGAAGAGGGATCCCTACAGCGACCGGGGGTAAAAACCATACGCCCTAGGCCCTGGGGCTGGATCGGATTCTGTCTGTTGTTGATGACCCTATCTGGCCTCAGTGGCTGGCTATTGGCCTTCCGTTTTAGAGATACTTTTTCAGGTGTTAGGCCACAAGCTATTTCATCTGTGGAGCCTTCTCCTCTGCCCGTATTAACAGCAGCCGTGATTCAGCAACCTGTGGTCACGATCCGAACGGTGGTAGGGAGCTTTGAGCCAGTGGAACAGGCGGATCTCACGAGCCGGGTCACAGGCCGGATCCTGGCCCTGTCAGTACAGGAGGGGCAAGAGGTTGAGGCGGGATCCTTAATTGCCCAGGTTGATGTCAGTGATTTACAAGCGGGTCGCCAGCAGGCGCAGGCCCAGTTGCAACAGGCGCAGGCCCAGCGACAACAGGCGCAGGCTATGCAGGTCGCGGCCCAAGCCAACCTCACCAGTGCCCAGGCGCGGCTGTTGCAGGCAGAGGCCCAAGTCCCCGAAGTCGAGGCAGAGTTGGCGGCAGCTCAGCTATCTCAACAGCGGATGCAGACTTTGCGTCAAGAGGGAGCCATCAGTCAGCAGATGCTGGACCAGGCGGATACTGAGGTGGCGGTGCTGACAGCACGACTGACCCAGATTGAGGCTGGGATCCCGCAAGCTCAGCAGGGGGTAGCCCAAGCCCAGGCATTGGTTGCCCAGGCGGAGGGGGCGATTTCTCAAGCGGAGGCCATGGCAATGGAAGCACAAGCTGCGATTGAGCAAACCCTGGCGAATCTGGACTATGGATCCGTGGTGGCCCCCTTTGCCGGGATCATCAGCCACCGCTACTTGGAATTGGGATCCCTGGCTGGGGTTGGGCAACCGATTGTGCATTTGGAGAGCCGTGCTTTGCGCTTCAGTGCCGACATCCCAGACTCTGACCTCGGCAACCTTGCTCTTGGGGATGAGTTAACCATTCAGGTGGATAGCCTCCAACAGACCGTAACAGGACGGATCCAACAGATCATCCCCAGCGCTGATCCCATCACCCGCACCGTTACCATCAAACTGGCTTTGGATTCTCTGCCCGATGCGATCCCAGGCTTGATGGGCCGGCTAAACCTACCAACCCCCGCTCGTACCGCCCTACAGATCCCAACTGATACCTTGGTGGAGCAGTTCGGAATTACAGGGGTTTATCAAATCAATCAAGGGCAAGCCCAATTTACACCAGTGGTGGTGGGATCCCGCGATCAAGACTGGGTTGAAGTTCATGCTGGCCTACAGCCTGGGCAGCGTGTTATCCGGGCCGCCACTCAGGTGGAGGAAGGATCCCTTGTGATTGATGCGGC
>CAZODP010000064.1:3029-7347 GCA_964578595.1 uncultured bacterium
ACCCAATGCCCATCTCCTTGATCCCGCAGAACCGGCGCAGGATCCTGGCGACACTGAGCCTCCACATAGGGGCAGCGGGTATGAAATGGGCAGCCTTGGGGCGGATTGAGAGGGCTGGGCACATCCCCTTTGAGAATCATCCGTTGCCGCTGTGCCTCTATCTCTGGATCCGGGACAGGCACGGCTGACAGTAGGGCTTGGGTATAGGGATGTAGAGGCCGGGTGTAGAGGTGGTCTTGGGGGGCCAACTCCATGATTCGGCCCAGATACATCACCGCCACCCGATCTGAAATGTAGCGTACCACACTCAGATCATGGGCGATAAACAGATAGGTAAGACCCAATTGGGCCTGAAGGTCAGCCAAAAGATTGACAATCTGGGCCTGAATCGATACATCCAGGGCAGAAATGGCTTCATCACAGACCACAAAGCTGGGATTTAAGGCAAGCGCGCGAGCGATCACAATCCGTTGCCGCTGCCCACCCGAAAACTCATGGGGATAGCGGTTGATAAAACCCGGATCCAGCCCCACCCATTGCAGCAGCTCTTGCACCCGCGCTTGCAGGGCTTTTCCTTTGGCGATCCCAAAGATGATCAGCGGCTCCCCCACAATCGCCCCGACCGTTTGGCGGGGATTGAGGGAGGCATAGGGATCCTGAAAGATCATCTGCATCTGTTGCCGCATCTGGCGCAGAGCAGTGCTATCGAGCTGAGTCAGGTCGGTGTCTTGGTACCAGACGCGTCCAGCCGTAGGCTCTTGTAACTGTAGGATCGCTCGCCCGGCTGTGCTTTTGCCGCAGCCAGATTCACCCACCAAGCCCAGCGTTTCGCCTCGCCGAATTTCAAGAGAAAGGCCATCCACCGCCCGCACGGATCCCACCTGTGTGGGCCAAAGGATCCCTTGTGTGACCGGAAAGTACACCTTCAGATCCTCCACTCGCACCAAAACATCAGACGTTTCTCGATCAGGTGTTTTCTGATGAGGCTGAGCCGCAGATTGGAGGGGGGAAGGATTCATTTGATTTTGATGATTCTGATCGCGGGCAAAACGGGATCCTATCCCAGGCCCATTGATCCAGCGTCTGGAGTGGTGAGGGAGCAGCCGGAAAACTGGGCAGTCCGACACAGGTATTGATTTAATTTGAACTAGATCCCGAATTAAAACCACTCTTCCAATCGCCCCAATTGATCTCGCAAGCCTTGGGTTAGCTCGCCGTACCACTCCTGCACCTCCATCGACTGCACCGCCTGACGCAGGGATCCTTGGCAACGGCGCAGGTGGGCCAGAACTTCGGGGGAGGGAGGGGCTGAACCTTGGTGCAGAGATTGTTCTAACAGAGCTAGCTCCGTTTGCAGATGCAGGATCAAGTTGGCAATGTCTTGGGGATGAGGGGGTGACATGAGGGATCCTAGGCTGCCCCTCCCAGTGGTTGACCCGATTCTTTGGTATTTTGCTGCTGCAAATAGGCCTGGATAAAGGCCAACAACTCATCGGGATCCCCCCCCATAAAGCCGTCAATGTTATATGTTTCGGCGTTGGTGCGGTGATCTTTGATCATTTTGTAGGGATCAAACGTATAGGTGCGGATGCGACCGCCAAACCCTTGGGTGACCATGCCGCCTCGGATTTCCGCCAGTTTTTGCCGCCGTTTTTCTTCTTCGAGTTCAACCAATTTGGCCTTGAGGATTTGGATGGCTCTCTCTTTGTTTTGGAGTTGGGAGCGTTCTTCGGTACAGCGGACAGCAAATCCAGTCGGCTTGTGGATCACTCGGACAGCAGTTTCCACTTTGTTGACATTTTGCCCCCCGGATCCGCCGGAGCGCGAGGTCTCAAACTCCAGCTCCTCCATGTTGATCTGGTATTCCCCTTCGTCCGCCAGGATCGGCATCACTTCCACGCCCGCAAAACTGGTTTGCCGCTTGCCGTTGGCATTAAAGGGACTGATCCGCTCCATGCGGTGATTGCCCTTCTCTGCCGACAGATAGCCATAGGCGTAGGATCCCTCGATCAGCAGGGTGGCGGACTTAATCCCCGCTTCGGATCCTTCCGAGTATTCTGAAAGGGTGACTTTGTAGCCCTGGTTTTCAGCCCAGCGGGTGTAGAGTTTGAGCAGCATTTCGGCCCAGTCTTGGGCATCGGTGCCCCCAGCCCCAGCGGTGATGGTCAAAATCGCACCATTCTCGTCGTAAGGACCAGACAAAAGTTGACGCAATTCCCAACGGCTGAGGGCTTTGTCGAGGGTCTCCAATTGTCCGTAGGTTTCGCCCATCAGCTCTGGATCCGGCTCTTCGGCCAACATCTCTAGGGCCACTTCTGCATCCGAGAGTTGGGCCTGCCAGCGGTGGACTTGATCCCAGGTGGACTTGATATTGGTCAGCTTTTGCATCTGGGCGCGGGCGGCCTCGGCATCGTTCCAAAAGTCAGGATCCGAGGCTTCCTGCTCCATAATGGCAATTTGTTGTTCGAGTTGAGGTAGGTCAAAGATAGTCCTGAGCATTGCCCAGGCGTAAAGTGAGCTGGTGATGAGCGTTGCGCAGATCGGCGAGTTCCATACGACAAATGGGTTGTGATCAAAAAGGGCTGCTCGATCTTAGCCTGGATCCCTCTGTTGAATGAGTCTGTCATCTTTACCCGACAATCGCCAAAATCGGATCCGGTGCCAATCGCTGCCGCAGTGCCTCAAAGCCCACCCGATGGCAGAAGTCCCCAAAGCTCTCGGTGGCGAACTTCTCATGTTTGTAGTAGCTCAACAGCGGGCGCAGCAAACCCAGGATCCGATCGATGTGAACCTTTTCGGCAAAGACCTGAGCCAGCCGATCCCCCCGGGGACTACCCCCCAACCAGACTTGATAGTGATCTGGCAGCGTGCCCACCAAGCCCAATTCAGCTAAGTAGGGGCGGGCACAGCCATTGGGGCAGCCGGTCATTCGCACTACAAAGCTCTCTTGGCCTAAGCCCAAGTCTTGGAGCAAGGCATCCACCTGCCTCAGCAAATTGGGTAAGGCCCGCTCCGACTCGGCAATGGCTAAACCACAGGTGGGCAAAGCCGGACAGGCCATGCCATCCCGTACCAACGCTGGGATCCTTTCAAAGGGCATCACCCCATACTCCTGCAAAATTGCATCCACCTGAGGCCGTTGCTCCGGTTCGATATCCACCAATAGTAGGTCTTGGGTGGGGGTAAGCCGAATCTCAAAGCCAAATCGCTCTGTGATCTGGCGGAGGGCGGATTTGAGCTGCCGCTCTGGGGTATCAGCAATGCGGCCATTTTCGATAAACAACCCCAAAAATAGCTTGCCATCCCCCTGCTCGCGCCAGCCCAAGAAGCCGGGAGGATTCAGCTCTGGCAAAGGACGCCAGCGTTTCAGCTTTTGGCCGTAATACTGCTCCACCGTCTGGCGAAACTGACGGATCCCCCAGTCTCGCACCAGATACTTCATCCGAGCTTGTTTGCGATCCTGGCGATTACCGTGATCCCGCTGTACCGCCAAAATCGCTTGCACCACCTTCAGCACCTCTTCGGGCGGGGCAAAGCCCAACGGTTGCGCCAGCAGCGGCATGGTCTCGTCTTTATTGTGGGCGCGACCCAGGCCACCCCCCACCAGAATATTGAACCCCTTGAGCTTGCCGTTGGCGGGATCCGTGATCACGATCAAGCCGATATCTTGGGAGTAGATATCAACACTATTTTCTGCCGGGATGCCGATGGCGCATTTGAACTTGCGGGGCAAAAACTGAGTGCCATACAACGGCTCTGGACTCTGGGGATCCCGCACCCCATGGCCGATAAACCCTCGCGCCGCGGTCACCTGTGGATCTAGTGGAATCTCAACCTTTTCGCCATCCACCCAAATGTCGTAGTAGGCATCCGCCTCTGGGGTAAGCACATCCGCCAGTTTGCTGGCCCAGGCTTGGGCATGGACATAATCAGGCCGCAGTTTGTAGGGGGCCATGGGAGCCATAACATTGCGGTTGACATCTCCACAGGCGGACAACGTGGATCCCATCTGTCGAACAATGTTGTTCAAAACCGCTTTCAGGTCTTGCTTGAGCACCCCATGCATCTGAAAGGCTTGACGAGTGGTGGTGCGCAGGGTGCCATTGCCGTAGCGATCCGAAAGATTATCGAGGGTCAGATACAGTTGAGGCGATACGATCCCCCCCGGCATTCGGGTGCGCAACATCATCGAGTAGGCCCGACCCAGACCCTCTTGCCGTCGCTCTTGCCGAGCATCTCGATCATCCTGCTGATAGACCCCATGAAACTTGAGGATCTGAATCGCCGCCTCCGTAAAGTGATCGACCGGTTGCCCCAA
>CAZODP010000064.1:7447-13586 GCA_964578595.1 uncultured bacterium
AATCAACCGATTGGTAATGGTGGAGGGATCTCAACGGCGCTTGATTCTATCCTGTTGGGCGATAAACAGTACACCGCCAAAGATGGCACCCAGCACTGCCGCACCGGCAACAAGGCTCAGCAAGAAGTTCATCAAGGAGGGGGTCATAATCGGTGATTGTTAAATGAATCAACACTTTTAGGATAAAGGATCTCAGGGCCAAAGGATCCGGCCCCAAGCAGTGTCAGCAATCGGGGATCTCTCCCATTGGGTTGACTAGGATAGACCAAGAATCTTTGGGGTCGGGTCAGTGATGGCTGTCTCCCTCTGCTAAATGTTGTAGTCAGATGGGAGGGTTAATTGTTGTAGGTTACTCAAGTTGTGGTGATGGTATGGCCCTCGATGCTCAATCGGATCCCCATCAGAGCCTTGTTGAACGTCTGGAGCCGGCTTCTCAGGCGAGACAAATCAGTTGTGATTTGCCGGTGTGACTTGCCTGCTGGCAAGTGATTTTCCACATTCCTCCTATGTTTTGATCTTGTTTGAAGCAAAAAGCCTCAAAGATAGCCCTCAAAAGGACTGGGCTACAGACGGATCCCACATGACAGCGACGGAGAGATTATCCAGATAGCGATCCATTTCGTTGGTCTGGCGAAGGAACCAGGCATCCTCGTTGGAGATCACAAGGTCGTAGCCCAGGGTGCGAATGGCTCGGATCCGATGGGGACGTTCCCCGATGCGGGAGGTGAGGGTGCGCAGTTGCTCTTCGGTGGTGGCATAGGCGGCGGTGCCTTCTCCGGCCACTAGGGCCGTATTTAGCTCTTGATTTGGCCCTGGCACGGTGTAGATTTGGTTGCCATCGGGATCAAATAGGCGCATCGACATACTGGGTTCAAAATCGAGACCCCGTGCATCCACAATCAACCCTGTGATTTGAGGTAGCCGCTGCTGAGTGCCCGCATCCAGGCCCTCTGTTCCTGACCCAGATCCGGTTCCCCCCGGTTGACCGGAGCCAAAGCCAGAGCCACTCCCCACACCGGATCCTGCGCCAGCCCCGGATGTGCCCCCTGTCCCTTGTCCGGATCCCGTTCCGCCCCCTCCAAAACTGGGGCCAGTGCCCCCTGCCTCGGATCCCCCCACCTGTTGCCGCAGATCTAGATCGAACACCGGCCCGCTTTCAGCACCAGAGTCAGCCCTAGGCTCCTCTGGATCCAGCATCACCTCAGGATTGAAAGCTGGATCGACCGCAGGATCCACATTGGGATCAAAGTTGGGGTCAAAGGTTTGGCGAGGCTGATCGATCAAAAAATACTCTGGCTCTGTGGGATTTGGCTCCGAAGGCGCAGGGGTTGAACGAAAGAGCGTGGCGGGTTCAGAAGTTTGCACAGAGGGGGATCCGGACTCAAATAGCGATTGGGCCAAAACAGATCCGGGATAACTGAGGGCCAACAAGCCTAAGCCTGCCAGTCGTCCTGCCAAACCTTGAGGATCCCAGTTGCTACCGCTTTGACCCACCATGACGCTTTGCCTCAATACCGTTCAGACTATGGTATCCAGCCTATCCCGGGGGATCTGGGGACGCTCGCGCAGAGCTAGGGGGGAAGAGGTGACACTTGGCTTGAGCCTGTTAGCTAGAGTCTGATCACAGCAAACTCAGCGATGGGATAGAGTATGGGATCAAGTGAGCCATACTTTGTCATGCTGCAATCATTGCCCGGATCCGAAATTCGTCAGCGTTTCCTGGACTTTTATGCTCAGCGGGATCATCAGATTTTGCCCAGTGCGTCCCTGATCCCGGAGGATCCGACGGTACTGCTGACGATTGCGGGGATGTTGCCCTTCAAACCGATCTTTTTGGGACAACGTCCGGCCCCCTGTGCCCGGGCGACCACAGCCCAAAAGTGTGTCCGCACCAACGATATCGAGAATGTGGGGCGAACAGCGCGGCACCATACCTTCTTTGAGATGCTGGGCAATTTCAGCTTCGGGGATTACTTCAAGTCGGAGGCGATTGGCTGGGCTTGGGAACTCTGCACCGAGGGATTTGGGCTGGCTGCGGATCGATTGGTGGTCAGTGTGTTTCGGGAAGATGACGAGGCCTTTGGGCTGTGGCGCGACCAGGTGGGGATCCCGGCTCATCGGATCCAGCGGATGGGGGAGGCGGACAATTTTTGGGCATCGGGGCCGACGGGGCCGTGTGGGCCATGCTCGGAGATCTACTACGATTTTCATCCCGAACGAGGGGATGACTCGATTGATCTGGAGGACGACAGCCGGTTTCTGGAGATTTACAACCTGGTGTTTATGGAGATGAACCGGGATGCTCAGGGTCGTCTCACCCCCTTGGCTAAGCAGAATATCGACACGGGCTTGGGGTTGGAGCGGCTGGCGCAGGTGTTGCAGGGGGTGCCCAATAACTACGAGACCGATCTGATCTTTCCGATCATCGAGACCGCCAGCCAGATTGCCGGGATCCCCTATGCCCAAGCGGATCCACGGCAGCAGGTCTCCCTCAAGGTGATTGGGGATCATGTGCGGGCGGTGATGCAATTGATTGCCGATGGGGTGGTGCCCTCCAATGTGGATCGGGGCTACGTGCTGCGGCGGCTGATCCGGCGGGTGGTGCGACATGGGCGGGTGTTGGGGATCCAGGATCCGTTTGCCACCGAGGTGCTCAAGACAGCGATCCGGTTGGCGGGGGATGCCTTTCCGGCGGTGCAGGAAAACCCAGCCCGGATTGAGGCAGAGCTAGCTCGAGAGGAGCAGCAGTTTTTGACCACGCTGGAGCGAGGGGAGAAGCTGCTGATGGATCTGATGGACAAGGCGGGATCCGCAGGCCAGATCAGGGGGGAGGATGCCTTTGAGCTGTACGATACCTACGGTTTTCCGCTGGAGCTGACGCAGGAAATCGCGGCGGAGGCGGGTTTCAGGGTGGATCTGGCCGGATTTGAGACGGCGATGGCGGCCCAACGGCAGCGTTCTAAGGCAGCCCACCAGACCATTGATCTGACCGCTCAGGGATCCTTGAGTGGGATCACCGAACAGGTCAAAGCCACTGATTTTGTCGGCTACACCCAGTCCAGTGGCCGTGCTCAGGTGGTGGCCCTTTTGAGGGAAGGATCCGCAGTTGAGTCGGCCTCAGCCGGGCAGTCGGTGCAGGTGATCCTAGACCAAACCCCCTTCTATGCCGAATCGGGGGGGCAGATTGGGGATCAGGGCTATCTGTCGGGGGCAGACCTGCTGATTCGGATTGAGGATGTGCGCAAGCAGTCGGATCGCTTTATTCATGTGGGGCGCGTGGAGCGGGGCCTGGTCAAGGTTGGGGATCCTGTCTCCGCCCAGATTGATCTCACCTGTCGCCGCCGGGTACAGGCCCATCACACCGCCACTCACCTGTTGCAGGCGGCCCTCAAACAAATCGTGGATCCCTCGGTGGCTCAGGCGGGATCCCTGGTGGCCTTTGACCGATTGCGGTTTGACTTCAGCTCCCCCCGGGCGGTCACCCCAGACGAACTCCAGCAGATTGAAGACCAGATCAATCGCTGGATTGGGGAGGGCCACCGAGCAGATATCAATGTGCTGCCGATTGCGGAGGCCAAAGCCAGAGGGGCCACCGCCATGTTTGGTGAAAAGTATGGGGAGGTGGTGCGGGTGATCGACTTTCCAGGGGTGTCGATGGAATTATGTGGCGGCACCCATGTCACCAATACCGCCGAGATTGGGCTGTTTAAGATCATCTCCGAGGCTGGGATCTCAGCCGGGATCCGTCGGATCGAAGCGGTGGCGGGTGCTGCGGCCCTCGACTACCTCAACGAGCGGGATCAGGTGGTCAAGGCTCTCACCGCCCAGTTCAAGGTCAAGCCCTCCGAGCTGCTGGATCGGATCCAAGCTCTGCAAGCGGAGCTGAAGGCCACCCACAAAGAGCTGGAGGACGCCCGCACGCAGGTGGCTCTGGCCCAGGCCGATGCCCTGCTGTCTGAGGCGGAGTCAATCGGGGATTTCAAGCTAGTGGTGGCCCATCTGGGATCCGTCTCTGCTGAGGCCCTCAAGAGTGCTGCCGAACATCTGCTCTCAAAGCTGGGGGAGGGATCCGTGGTACTGGGATCGATCCCGGAGCCGGACAAAGTGAGTCTGGTGGCCGCCTTCAGTCCACAGGTTCAAAAAAAAGGATTAAAAGCCGGATCCTTCATCGGCGGCATCGCCAAACTGACTGGCGGCGGCGGCGGCGGACGACCGAATCTGGCCCAAGCCGGAGGACGGCAGCCGGAGTCTTTAGCCGAGGCTTTGGAGGCTGCACAACAGCAACTGCGAGAGGGGCTGAGCTAAGCTCAATGCCAAACTAGCGGATCCCTATCTGTCGGCAGCACTCCAGCAAGCTAGTCACCGATGGCAGCTCCTCCCCCCACACCAGCCCATAACTGCGCTTAAAGACAGGATCCTGCTCCAGAATTGACACCCCCGGATAGGCCAACCCAGAAACAATGGGCGCAATGCCCACACCGACCCCTCCAGAAACCATCGCCAACAGATCTGACACTGTGGATACATCCATGGCGATCACCGTTCCGCAGCCCGCCTCAGCCGATGTGCGCAGGTAGGTGTCATAGATGATGGGTTGCCGCTCTCGATCTGGCAAGATGATCGGATATCCGGCTAAGTCCCCGAACCCTATGGGAGCCTTTTGTTCGAGGGGATGACCTGTTTGCACCAGTATCCGCAAGGGCACTGTTTCGAGGGGCTGATGGTTGAGACCGGCAGGAATGGCAGCATCCCACACCACCGCCACATCAATGGATCCCTCAGCCAGCGCGGATCCGATGGATCGTTCGTCCAATTGCCGCAAAAACACCCGCGTTTCAGGATGAGTGCGCTTGAAGTGAGCAATAATCTTGCCCATCAATGGCTGCTGGGTGCCAATCACCATGCCGAGGGTCAGCGAATCAATGCCATCAATTGCGCCTGCCTGAGCTGCCCGCACCGCCATATCGGCATAGGCCACCGATTTTCGGGCTGACTCCAAAAAGGCTCGGCCAGACTGGGTGAGAGAGACCTCCCGCGAGGTGCGATTAAGTAGCTTCACCCCTAGATCAGACTCCAACTCGCTCAACAGCCGACTCATGGCCGGTTGTGACATCCCGCATTTCTCGGCTGCCCGGCCAAAGTGCAGCTCCTCGGACAACACGATAAAGGCACGTAGGGTTCTCAGATTCATCGATATCAAAATCTATATTGAGTAATTACTTTTCTATATTTGCACTATTATCGATATTGTGTAAAGTATTGATAGGGGCAATTTTGATGCGGCAAAACTCATCGAAGCTGCTTTCAGTAATTTTGATCCGGAATTTTCATGGGTCGTGAGTCATTGGCTTTGATTCACCACTCAGCTTGATAGTCATAGGTGGCTTATAAAGGCTGCCCTATTTTGTCTGAAGTATTGACTTGTATGGACTTGTATGGACTTGATTTCTAAGGGATCCATGAGCGACGTACACTTGACCCCCAAAGCTTTTGAACTACTAGAGGATTTAGCGGCCAATAATCACAAAGATTGGTATGCCCAACACCGTGAGGAGGTTGAAATCTATCTTCGGGATCCTTTTGCCCGCGTTTTAGAAGAGGCAACTCAGCGTCTTGCTCAGACAAAAGTGCCTCTGGCCGGGGGATCCAAAACCATCTTTCGCCAGCACCGAGATGTGCGGTTTTCTAAAGATAAATCCCCCTACAGTACCCATGTCAGTGGGTTGCTAACCCCATCCGGCACCAAGTCTGAGCAGGAGGGGCTGCTGTTTTTGCAACTGGATAGCTCAGGTGGCATCATAGCCTGTGGATTTTACAAGCTCAAAGCCGATGAATTGGCCGGGATCCGAGACCGAATGCTGGAGCAGCCAGACCTATTTTCTCGCGTGCTCGAAGATTTGGATGAAGCTTTTTTAGCCTTGAGTGACGAGGACAAGCTCACCAAAATGCCACGGGGCTATGAGGCGCACAACAAACATCTTCTTGCCGAGTATCTAAAGCTCAAAAGCCTGATTGCTCAAACATCCCTGACCAGAGAAGTCTGGATGAGTGGGGATATTGTCGACCGCATAGTTGAAGTTGCCAAAGGCTGTGAGTCTCTGTTGGCCTTTGGGCAGCTCTAGATCAATTTTAATTGGAT
>CAZODP010000064.1:13686-14976 GCA_964578595.1 uncultured bacterium
GGATCCCCCAAAAATCCGCTTCGGTGGCTGATTGGGCTGGGGATCCTCGGACTTGCGATAGTTATAGGATCCCCGATTTTGCAACGTCAACTGATTGCCCAAGAAATTACGCCCAAAGATGCTCCTGAAGCAACAACTTTAGCAGTCGAAACCCTAACAGTTCGGGGGGTAACAGGCTATGAAGTCTCCCGCTCCTATACCGGGGAAGTAACCTCTGTCCGAAGTAGTGATTTAGGATTTAGCCGGGGCGGAGAATTAATTCAAGTGCTGGTTAGTGAAGGGGATCCTGTTACCCCAGGACAAGCTCTCGCCCTCCTGGATACTCAAAGTTTGCAAGCTCAAAGACTGCAATTGGAAGCCCAACGGGCTGAGGCTCAAGCTCGGCTTTTAGAGCTACAAACGGGGGCACGTCAAGAAGATATCGCGGCAGCTCGCGCCCAGGTGAACGATATTCAAAACCAACTGCAATTGCAACAACAGCAGCGGTCGCGGCGAGAGTATCTCTACAACGAGGGGGCCATTTCCAGAGAGCAACTGGATGAGGTTTCTTTTGGGACAGCAGCTCTACAAGCCCGTCTGGATCAGGCTCAAAGCAACCTGAATGAGTTACTGAATGGTACCCGTCCCGAGCAGATTGCCGCCCAACAAGCCATTGTTCAACAAGTGGAAGCCCGCATGGCCCAAGTTGATGTGGATATCGACAAAAGCACCCTGCGGGCACCCTACAGTGGCATCATTGCGGCCCAACAAGTTTTTGAAGGGGTGGTGGTGGGATCCGGTCAGCCTGTCCTACGTCTGATCGAAGATCTATCCCCGGAGGCTCGGATCGGGATCCCGCAAACCGTTGCCAGCCGTTTGCAAGTGGGGGATCCGGTCACCGTTCTGGTGGGATCGGATCCCTATGCCGCTACGGTCAAATCCCTGCTCCCAGAAGTGGATCCCAGCACCCGCACCCAGCTTGTGGTCTTTCAACTGGATCGCTCTGCACTTGGTCGGGCCAACCCAGGGCAAACCGTGCGGGTGGAGCTAACAGAAATCGTACCTGTGGATGGATTGTGGGTGCCGACTCAGGCCCTGACCCAAGATATTCGGGGGTTGTGGAGTGCCTATGCCGTGGTGCCCACCCAGTCAGAGACCCACTTAGATACCTATGCAGTTCAGCCCAAAGTCGTGGAGATTCTTCACCAGGAAGGGGATCGGGTGCTGGTGCAGGGGACATTGCAACCCGGTGACCAGATCGTGGCCAGCGGCATCCATCGCCTCATCCCCGGACAGCCTGTGCGCCCGATT
>CAZODP010000064.1:15076-18185 GCA_964578595.1 uncultured bacterium
CTATCGTCTTATCAATCCTTGCCCCGACAGGAGGATCCCGAATTGGTCTCGCGGGTGGCGGTGGTCACCACTGCCTTTCCGGGAGCCAGTGCCGAACGGGTGGAAGCCTTGGTCACCACCGTCCTGGAAGAAGAACTGGCGGAAATTGAGGAGATTGACACCCTATCCTCCACCTCGCGGGTGGGATTTTCTAGCATCACCATTGAGCTGGAGGACTCAGTCAAGGAGGCTGGCCCCGTCTGGTCGCGGGTGCGGGACAAAATGGACGATGCCGCCCAGCTCTTTCCTCCCGGCACCACGGATCCCGATCTCTCGGATGTCTTGCTGAAAGCCTATACCTTTGTTGCCTCCGTCACGTGGGATCTGCTAGTGGATCCCAACTATGCCGTCTTGCGCCGCTATGCCAAAGAGCTGGGGGTGGCCTTGCGGGGCACTGGCGGGGTGGAAGCGGTGGATACCTTTGGGGATCCGACTGAAGAGATTCTGGTGGAGATTGATGCCCCGGCCCTGGTGGGGGTGGGACTGTCGCCCCAAGCTCTGGCCACTCAAATCAGCCTCAGTGATGCCAAAACCAGTGCCGGTCAACTGCGTACTGCTGGGCAGTCGGTGGCCATCGAAGTGGAAAACGAGCTGCAAACCCTGGAGCAAATTCGCCAAATCCCGATCCAGTCCAGCCAGGGGCAATTCACGCGCCTCAGCGATATCGCCAGCGTCAGCCGGGGGATCCGAGATCCCCAAACCCATATCGCCATCGTGAATGGCAAACCAGCGGTTGTGCTGGGGGTGATGATGCAGTCTGGCCTACGGATCGACCAATGGGCCACTCAAGCACGAGGGGTGATCGACGATTTTCGCTCACGTTTGCCCGATGGGATCCGAATTGATGTCATTTTTGACCAGAGCGGCTATGTGGAGAATCGAATCAGTGCCCTGATGCTGAACCTTGTGATCGGCGCGATGCTGGTAGTTGGGGTGACCTTGGTGTCGATGGGCTGGCGCTCGGCCTTGATTGTGGGATCCGCTCTGCCTTTCACCATTTGCGTGGTGTTTGGGGTGATGACAGTGCTGGGGGTGCCCATTCATCAGATGTCGGTGACGGGGCTGATCATCGCCCTGGGACTGTTGATCGACAATGCCATCGTGGTGGTGGATGAGGTGCAGATGGAGATTGCCCACGGCCTGGATCCTTTGCCAGCGGCCTTGAAAACCGTCAATTATTTAAAAGTGCCGCTCCTGGCCTCCACTGTGACGACTATTCTCACCTTTTTGCCCATCTATCTGCTGCCAGGGGGAGCGGGAGAGTTTGTGGGGACAATTGCGCTGGGGGTGATTCTGGCCTTGATTGCATCGCTGGCGATTTCCCTAACTTTGATTGCGGCTCTGGCGGCGCGGGTATTGGGCAGTCATGATCAGCAGCACCGGAGCTATCCAGACTCCAACCGCAATGGACACGGATCCATCAGGATCCCCCAACCCTCCCCCTGGTGGGAAAAAGGGATCTCACTGCCAGGATTGGCTCGTCCTTATGCCTGGTCCATTTCACGGGCAACCACGCAGCCCCTCTTGGCTCTGGTGTTGAGTTTGTCGGTTCCGGTGGCGGGGTTTGTCCTGGCGGGATCCCTGGATAACCAGTTTTTCCCCTCCCTGGATCGGGATCAGTTTCAGATTGAGATGGAGTTTTCTTCCCAGACCTCGATTCAACAGACCCGTGATCAGGTGATGCGGGCGCGGGATCTGATCCTGGCCCATGACGAGGTGGAGGAAGTGTACTGGTTTGTGGGGCAGAGTGCGCCGCGATTTTATTACAACTTGCAGGGGGGGCGAGAAAACGAACCTAATTACGCTCAGGGGATGGTGCAGCTCAAGTCTAAGCGGGGGGTGACAGCGTTGATCCAGAGCCTACAGGTGGAGCTAGACCAGCAATTTCCATCCGCTCGCGTGATCGCCCAAAAGTTTGAGCAAGGGCCACCCTTTGATGCCCCCGTCGAGATGCGGATCTATGGCCCCAATCTGACAGAGCTGCGCCGCCTGGGTATCGAGGTGCGGGAGATCCTAACCCGGATCCCGGATGTGACCCATGTGCGGGATGCTTTGACTGAAGGGCAACCGAAGCTAGGGCTAGATCTGGATCCCGAACAAGTGCGCCAAGCCGGTTTGACCAATACCGCAATTGCCCAACAACTGGACGCCTATTCCGAAGGGGTAACAGGGGGATCCATTTTAGAATCCACCGAGGATCTGCCGGTACGGGTGCGGCTCACCAATGCCGACCGCGCCAGTCTACAAGCTCTCGCCTCTCTGGATCTGCGCCCTGACCTAGCTCAAGACCGAGCCTTTCGGCCTTTATCAACCCTGGGATCCTTTGAGCTACTGCCCCAACTGACCCAGATCACGCGCCGCAATGAGCAGCGGGTCAATACCGTCCAAGCCTTTTTGAGGGCAGGGGTCTTGCCCAGTACCGTACTGCTGGCTCTACAAGAGCGCCTAGAAGACACCAATTTTCAGCTTCCCCCCGGTTACCGCTATGAATTTGGGGGCGAAGCCGAACAGCAGGGCACTGCCCTGGGCAACTTGCTTTTGTTCTTGCCGCTGCTGTTGCTGGGGATGGTGATCGCCCTGGTGCTGTCGCTGGGATCCTTTCGGTTGGCGGCCATCATCGGTGTGGTGGCGATTAGCTCTATCGGCATGGCTCTGTTGTCGTTAAAACTCTTTGGATCCGTATTGGGCTTTATGGCCATTGTGGGCACGATGGGTCTGGTTGGCATTGCCATCAATGATTCAATCGTGGTGCTATCGGCCTTTGGGGAGGATCCCGACGCCAAGCAGGGGGATCCTAGGGGAGTGCAGCGGGTGGTGCTCAAGGCCACTCGTCATGTTTTGACCACCACAGCAACAACGATCATCGGGTTTGTGCCGCTTTTGTTGGAAGGGGATCCTTTTTGGCAGCCTCTCTCCTTAGCCATTTCTGGCGGCATGGTGGGAGCTACGTTGATGGCGTTATATTTTGTGCCAGCGGCTTATGTGCTGATCAAACGTCAGTCCTTCAAGTCTGCTCAGAAAAAGCCGGGGATCCAGGTTCTCAATAGGACTCAAGGCAGAGCACTGGAAC
>CAZODP010000065.1:0-7518 GCA_964578595.1 uncultured bacterium
CAGGGTTGATAGATTTATCAGAAATATGAAAAATCAGCCCATGTTGTCGTCTCAGATTGACGGTATCGTGATCCACCAGATTGGTATCGGCTAATTCCAGATTGTAAAAGTCAATCCACTCTGGATCCTGAAAATGTGGCCCTGCATGCCAAGTGCCCAAATGCAGCTTAATAAAACAATCCCCAGGGATCCGGAATACCTCAATCGCCTCAGGATCCAGCGGATCCGACTCAGGCGGAGCCACCCCCAGATACCAGGCTTGCCCCATCAGGGATCCCAAACATTGGGTACAGCGACGATGGCGGGTGATCCGATCAAAGCCCAGCCCCCGCGCCGCCAGCCGCATGATGTAAAAGCGGGGCATCCCTTGATCCAGCACCAGTTGGGCATCTTGGTCATCAAAGGGTTTGCCATCCACGCTAGCCCCAATCACTTGGCCATAGGGGGCAAAGGAGGCTGAGGTCAACCGCTGTGGGGTTAAAGCTCTAAAGGTAGATACAGTAGATACATCCGTCAGAGAGGCCAAAATAACACTCCAAATCCAGTTCAAATTCAGTTTGAGGGCAGGAATCCAGAGCTTGATTTTAACCTTGCTTGATGGGGGTTAGCGGTGGGTTAGGTTGTATTGGTCTGCTCCCTGACTTTGAAAGTGTCTCAGCCTTGGCGCACCGCCGGGATCCCAGCCAGATCCAAAATCTCCGGGATCCGCTCTTCTTTTTTGATGGCCATCAGATGGACCCCCTGACAGAGTTGACGGGCGAGGCGCACCTGTTCGGCGGCAATTTGGATCCCGGCTTCCAGGGGATCCGAGGCTGCGGCCAGACGCTGAATAATCTGATCGGGGATCTTGACCCCCGGCAAAAAACGATTGATAAAGGCAGCATTTTTGGCGGATTTGAGCAAAAAAATCCCGGCCAAAATGGGCTTGCCGCTATCCTGACCCAGCTTGGTCATAAACAACTCAAAGGCATCAAAGTCCGTGATCATTTGGGTCTGAAAAAACTGTGCCCCCATCTGCACTTTCCGCTCAAATCGCCGTTGCAGGCCCACCCAACTGCCACTTTGGGGTTCCACCGCCGCCCCCACAAACAGATGCGTTGCCCCGTCCGGCAGCGGCTTCCCCTCCCCATCTAGCCCTTGATTGAGCTGGCGGATCAGTCGCAACAGCCGCACCGATTCTAGGTCAAACACCCCCTTGGCTTTAGGACAATCCCCCACCTTGACCGGATCCCCCGTTAAGGCCAAAACATTGCGCAACCCCAAAGCCGCCGCCCCCAATAGATCCCCTTGCAGAGCAATGCGATTGCGATCGCGGCAGGCCACCTGGTAGACCGGCTGGATCCCCTGCTGTTGCAGCAACAAGGCTGCCGCCAGAGGACTCATGCGAGCAATGGCCCGATTGGAGTCTGTGACATTGACCGCGTGAACCCGCCCCTTGAGAGCCGCCGCTTTGCGCAGCATCTCCCCTGGATCCGCACCTTTGGGAGGGGTCACCTCCGCTGTCACCAAAAAATCCCCCCGCTCTGCTGCCCACTCCAGATCAGAACAACGGGAACAACCAGACAGATCCTGAGCAAAAGAGGACATAAGCAAGGGGGTAAAAACAACAAAAAGAGTTTGACTCATTGTGGCTTTACCCTACACGGTTGGCTGCCCTTCTCCAAATGGCCCCAGCCTATCGCCCCTAGAGTATGGCCCCAAAGTATGGCTCGAAATATCAGATGCAGGCTGCTACTGCACCCAGAGGGTTTTGATATTGACAAACTCCAGGATCCCCTCTCGGCCCAGCTCCCGCCCGTAGCCCGAGCGTTTGATGCCACCAAAGGGCAGCCGGGGATCCGATTTGACCATGCTGTTGATAAAGACGGATCCGGCCTCGAGGGTGTCAAGCAGTAGCATCTGCTCTTGCGGCTCCGTGGTCCAGCCACTGGCCCCCAGCCCAAATGAGGTACTGTTGGCCAAGCTGATCGCCGCCTCGATATCAGGCACCCGAAACACCATCGCCACCGGCCCAAAGATTTCCTCCTCAGCCACGGGGCAATCCAACGGGATCTGGGCCACCACAGTGGGCGGATAGTAGTTGCCCTGTCCGGTCGGCAAGGTGCCCCCCAGCAGCAGTTGGGATCCGGCCTCCAACAGCCGCTGAACTTGGTGATGGACCTCTTGGCGAATGGCGGGGGTGGCCAACGGGCCAATATCCGTTTCTGGCAGTCTCGGATCCCCCATTTTGAGCTGACGATAGGCGTAGAGCAGGCGAGCCTCAAAGTCAGGGGCAATTTTGTCATGGATGATAAAACGCTTAGCGGCAATGCAGGACTGGCCGTTGCTGATCAGCCGAGCGGTGACCGCTGCCCGTACCGCCTGGTCTAAGTTGGCACTGGGCAACACCACCAATGGATCGCTTCCCCCCAACTCCAACACCGTTTTTTTGAGGTGCTGGCCAGCCTGTTGGGCCAAGCTCGCTCCGGCGGGTTCGCTGCCTGTCAGAGCTGCGGCTTTGATCCGATTGTCAGCCACCAAGCCCGCCACCCGTTCGGATCCGATCAAAAGGCTCTGCAAACAGCCCTCCGGAAAACCTGCTTGTTGAAATAGCTCTTGAATCGCCAGGGCGCACTGGGGCACATTGGAGGCGTGTTTGAGCAAGAGGGTATTGCCGGCCATCAGAGCCGGGGCCGCACAGCGTAGCACCTGCCAAAAGGGGAAATTCCAGGGCATCACCGCCAACAGGATCCCCAACGGCTGATAACGAATGGCACTCAAGCTGGCCTCGGTGGCCACCGGCTGATCCGCCAGAAACTCCGCCCCCTGTTCGGCGTAATAGCGACAGACCCAGGCGGATTTTTCGATTTCGGCTACGGCTGAGGTCAGGGTCTTGCCCATCTCCAGGGTGATCAGGGATCCGTAGTCTTGTTTGTGATCGAGTAAGAGCTGACTGACTTGGGTCAACCATCGAGATCGCTGCGGCATCAGACTCCAGCGATAGGTCTCAAACACCCGTTGCGCGCGAGCTATCTTTTGTTCCAGCTCTTGATCCCTGAGCGGTTCAAAGGTTTGAAGGACCTCTCCTGTGGCGGGATTAGTGGTGGCAATAGCCATCGGTCAGCCCTCAACGCATCAGGGTTCCACTCTGGCATTTTTGGCCCGCTCCTTGAGGGGATCCAGAGCTGAGCAACAGGTTTTTTACCCCCTGAAGCCTTTCTCAACTGGCCGCCAAAGGGGGGAGTGGCCGTAGCAGATCATCCAGCACCTGTGCGGCGGGCATGGGTCGGCGAATCCAATAGCCCTGCATTTGATCGCAACCCAGATCCCGCAAGAGAAGGGCTTGCTCTACGGTTTCGACCCCTTCAGCGATCACCTGCATCTGGAAGCCCCGACCCAAATTGATAATGGCCTGCACCACCGCCACATCACTGCCATTGCCAGGGATCCCGGCCACAAAGGACTGGTCGATTTTGAGGGCATCAATCGGAAATTGCTTGAGATAATTTAATGACGAATAGCCCACCCCAAAATCATCCAGCGCAATCTGGATCCCGATCTGACGCAGATCTTGCAGCACCCTCAACACCCGCTCCATCTGCTGCATGGCCACACTCTCCGTGATTTCCAGCTTGAGAGCACAAGGATTCAGCCCTGTGGCGGCCAACACCTCTTGGATCATGTCCACCAGGTTGGATTCTTGAAACTGCCGCACCGACAAATTGACCGCCACCTGGAGGTGAGGATAACCCTGCTCTTGCCAACTGCGGCACTGCCGACAGGCTGTCTGGAGCACCCAGTGACCCAGGGGAACGATCAGCCCACTGTCCTCCGCCACCGGAATAAATGACACGGGCGAACACAGCCCCAGAGTCGGGTGATGCCACCGCAAGAGAGCCTCCATCGCCACCAGATTGTCACTGCGGCTGTCCACCTGAGGCTGATAGTACAGAGCAAATTGCCCTGGATCTGACTCAAGGGCTTGCCGCAGATCGGTCTCGATCCGCAGTCGGGCCAGAGCATCGGTATTCATCTCCGGCCTGAATAGGCTGTAGCCATCTCGCCCCGCCTCTTTGACCTGATAGAGGGCCGTATCTGCCGCCTGTAATAAAGTGGCCACATCCAGCCCATCTCTGGGATAAAGGGCGATGCCGATACTACAGGTGATGTGTAAGCTATTGGATCCCACTGTCATCGGTTGTCCAAAGCTGGCCTGGATCCGATGGGCTACCTTGATCAGCTCTGTCTCGTTGGGGATCCGGGGCAGTAACACCGTAAACTCGTCTCCCCCCCAGCGGGCCACCCGATCTTCTCCCCGCACAGAGGCTTTGAGCCGTTCCGCCACCAGTTTGAGCACTTGATCCCCCACTGGGTGGCCCAGGGTATCGTTGATCTGCTTAAACCGATCTAGGTCGATAAACAGCACCGCCACCATGCCGGGTTGATCCCCCATCGTCTGGGCCTGTTGCAGTGCCTCCTCCAGCTCTTGATCAAACCGCTCCCGATTGGCCAGCCCCGTCAGGCTATCGAAGTAGGCCATGTATTCAATGATCGCCTGATCCCGTCGCCGGGCTGTGATGTCCTCCACGGTGCCTTCGTAGCCCAGTAACTTGCCCTCCGGATCCCGCACTGCCCGCGTATTTTCACTGATCCAGGTGGTGCGGTTCCCTTGACAGTAGACCTCCGACTCAAAACCCCAGACCGCCCCATCTCGCTCAAGTTGCTCCAAAAATTGTTGCCGCCGCTGTGGATCCACATAGAGCTGGGTGGAGACATCCGTCAAAGATTGGATCAGCTCTGCCGGAGAGTCATAGCCCAAAATCTTGGCCAGCATCGGGTTGGCAGAAACACACCGTCCCTCAGCCGTGGTAAAAAAGATCCCCTCCACCGCCTCCTCAAAAAAGATCCGATAGCGTTCTTCGGCCCGCCGCAGGGCTTGTTCGGCCTGGTGTCGCTCTGAGGCCTCGAGGGCCAGTGTCACCAAGTCTGCCACCGATCCGGCAAAGGTAATCTCTTCTTCGGCCCAACACCGGGATCCCGCTAAGTGTTCGTGACAGATCACCCCCACCACCTGCCCCGCCAGTCGTACCGGTGCATCTAGCAAGGCTCGAATGTCAGAGCCAATCAGATAGGACTTGCCCAATTCGTGGGTGCGAGGATCCTGCAAAACATCCGACACCGCAATGGCCCGTTCCCGTTGCAACGCTTCAAAGTAGGCGGGACACTCTTGAATGGGCAACGATCGGGACTGCCCATGCTTTTGGGTGCTGGTGTCAAATAAATCCACACAGTCAAGGCTGGTGCGCTCGCTGTTGTAGAGCCAGACCCCCACCCGTTCCACCTCCATCACCTCTGCTGCCGCCTCAGTGATCTGTCCCAGAGCTGCTTTGAAATTGCCCAGTGCCAGGGCTTGGTGATGAGCCAGTCGCATCAACGTGTCATTTTGTCGTTGCAGCCGCAACCGACTGCGCTGAAGCCGATGTTCGGCCAACTTCAGATCGGTAATATCCTGACAGGCCCCCACAATCTGCTGAATCGGGGCCTCCTCATCCATCACCGGCGACAGGGTCACGATCAAGTTGCGACTGGAGCTGGTGATCTGAAACCGGACGGATCCCTGCTCCACCAGGCACTGCCGACACTGCTGATCAAAAATTTGAGCCAAAGGATGGGGCAAAACTTGCCGAGGATCCCCATGGGTCAAGATGTCGGGATCCAGACCCATCCATGTGGCAAAAGCAGGATTACAGGCCCGAAACAAAAATCCTCTCGCGGTGACATCCCCTCTCTCGATGACGTCTAGGATAAACAAGCCCTCATTGACACTTTCAAACAGAGTTTTCAGCACCGCTTGAGAGCGACCTGCCATCGGACGCCCGCGATACAGGAGCTGAGGTGTCCAAAAATCGGTCATAAGAACGCAAGGACCGTTTCTACTAACTCAACTATCCAGTAACTCAATTGCTCCCCAAAGACAGGTGAGCGATGTTGAGCTGAGAGCCTGCCACCCATCTCCAAGGATAGCTCTAGTGTGACGGATCTGACCTCAAATAAGTGTATTAGAAAATACGCTTGTGGCCTCTGTGCTGCTGGGTCATTTTGGAGGCGGCTGAGGTAGATCCTTGGGGTTACGATCATAGGAGTCTTTGCAGTGGCGGCTGACGATGTCGATAGAGCTGGCGGTGATCACGGCGGTGTTCAAAGACATTGGCACAAAGCTGCTCAAACCAGGACAATGGCGCGGGATCCTGCTGGTGATACTCTCGGCGGCGGGTTTTGCCGGTTTGGATAGCACGACCCGATATCTGTCAGGATCCTTGCATCCATTTGAGATTGTTTTCTTTCGCAATCTGGTGGGGGGGCTGTGGTTAGTGCCCTTTTTTGTGCGAGGTCTGCGGGCTGGGATCCGTCCTTTTCATACCCAGCGTTGGGGACTGTATCTGCTGCGGGCGGTGATCAATACGGGGGCGATGCTGTGTTTTTTTTCGGCCTTGAGCCTGAGTCCGGTGGCGGAGGTAACAGCGTTGAGCTTTACGGTGCCTCTCTTTGTGGTGGTGCTGGCGGTACTGGTGTTTCGAGAGCAATTGGCTCTCTCTCACGTTTTGGCTTTGGGGTGCGGCATCCTGGGCACGGGGGTGATTTTGCAGCCGGGCATAGGGGAGTGGAGTTTGGGCTATGGACTGGCCCTACTGGGATCTGCACAATTGGCGGTGGTGTTGATTCTGGTCAAGATCCTCAGCCGCAGCGAGTCTAATCTGACCATCATGCTCTATATGTCGCTACTGCAAACACCCCTGACATGGTGGCCTGCACTGGCGGTCTGGCAATGGCCGACCCCGGAGGAGCTGTTGTGGCTAGGGGTAGGAGGATCCCTGGCAACGGTAGGTCAAATCTGCATCACCCAAGCCTATCGAGAGGCGGATCTGGTGACGCTGGCCCCGTTTGACTTTTTTGGTCTGATTTGGGCGGCTCTGCTAGGGGCATTCATCTTTGGAGAATTTCCAAACCTGTGGACATGGGTGGGAGGAATTATCATTTTTGCGGGGGGACTTTTGACCCAGAGCCGGATCCTCTGGGGCCGCCGAGCTGCTGTGGATCCGGGTGACGGCAGCGAGTCGGTAAAGCCGAGGTAACCATGGGAGATCGGGTGAGATACAGCCTGCTCATAAAAGACATGAGACGTTTTTAGAGTAGACTTTTGAGTCCTGAATCTCTTGTTGATATAAGTCGTCATGTGCTAGATATGCGTTGCAAATTTGCCACTGCTTTTTATCTTGGTCATACTTCAATCCATAAACTGGCTCAGGGATCTACCATGAGTTCTGTCACGATTCAAAAACTTTAATTAACACAAAAAGAGAGCAAGAACTAAGACTCCCATTCGTCTTCAGAGATTTGAATCGGATCCGGTCGATCTATTTTAGGGGTTGGTTTGGGGGGCAGGATTTTGGGCCTGCTCAATGCTTTAGATGTCCCTGCTGCTAGCTGCGGGATCCGGTCTTTTTGGGTTAAAGATGGCGATGGCTTGTGGAGCTTATC
>CAZODP010000065.1:7618-10959 GCA_964578595.1 uncultured bacterium
GCTGCGGGATCCGGTCTTTTTGGGTTAAAGATGGCGATGGCTTGTGGAGCTTATCCTGAGGGCGTTTATCTTGATCACGGATATCTTGATGGCGAAAACCTTTGAGTTGGATCCCTTCTTGGCCGGAGGCCACTTCTGAAAAAACCCTGACATCTGCTGTCATCTGCGAAAGTTGTCGAGCCAATTTGAGGGCAACATCCCGCTGCAGGGGAGGGCTGACAATTCGCGGTAGATGATCGAGCAAGGGTCTGACTCGCTGAGTTGAGCGACGAGAAAAGAAAGCGATAGCCTCAGCGATATTGTCGGTGAAATAGGTGTTGGCATAGTCCAGCATTTTCACTCGATAGACCTCTTGGGGTAGAGGCCGCTTGCGGGCTAGGCGGGAGAGAGATTCCATAGTGGCCAAAATATACATCTGATCCCCAGTCCGCAACTTAATCTCTCCGGCTTCTTCCCAAACTTTGGGAAAGATGATTTCAGGTTGAGTCTGAGATTGAAATGTCAGGATCAACAGATCATAATCATGGACTAAACGCCATAGACTGGTGCCCACATGAGGGCTATGGGCAGCGATATCCCAGCGGTTGACCAACAGGGTTTGTCCCTCCCAAACGAAGGTGCCAAAAACTGGCCCCACCAGGGCAGCCGTGGCAAAGGCAGGGGCTGACAGTGCATCAGGGCTATAACTGACGCCAATGGATTGGAGATGTCGCTGCATCCGCTCCGCCAGACGGGGATTGGCAATCCGCAGCAACGTGCGTAGTCTGGGATGGAGGGCTTGGGCCGCCAGGGCAATCTCCACATTGAGCATATCGGTACGGGTGGAGCAGATCAGGCAGGCACAGGTGGAAATCCGAACCCGTTCTAGGGTGCTGGTCAGGGTCGGATCCCCGTGAATCACCGCAACCCCCTCCTGTCGGGCTGCTTCCACAAGCTGATGGCTCTCATCTGGCTCAATCACCACCACTTCGTAGTCCAACTGCCGCAACAATTGCAGGATCCGGAAGCTGAGGCGGCCCAGATGAGCGATCACCACATGGCCTGCTTTGGGGATGACACCTGCCTTGCCCAGCCCAAACCGGCTACTGAGCAACCGATCCGCCACAAAGCCATAGATCAATCCGATCAGCACCGTCCCCATCACCATCAAAATCACAGCCATCAATTTGGCCCAGGCGGGGGTATTGGTTTCCATCAACACATCCACATCCCCAAAACCGCCATTCAACACCGTAAAGGTGAGAAATATAGCATCTGTGAGCTGTTCCCCAATCATTACAAAAACCAGGATCCCCAGCATCAGCATTGAGACAATGGTCAGAACCAAAAAACGAGTTAGGGGAGCTACCTTTTGGATCCTTTCCTTCAGATCAAGCCATCGTCGCGCCAGTTGTCGGGCCAATCCTTGGGCCAGAGGGAAACCCTTATGCTCTGAGACACTTTCTCCTAGCTCAGACTCACGAGTAGCCCAGGCTTGAGTGCGGTTTTTTTCGTAGAGATCATTGCTGTCTAGGAGTTTAAGATACTTTTGAGGGCTACAGACCACCACCACACGATCCCCCTCCAAGAGTTCTGCTTTGTGGTCAAAGTCCTCAAAGGCCCGAATCGGTGAAAAGTCTGCCAAATAATCGAGAGGATAGTGAAATAAAACCCTGACCCCAAAGGTGTCTTCCAGTTCGTAGAGAGGCATTCTCAATAATTTTGAGGTGGGGCCAATGGTCAGATCTACGATGTTCCAGACACTGTCGTTTTGGGATCCTGGATTGGCAATATCGGTACGGTGTCGAGGATCCTCTCGTTTGGGCCGCAGCGGAGGCAGCGAAAAATAGCCAATAAAGTCATCTGAAACCGCCTTAAATCCAAAGGCTGGAGCCGATAACATGGAGGTGGATAAGGTGAAGTGAGCGGGCAGATTTTCGTCAATATGCTGGGCTAGATTTTGATCAAAGAGGCGAGAGATGATCCGAGCACTGGGATTGAGATCAGAGACCAAGAGAAGCGTCTCAAAGGTGACTTGATCATCGGACTTGAGGATCATCACCACCTTGGCTTTTTCGATCCCGGCAGCTTTGAGAGTTTCTACTGTGCGATAGTCTCCCTCAAAAAATAGGATCCCCTCCGGCAATTGGCTGGGAGGTTTGGGATCAATCACCAGAGCCGTTTGTCCAAATTGCAGCAGGGTGTTTAGGACTTGGCGCACCAACTCATCAAAACCACAGATGATAATCGCTGGGGGATGTGTTGCAGCAGTCATGGGATCCCAAAGTGAGGATTAGGGGTTGACCACCCACAGATAGAGAGGATAGCGGTTGATCACATCAGCAACTTCGGCGGTTTGGGTGGGGATCCAGTCCCCCATGTCAAAGCTGTGGGTGAGAAGGCGGGATCCGGGCCGGAGTTCGGTTTGCAATTTGTGCCGCAATTTGAGATTGGCCTGGGGCAAGAGATACGCTGACACCACTGTAGCCTCGGATAGGTCAGCCTTCAGCAAATCCTGGACTTCAAATCGGACTTGATCGGTCAATCCCAGAGTTTCGGCTTGGGCCTGGGCCTCTCGGATCCGCTCTGGATCCAAATCCACCCCCACCCCTTGTGCTCCCCGTGCTGCGGCTGCCAACACAATCCGGCCATCCCCACAGCCCAGATCCAGCAATCTATCTTTTGGCCCCACCTGACCCAGATCGAGCAGGGCTTCGATCACCAGCGGCAATGTCCGGACATAGGGAGCCAAATAGCCAGGAGGCAGGCTGTGGGGACGGGGCTGGGGTGGGGCAGAGCCAAACCCTCGACCGGAGGAGGCTGATTTTGGGGGGCCTTTTTTCATGGGGTTTTCAAAGGGTTTTCAGGGGGGGCTAAAGGGATCGGCTCAATCAGGGGCAGCGGGGTTTTGACCCAATCGGATCCGGTTAGGAGGCCATCCCGAAACAGTTTAGCGGCTCGACTCTGGTAGCGGTCGGGGTTGTAGGCCAGCCACAGGATCCGCTTCACCTCCAACCCTTGTACCGGCAATTGGATCAAATCCCCTCGATCCAGCTCTGGCTTAACGGCTGAACGGGACAAAAAAGCAACCCCCAGCCCCGCCTGCACCGCCCGCTTGATCGCCTCAATCGAACTCAGCTCCACACTGGTCTGAAACGTGGCCGGATCCACCCCAGCCTTGTGCAGTGAGCGGTCGAGGGTTTGGCGGGTGGAGGACTGGGCATCGAGGGTAATAAATCGCAGTCGGGCTAGATCGGCCACCTGCAGCGAGGATCCAGACCCCAAGGGGATGTTTTGGGTGAGTGGGTGGGTGGGATGAGGGGCACTGACCAGCACAAACTGATCTTGAGCGTAGGCCATCA
>CAZODP010000065.1:11059-16203 GCA_964578595.1 uncultured bacterium
TGGGTGGGATGAGGGGCACTGACCAGCACAAACTGATCTTGAGCGTAGGCCATCACCGTCAGTCGAGGTTTGAGTTCTGTCGGGATCTCCCCCCCCACAATGGCCAGATCCAGTTCGCCAGAGACGAGCTTGTGGGCCACACGGCGGGTGGACTGCACCAGCAATTGCAGCGAAATCTGGGGATAAGCCTGCCAAAATTGCCCAATCAACTGCGGCATCACATAAGTTCCCACCGTCTGACTGGCCCCCAACAGCAGGATCCCCCGTTTCATATCATCGAGATCCGTCAGGGCACGGCTGGCCTCCTGACAGAGCTTGAGGATCCGGTCGCTGTACTCCAGAAAGGTCTGGCCCGCCTCTGTGATGTAGACCTGCCGTCCGCCTCGGTTAAACAACACCACCCCCAACTGCCGCTCCAGATTTTGGATCTGCAAGCTGACGGCTGGCTGGGACAGATAGAGGCTATCCGCTGCCCGTCGAAAATTGCCGTGCTGAGCAATCGCCCGCACAATCAAAAGCTGATCAAGGGTAAAGACAGGATCCAGATCCGCCATAGCATCGCTTGAGTTGTGGGTTGACCCATTTTGAATGAACCCGTCTTAAATGGCCCCCTCTTAAATGGCCTCCTCAATGGACTGGGGGGAATCCACTCTAGCCCTTCTGATTGTGGCTCTAGTCCTGGGTTGGGGTTTGTCGCTCCGCCAGCCGTTTTTCGATATCGATAAAAGTATCCAGTAAAAGTCGGCGGGCCTCCAACTGCCAGCCCCAGCGCTGCACACTGATGGCGATACCCCCCCCTGCCACCGCCGCCACCCATCCCAACGGCTGAGCCAAAAAACCCTCCAAAAGCCCCAACCCGGCGATCCCCCAAAAAGGCAGGGCCACAGTCTGTCGCTGCTGCTCCACAAGCCGTTGGATCCAGTTGGAGTCTGCCATCTCGGCTTCGAGGATCCGCCGAATCTCCTGCTGTTCTGACATGGGCACCGATAGGCCAATTTTGCGGCGTAGCTTCTCGATTTTGCGGGCGGGGGTGCTGTACTCGGTCAGCTCATCCTCCGCCATCATGATCAGCCGTTGCAGTTGCGACATCGTGCCCTTGGGGTCTAAAAAGTCCTCAAAATCCAGTATGGAGGACAATGGAAGGCTTGGCTTGCTGTCTAGCTTGCTGTTCTTGAGGAGTCTGGGCCGCTAACCTCAGTCCAGATCAAGCATCCAGGCGATAGCCTTTGCGATAAACCGTCTGGATCCGGGGCAGATGATCGGGTGATATCTCAATTTTGCGGCGCAAAAGACGGATCTGGGCGGCCAAGACATTACTGCTGGGGCGATCCTGCTGCTGGGGCCAGAGCTGTTCGTAGATATGGGCATGGGAGAGCAATTGACCGGGATGATCCATCAACAGGGCCAACAGTTGAGTTTCTTTTTCGGAGAGCTGAATCGCCTGCTGCTGGCGGTAGACCACCTGGGATCCGATATCGAGATCGAGATCTCCCACCCGCAGTTTTGGTACTGTCGGCTCCCCAATTGTTGCAACCTGAGCCGGACGCCGCAGCAGGGCACGCACCCGCGCCAACAGTTCCCGCAGCTCAAAGGGCTTGACCAGATAGTCGTCCGCCCCCGCGTCCAAGCCATCGACTCGATCATCGAGGGTATCTTTGGCGGTCAGAAACAAAATGGGCCGGGGATCCTGCTTAGCTCTCAGCTTTTGGCACAGCTCTAAGCCCGATAGGTGGGGCAGCATCCAATCTAAGATCAGCAGATCAAAATCCCTATCCGGCTGATGGGGATCCGCTTGATTCTGATCCGACCAACCCAACTCCCATAAACTCAGCCATTGAGAGGCGGCCAAGCCATCGTAGGCCAGGGTGACAAGGTAGCCCTCTTGCTCTAAAGCACGGCCAAGGGGTTGGGCCAAATCGATCTCGTCATCCACCAACAGGATATGACAGGGATCCATGCTCAGTAGCTAAAACCCGAAAAGATCACCAACAGCGCACCGATGGCCGCCAGTACCGCCAAAACCTTGCCCGCATTGGGGCTACCTTTCCAGGAGTAGTTTTTTTCAGTGTTGGAGCTGGTTGGGTTGGGTTTATCGTTCATGATTAACGTTGTTGAATGTATGAGTGAATGAGCTGAAGATAGCTGAAGTTAAAGGTTTTCTCAAATCCTTTGGGGATCTTGATCTTAATCTCTTTGATTGGGGTGAGCACAGGCTACGGGGCTGAGGCTGAGCAAGAGCCTTCCACAATCTGAAACCCAAGAAATCTTGTCAATGAAATCTTGTCAATGAAATCTTGTCAATCCCATCAACGATAGGACTCAGGGGCTAAGACTGCCTCCAGACTGACATCTGGTTTTGCTTCTGGTGCTGTTGACTGAGGGCTACCCAAAAACCTGACGATAAAAAGGCCACCACCCCCAAGATGATCCCCATCTCCACTGGGATCGCATCCGGCGTCCGAAACAGGATCCCAAATAGGCTGGAGGCCGCTGCTCCGCCACTAAAAAAGATCCCGGTTCCCAGGCCCGCCCGCGCCGGGGGCACCAAACTCAGGGCAAAGGGGATCGTGCCATTTGAGACCAAACTAAACGAGGATCCCAATCCTGCCGCCACCAGCAGACTTAGCCCCGGCGATTGCACCCAGAGCAAGGATCCCAGCAAACTGGCCATCAGGCCGGATCCCAAAACCATCGCCAGCGGATTACCCAGTCGTCGGGCTAGCTCCCCCGCCGGGATCGCCGTCACCGCCAAAGCCACAAAGATCGCCCCCAGCGTCACAGTCACCTGCCCCTCGGATCCCTGTTGGGTCAACAGCCTGGGCAACAAAGTCATCATCAACCGAAAGCCCAGCGCGATCCCCACCCCCGCCCCAAAAATGCAGCCCAAAGCCACCCAAGACAAAGATCCGGTCGGTTCAGGGTTAGCATCGCCAGACACCTCGTCACCTTGCTCTGGACTGACCATCCGCAACACCACCGCCGCCAGCAGCAGCACAGCGGATCCCAGCCCAAACGCCAGCCAAGGCCCCCGATCCAGGATCCAAGCTCCCGCCAATGGCCCCAAGGCCCCCGCCAATCCCCCCACCAGGGTCAAAATGCTAGCCGCCTGCGGCAACCCTGAGCCAAAGGCATATCGCCCCAGCAACGATAACGCCGGGGAGCGAAATACCGTCATGGCCACAGCCCAAGCCACCAAAAAAAACGGCAGCACCCAGCGCAGCGCACCCACGAGAGAATCGCCAAAAAAGACCACCACCGGGATCATCACAAACAAAAACGCCGCCACCAAGATCCCGATCGCAATTAGCGGAAAGCGGCTTCCCACCCACCGTTGCTGCTGATCACCCAGGGATCCCATCAACGGCTCCATCACAATGCCCAAGACATTTTCGATCCCCAGGATCACCACCGCCAGCCCCGCCGCAAATCCCAATTGAGTCAGCAGATCCACCAAATAGAGGTTGTAGATCACCCAGGTCAGGGCAATGGATCCCTGGACTGCTGCCAAACCCAACACTGGCAACCACAAAACCGTCTGTGGGGATCCTGAGGTTGAGGATCCAGAGGTTGATGTCATAGATTGATCCCAACTCAGATAGAGCTTTAGCCTAGTACGAAAGACCTGAACCGGCGAACAGACTTTAGTCGGCTCTCACTATCATCTGTTGTCATCTGTGGAGATCCGTGTAGAACTGACTCCGTGTAGAACTGACATGGAGCAGGCGCTAGATGCCTAGGGTGTGGGATCCGGATTGGTTTTACGCTTTGATGGGGGTCTGCGCATCTGTAGCCAAATGCTGATCCCGGTCGCCGCCATCACCAACAGTCCCAAAGCATTGAGAAAGGGATAGATCCGATCCAGTTGAACCGGGCCAAAATTACCCTTGTGGGCCTGAATCAGCCAGTTGTAGTCAAAGTTTTGATTGAGCAGCGCAATTTGATAGAGGGATCCAGTGACCACAGACAAAATCAGCGGGGCCACCATAATCGGGGCCAAAATGCGGTGAACCTTTCGAACTTGAGCTTTGTTGATGGCCACAACCCGGATCCTCTCCCCCAGTGCTGAGCAGAACCTTAACACACACCGAGACCCAGGCTATTTGAAGAAAAAACATCACACGTTATGAGAAATGATCAGAAGACATAATAAGGGGACACAGAGCCGTTAACCCCTTCCTGTTCCATGCGTGTTGAGTTTCAGCTTTTTCGCCAACTCCCCCCAGCCCCCCCCCAGATCCAGTCCTTTTGGGTAGAGACAACGCCGGGATCCACAATTTTGGATTGTCTGACCCAGATCAAGTGGGAACAAGATGGCGGTCTCGCCTTCCGCAAAAACTGCCGGAATGCCATCTGCGGCAGTTGCGCCATGCGGGTCAATGGCCGCGCCGCCCTCGCCTGCCAGCAGCACATCAACGAAGCCTTGCAGCCCGGAGATCGGATTATGGTCGCCCCTCTGGGCAATATGCCCGTGATCCGGGATCTAGTTGTGGACATGGGATCCTTTTGGGACAACCTTGAGCAGGTTCAGCCCTATGTCCAAGGGGTAAAACGGGAGGGGCGTATCCCCCAACACGAGTCGCTGCAATATCCAAGCGAACGGGATCAGATCAACCCCGCCAGCGGGTGTATTCTCTGCGGAGCCTGCTACTCAGACTGCAATGCCCGCGAGGTCAATCCCGATTTTGTTGGCCCTCACGCCCTGGCCAAAGCCAATCGCCTCCTGCTCGACTCCCGTGATCGATCCCTTGAGCAACGGCTCGATCAGCACAATAGTCTGGCCGGGGTTTGGGGCTGCACCCGCTGTCTCAATTGCAATGTGGTCTGTCCGGTGGGGGTTGCCCCGCTCGACCAGATCACCCAGATCAAACAAAAAATCTTGGCCCGATCCCAAAGCCCGGTGGTCCAGGCCAGTCGCGCCATCCGTCACCGCAAAACCTTGGTAGAACTGGTGCGCTCCGGGGGCTGGGTGGACGAGCGCAAATTTGGCCTGCAAGTGGTGGCCAACCAGGGGCTGGATCCCAAGGGCTTGCTCAGTCTCATCCCCCTCGGATCCCAAATGCTGCGGCGGGGCAAATTTCCCTTTCGATTCAAAGCCTCTGAGGGTACCTCTGTCACCCGCAAACTGATCGATGCCGCCCGTGCCC
>CAZODP010000065.1:16303-17795 GCA_964578595.1 uncultured bacterium
TTGAAGAAAGTTTGAACATCAGCCTCGTCCTGATATGGCGGGGCTAGCTCAGTGCAAGTCTATGGCCCAGGGATGGCAAACCTCTTAGAGAGCTTCGGCCTGTTCTGTCTCCATCCCCGGCATCAGTCGCAACCGGATCCCAAACTGACCGGGCACCACCTGGCCGTCGTAGCGCACCTGAGCCACAGTACCCTCCGCGATCGCCCGATGCAGCCGCCGCAGCATAAACAAATCCACATCCTTACACGAGGATCCAAACAGCAGGGCATTGAGCCGATCTTCTTGGGAAGCCGATAGGGATCCGGTCTGGAGCGCGGTCTGGATGATTGAGGTGACGGTTGGTTTCATCGCACTGGCCCTCTGGGGGTATCTGGTTTCCTGATATCAGTCTGGGCTTGAAGACTTTCTGAACACTCAGCGCAATAGCGGGATCCGACTAAGCAGGATCTCGCAGATTTACGAAATACTGTGAAGAAAACCGTCAATTCGTATCCATTATTTCAAGACAGGATCCTGAACACGAAAAAATACGGAGAAATCAGTTACTCATCGAGCGGAGCTGGCGCAGCCGAGGGATCCCCCTATACTGAGTTGGATCCGTTGGTTTTGCAGAGTGAGGCTACCCCTGATGTTGGTCACCCTATGGATCCTGATCACAGCCCTGTTGTGGGGGGGATTGTGGGGCTACGCTACGCTCCTGATTGCCTTAATTTGGATGCGCGAACAGGATTCAGAGTACGCCTATCCGATGCGGATCGCCCTAGATCGGCTGGTGGAATCTGTGGGCTGTCGCTGGCTCAAACCTCTGCACAGTTTGGGTTTAGAGCAACAGCGGTTGATCGGCTATGGATTGTTTGGCTTGGTGACCGTGGGGGTGGTCTATACGCTTGTGGTCTTGGAATAAATTAGGCTCCACATCCATCTAGGTCAGTATCTTTGAACCTTGGGGATCCGAGCGCAGTCTGAGTTGATCAGAAGGACGCCAAACCCTGCACGGGGTTAACCCCTGGGATGCAGTGGTTGGGATCCTGTCTTTTGACCAAACCACCAAACCTTTGCTCACCAAACCTTTGATCAGGAGAGTTGACCATGAGACCTAGACCATTACGGGGTTGTGCCATCACAGTTGTGCTGTTGGCAGGCTTGGGATATGGGGCTGTAGCTCAAGCCGCACCCTTGGGCCGAGTTCAAGACCAGCTCAACTTGACCCCCCAGCAGGCGGAGCAACTTCAAAGTTTGCGCCAGCGGCAGTTGCAGGCTTTTCGAGACCTACTGACCCCAGAGCAGCAGGAGATCTTGGATCGATTGAAATCAGAACAATCATCCCGCTCCCGCCGGAACTGGAGAGAGGACTTGGGCCTGAATCCAGAGCAGATCGCCGAGGCCACAACCCTACGACAGGCCAGCCGCCAGCAAATCCGCCAGATCTTGACTCCAGAGCAGCTTGACCAACTGGAGCAATGGCGTGGTCGGGGGCCATCCTCTGGCTCTC
>CAZODP010000066.1:0-8662 GCA_964578595.1 uncultured bacterium
ACATAACTAGATCCTGGTGATCTTGATAGAAGTTCTGACCAGGGATCCTCTGTTGGATCCCAGATTGACGGAGCTTGGATTATTCCTGATTGCCTCCTTGCAGTTGAGCGAGGACTGCTTGTCGCATCTGGTCTAGGGCCGCATCTGGGATCCCAGCTTCCAATTCTAGCCACCCAGCCAAGGCACTGGATCCCTGCCGGATCAGCATCTCCAAGCCATCTTGAGTTTTGTAGCCCAAGGCACTGGCCTGTTCTAACAGCATCGTAGGTCGGGGGGTATAGATCAGGTCATAAAAAAGAGCCTGTCGGGGTGCTCGCTTAATCTGCTCAACCGAAAGGGGCGAGTCCTCAAAGCCATGTCCCGTCATCCCTATTGGCGTCGCATTAATCACTAAGTCAGCCCTCGGTAACTGCTCGTTGAGCTGATCCCACAGCCGGATCCTCAGGTTTGGCCAAATGGCTTGCAGGGCTTGTAAGCTCTGGTGACGACGGCCCACCACCCCAATTTCAGGGATCCCCAGTTGCACACAGCCTTGAATGGCCGCCCGCGCCGCCCCGCCAGACCCCAGAATCAGGGCCTGAGAAAAGCCGTTTTGCAACCCTCTGAGCGGAGCCACAAAGCCCTCAACATCCGTATTTCTCCCTCGCCAAAAGCCTGCGGTCGGATCCCAGTCCAGTGTGTTCACCGCTCCAATCGCTGCCGCCGCCGGATCCACCTGACTGAGATGGCTGATCACCGCTTGTTTGTGAGGGATGGTGACATTGATACCTCGCACCCCCACCGCCGCCAGTCCTGATAAGACAGACTCCAGATCCTTAGCCTTACACGGAAAGGGCAGATAAACCCCATCGATACCCAGCTCAGCCAAAGCCGCGTTATGCATAGCCGGAGACAGGCTGTGGGCCACCGGATCCCCCAACAGACCAAATAGGCTAGTACGTCCTGAGATTGGCATTGGCAACCACAGGATCAATTAAAATCTGAAAATCCTGAAGAGATCCGAGAAGGCTGCAATCTCAATTTCATGGACTGATTTTCTTCTTCTAAAAAACCAATCCGGCGGCGCAGCTCCAGATTTTCAGCTTCTATCAGACTAATTTTTTTCTGCAATTCTTGCTCGATGGGGGTCAGCACCACCGGTGTCAACGGAGAGATCAGATGGGGATGCTGAGGATCCCGCATGGCATGAGCGGCTCGCTTCATCAGGTTGACCCCACGGCCATCGTCATCTTTTTGCAAGGTAGCCGCACCGTAGTGAACCTGTACCTCCACCGCTTGGTCATTGACCACAAAGGCTTGCTGCACCATCCGTGCCCCACATCGCTCCACCGCCAATTGGGCTGCAGGCAAGGTGGTGCCACTCAGTACCGCCACAAACTGACCCTCATCGTAACGAAACAACACGTCCCGTTGCCGCAGATTTTGTAACAAGCGTGAGGTGAACTGATCCACAATTGTTTTGCGATCGTCCGGGGATAGATCCCGACTGAGTTGGGCCAAATTACCGAGCCGCAACACAAAAATACTGAGCGGCTCCTGCTGATTGCGACAGTAGGCAATATAGCGGGGCAGACGATTGACCAAATCCTGCCGGGATCCAATGGAGGCCAGAGCCGCAACCCCAGCAATGCGGGTGGGGGGCATAGTGGGCTGAAGCAGCCGCTGTCGCCGCACCTCCACAATCCTTAGCCCTGCCCGCACCCGCGTCATCAACTCTGCCGACTGAAAAGGCTTGGACAAAAACTCATCTGCTCCAGCCTCCAGAGCGGTTTCCATATTGTCGTTGCCCTCACGAGCCGTCATGATGATGTAGTAGATCCATGACAATTCGGGTGACTGACGGAGCTGCTTACACAGTTCTAGCCCGTCCATATTCGGCATCACCCAGTCAGCGATGATCAAGTCCGGTGGATTGGGGTTGTCTTTGAGCTTTTCCAGCGCACCCACCCCATCGAGGGCATAGCTGATCTCACAGCCCTGCCGCCCCAAAAAGGTGGAGAGCATTTCGGCAACCATATAGCTGTCGTCCACAATCAGGACTCTGGCCTGAAGTCCTCCAATTACATCAGTGCTAATTACATTGGGGTCTGTCATGCTACAACCTAAAACGCTCTAACACGGATCCTGGGAACAATGCAGTTACAGCCAGTGCCAGTAGTACACACAAGCTCACACCTATCATACCCACTGAGCTGAGATCACTTCAGTCGAAGATATCAGAATCCCCACCGGATCCCTCAACTGTTGATTCACAAAGATTGATTCACAACTACTGCTCCACCGGATCCTAGTGCCCATGACTCAAGCTGACAGGTATCGCCGCCAAAGCAATAGGTGGATCCACCTCCAGATCCCGAAACAGAGGGGTACTGAGATATCGCTCCCCAAAGCTGGGCTGCATCATCACAATCAGTTTGTCGCGGTAGGCAGGCCGTTGACCCACCCCGATGGCCGCTGCCAAGATCGCTCCGGTGGAGATCCCGGATAGGATCCCTTCTTCGGTGGCCAGTCGCCGACTGTAATTCATGGACTCATCATCCTCAACCGGGATCACCTCATCGATCAGATCCCGTCGCAGGACATCTGGCACAAAGCCCGCCCCCATGCCCTCAATCCGGTGGGATCCAGGCTTTCCCCCACTCAAAACCGGACTCCGGCTCGGTTCAACCGCCACCAGCTCAACCTCTGGCTTGCGGGACTTGAGGTAGGATCCAACCCCTGTCAGAGTGCCGCCCGTACCGACCCCTGATACAAACACATCCACCTGCCCGTCGGTATCCTCCCAAATCTCTGGCCCCGTAGTCTGGGCATGAATCTCAGGATTGGCGGGATTACCAAATTGCCCCAGCATAAAGGCGTGAGGGACTTGGCGGACAATCTCTTCGGCCTTCCAGATGGCTTCACCCATGCCGCCGGCAGCACTGGCCAAATATAGCTCTGCCCCATAGGCCCGCAATAGCAACCGCCGCTCCATACTCATGGATTCTGGCATGGTGATGATCAGCCGATACCCCTTGGCCGCTGCTGCCATCGCCAGACCAATGCCAGTATTTCCAGAGGTCGGCTCCACCAAGACCGTTTTTCCAGGCTCGATCAAGCCCTGTTGCTCGGCCCGCTCAATCATATTGACCGCGATCCGATCTTTGACCGAAGCGGCGGGATTAAAGCTCTCCAACTTCACCACAATTTTGGCCAAACAGCCCTCAGATTGAGGGATCCGATTGAGCTGCACCAGGGGTGTTCGTCCAATCAGTTCAGTAATCGATGAGGCAATTTTCATTTCTACAAATCTACAAAAGAGGGGAGTCAATTTAGGATCCCCCCTAATGGTAGCGTCTATCCAAAAGTGTCCATCGGCATCCAGTGATGGATGGTTAGAGGATTGGCTAGTTAGAAAGAAAGCTGGAGAATTAGATTAGAGCTTCCGAGAGTAGTATTCCACCACCAGCAGTTCATTGACAGGGGCGCAAATCTGCTCACGGGGGGGCAATTCTTTGATCTGGCCCCGCAATTTATCCCGATCAAAGTCAAGGTACTCCGGCAAAAACAAACCGGGATACTCGGCATAGGTGGCCACCATCTTACGGGATCCGGGGGTGTTGCGTACGGTGATCACATCCCCGACTTTACACTCATAGCTGGGGATGGTGACTTTGCGGCCATTGACGACGATATGACCATGATTGACCACCTGGCGAGCTGCTGGAATGGTGGGGGCCATCCCCAACCGAAAGACAATGCAATCCAGACGCATTTCCAGCAGTTGCAGCAGGGCCAAACCTGTGGATCCTTTGGAGCGGCGAGCTTTTCTCATGTAGCGCAACATCTGACGCTCACTCACCCCATAGTTGAGGCGAACCTTCTGCTTTTCATCCAGACGGACGGCATATTCCGATTTTTTCTTGCGTTCGGCCCCGTGTTGTCCGGGAGGATTGGCGTTTTTGGGCTTCTTACGGGTCAGGCCCGGCAGATCAAGCCCGCCAAAACGGCGGATCACTTTCAGTCGAGGGCCAGTAAAACGGGACATACCACAAGGTCTCCAACAGCATCTTAGATTAGCAGCGATCCATCATGATACAGGATTGGATCCCTGCTGCACAACCTTCCTGTTGAGTTGCCTTTCTCCCCGTTGCTTCTATCTGTGATTGAGTTTTCTAATTGAGTTGCTGGATGTGAGTTAACCCAGATCCGCACGGCTAATGGGTTGGCAGCATGGCCCGCACTTTGTCCACCATGCCCTGATGATCCACCACAGGCTTGGCGATGTAGTCATCCGCCTGACTCTGGGCCAAAAAGGTCTCTCGATCCCCCTGCATGGCATGAGCAGTCACCAAAATGATCGGCACATCACAAGAGTTTGGATCCTGCTTAAGCAACTGGGAGATCCGGATCCCGTCCACCGATTCCCCCTGATAGGTGCTCTGGGATAACGAGACATCCATCAACACCACATCAATGGATCCTGACGCCACCAACGACAGAATCTCCTCCACATCTTGACTCTGATGCACCACAAAGGATCCGCGCTTGGTCAGCACCTTCTCAAAAACACGGGCATTGATGGGGTCATCTTCTACCAATAAAACTTGGGGCAAAACTTGGGGGGGCGATGGAGACAGTTGAGACATAAGTGATCGCAGGGAGAGGTAGCGGTGGATCTCAATCCAAAAGAGCTGAGGATCCTGTTGAATCGCTCAACCCTTTGGCGTTTTTCTTTGGAGTCTCAAGTTAGGCTGACCCGATCCGCTTCCAAACCCTAAAATCATGATCAGCTCAAATCCCGATCAGCGGTTGATGCGCGGGGTCTCGCGGAAAAAGATGCAGAAAAACAGCAAGCCAACCGTCAAAAACAGAATAAAGGTATACAAAATGGCTTCCATGACAACCTCCCAGGCAGTATTCAGAACTAATCTCAATCCATTTCAACGCTATCTCTCCGATGACGCCCACCCCATGAGTACAAAGGCTCAACTTGAGTGGGCGACAGCATAAACCAACCGAGACATGATCCCGACATCAGCTCAGGGATCCAGGGGTCAAACCCAGATACAAACCTGAACCTAGACTAGACCTAGACCTAGACCTCTGCTTTTTTGCGGGTGGTGCGATCCCCCAGTTTTTGGAAGACACCCCACTCGATCATCTCCTCTTCCATCTCAGGGTCGATACCCGCAAACACATCTCGGAACAGCGTCCGGGCGCCATGCCAAATGTGGCCAAAGAAGAAGAGCAACGAGAAGACCGCGTGCCCAAAGGTGAACCATCCACGGGGGCTGGTGCGGAATACACCGTCAGCATTGGTGGCCGCGCGGTCAAACTCAAACAGTTGGCCCAACTGAGCTTTACGGGCATATTTTTTAACAGTGGCCGGATCCGTAAAGACTTGACCGTCCAACTGACCGCCATAGAACTCCACACTCACGCCAGTCTGCTCAAAGCTAAAGCGAGATTCTGCCCGGCGGAAGGGGATATCCGCCCGGACAATTCCATCTTTATCCCGCAGCACCACCGGGAAGGTCTCAAAGAAGTTGGGCAGACGATCCACCGTCAACTCCCGGCCTTCCCCATCCCGGAATACAGCTCCCCCCAACCATTCAGTGGCCAGACCATCTCCCTTATTCATAGGGCCAGCCCGGAACAGACCCCCTTTGGCGGGACTATTGCCCACGTAGTCGTAGAACAGCAGTTTGCCGGGCATCTCCTCCCAAGCCTCTTGGCGAGTTTTGCCTTCGTCCACGGCCACGGTGAGACGACGATTGATCTCTTTGGTGAAGTAGCCCGCATCCCACTGATAGCGAGTGGGGCCAAATAACTCAACAGGGGTGGTGGCGGATCCGTACCACATGGTGCCAGCCACCACAAAGCCGGCAAAGAACACCGCCGCAATCGAGCTAGACAGCACCGTTTCGATATTTCCCATCCGCAGGGCGCGATATAGCCGCTGCGGCGGACGCACCGTCAGGTGGAACAATCCGGCAATGATGCCCACAATCCCCGCTGCGATATGGTGAGCCACCACACCCCCAGCATTGAAGGGATTAAACCCGGCTGGTCCCCACTCTGGTGCCACCGGCTGCACATGGCCGGTCAAAGCGTAGGGATCCGTAACAAACATCCCTGGCCCCCACACCCCAGTCAGGTGAAAGGCCCCAAACCCAAAACAGAGCAGGCCCGACAAAAACAAGTGGATCCCAAACATCTTGGGCAGATCCAAGGCTGGCTCACCGGTGCGAGGATCCCGAAATAGCTCCAGATCCCAGTACACCCAGTGCCAGCAAGCGGCCAAAAACAGCAGCCCCGCCAACACGATGTGAGCGGTGGCCACCCCTTCAAACGTCCATAGACCCGCATCGACAATGCTGTCGCCGTAGATATTCCAGCCCCCCCAGGAGTTTTCCACCCCCAAGCGAGTCATAAATGGCAACACAAACATCCCCTGCCGCCACATTGGGTTCAGCACAGGATCCGATGGATCAAAAATTGCCGTCTCATACAAGGCCATCGATCCAGCCCAGCCCGCCACCAGCGCGGTGTGCATCAGATGGACTGAAATTAAACGACCTGGGTCATTCAGTACCACTGTATGCACCCGGTACCACGGTAGTCCCATAGAGTGCGCTCCTCCAGTTACTTCAACAAATTGAATTCAACTTTTCGTCTGATGGTCTATTGTCTGATGGTCTACTGATGGATATCAAGTGACCGATATCAGGATCCGAACAGACCAGATTTGAATAGACCGTTTATGACATTGTGACAGGTTGCTGAGACAGACATGCTAGTGATTCGGTGGATATGGGCCAGCCGAGACAGGGCCATCCCCTAGGCTCAGACCTCTACCCACCGCTGCCATCAACAGTGCCGCCCTATCGCCGTCATAAAATGTCACAAGAGGCAAAGCCCTGATCCATGGGCCTCAAAGCAGTCATCAGTATAACGAATCTCTCAGAAATACTAAAGAATGTATCGTTGCTGAGAGAGGAAAGCCGTAGTCTGGGCCGGTCTATGGCGCAAACTAGATGTAAACTATTGTTAACCCTTGCCCTTTGAGCCGTTGGAGCGCAGCATGAGTTTCTCAATTCCTATTCGCCCAGACCGACCTGGCTCAGATGTCAGCACCTTTGAGAGGGTGACGCTGGGCCTGCACATTGGCTCACTCTTCTTTGGGCTGGCAGGACTGCTGTGGGTGGTGCCACATCCTGAATTTATTGCCAGCTTGCCCCCGATTGGCCAGCAGGCGTTTTCGTGGAGCATGGGCAATGGCGGTGTGGCTTACATGATCTTGGGCACCTTGGCGGCGATAGCGATCGGATCCCGGCTGTTGGGATGGCGGCGGCTGTTGTGCTTTTTGATCCCTTCGGTGGCGATCTCGCTGGGGGGAGAGCTGGCGGGCACCTCGACCGGGATCCCATTTGGGGAGTATGGCTACTTGACGGGGCTGGGCTACAAAATTGCTGATTTGGTGCCGTTTACAATCCCGTTGTCGTGGTTTTATATGGGGTTGGCTTCCTATCTTCTGGCACGGGGGGTGTTGCAGGGGCGGGACAACCGCTGGCTGCACTTAGAGGCGATTGCGTTAGGTTCTCTGCTGCTGACGGCATGGGATTTTGTTTTGGATCCAGCCATGACTCGGGCTCTGATCCCGTTTTGGGTCTGGTTTGAGCCGGGGCCATTTTTCGGGATGCCGTTACAAAACTTTGGCGGCTGGATGCTGACGGGCGGCGTCTTTATGTTGGTGGCCAATTGGCTCTGGGGATCACAGCAGCCTCACCTCAACCGAGAGGAGTTGAAATTGCCGCTGGTTTTATACGTTGCTAATTTTACGTTTGCCCTCTGCATGAGCCTAGGATCCGGCATCCTGGCCCCAGCAGGGTTAGGGATCCTGTTGGGATTGGCTCCGGCCTTGGGAATGTGGTGGGTGGCTCCAGCAGCTCCGATCACTAAGGCTGAGGATCCCGAGTCTGGTGTAGCCCAGGCGGAGATCCCGGTCAGCTTGGCGACCAAGTGACTTGACTTCAATGGCCTATGACAACGTCTGTAAGTATCTGGCTGAGCAGTTTCCTGATGCTTTTGCCCTTTGGCTACTCGGTCGGGTGGAACGTTTGTCGGTTTTAGAGCCATCTGAGCTATCCGTAGAACCGATTCGGGCCGATTCAGTCACGCTACTTCAATCCCAGGATCAGATTCTGCATATTGAGTTTCAGACGGATCCGGATCGGACCATGCCCCTACGCATGCTGGATTACTGGGTGCGTCTGCGGCGGCGGTATCCTTACAAACGGATCCATCAGGTGGTGATCTACCTGCGGTTCACTTCATCTGATCGGGTTTATCAAACTGAACTGCGAGAGGAAAACACCCATCATCGCTTTGAGGTGCTGCGCTTGTGGGAGCAGGATTCGGCTGTTCTACTCTCAAGTCCGGCTCTGCTGCCCTTCGTAGTCTTGAGTCAGGTGGCGGATCCTGAAGAGCAGTTGCGGGCTGTGGCTGAGGGGATTGAGCGGATCCCAGATCCACGCATCCAGCGCAATGTTACTGCTGCAACAGCGGTGCTGGCGGGCCTAACCCTGAGCGAAACTGTAGTTGAGGGGATTTTGGAGGAATTGGGGATGCGGGAATCGGTGATCTATCAAAAGTGGCGGGCGGAAGCTCTCAAGGAAGG
>CAZODP010000066.1:8762-17785 GCA_964578595.1 uncultured bacterium
AGGTGGAAGGGATCCGGCGGGAGTCTGAGTTTATCTTGCGGCTGGTGCAGCGACGGATGGGGGCGGTGCCAGAGGAGTGGCTGGCCCGGATCCGGTCTCTGCCAATTGAGCAGATTGAGGCTCTGGGGGAGGCTCTTTTAGGATTTGAATCTCTAGCGGATCTGGAGCGTTGGTTCCAGACCCATACCCAAGGATCCTGATGTCATCGCTGTGGGTGTCGGAATGGGTGCTTGGGTTACTGGCACTACAGTTGCCCATGACGGCGGTGTTATTGGCTCGCCTGGTACCGGGTTTGGGGCGGCGACCTCCTCTGGATCCTGTGGGGTCAAAACCTGAATGGGGGAAACAGGTGACGGTGATTGTGCCCACCCTCAATGAAGCCGATCGGATCGGATCCTGTCTGGCTGGGTTGCAACAGCAGGGGCCGGAGGTGGCTGAGATTGTGGTGGTGGACAGCCGTTCTATGGATGAAACGGTGGCCAAGGTTGAGGCTGTGGCCCAACTGGATCCTCGCTTTCGGGTGGAGTTTGATGATCCGCTGCCGGCGGGATGGGTGGGACGCCCTTGGGCATTGCATACAGGTTACCTGCGCTCTAGCTCTGAGACTGACTGGATCCTGGAGATGGACGCTGATACTGCCCCACAGCCGGGACTGGTGGCAGCCCTACTCCAGATCTCTGGGCAGGAGTCGTGGGATCTGATCACCCTGGCCCCGCAATTTATCCTCAAATATCCCGGCGAAAGCTGGATCCAGCCTGCGTTGCTGACCACGTTGATCTATCGCTTTGGGGCAGTGGGTTCTGGATCTGGATCCCCCGATCGGGTCATGGCCAATGGGCAGTGTCTGTGGGTGAAAAAATCGGTGCTAGATGCCGTAGGAGGCCACAGTTGCTCGCGGTTGTCGTTTTGTGATGATGTCACCCTGGTGCGGGCCATTGCGGCGGCAGGCTATCGGGTGGGCTTTTTGGACGGATCCCGACTGTTTAGAGTCCGAATGTATACCTCGTTGGCGGAGACTTGGCGGGAGTGGGGCCGCTCGTTGGATCTCAAAGATGCCTCACCACCGGGACAAGTCTGGGGGGATTGGCTGTTTTTGTTGGCCACCCAAGGGATGCCGGTGGGGGTTTTGGTGACACTCTTGGGATCCCAAGTCTGGCGGTGGGGATCCCCCTTGTCTTGGGGCCTGTTGGGGCTAAATAGCTTTTTGTTAATCCTGCGGCTGGCGGTCTTGGTGGGGATCCAAAATAGCTACGCCCAGAGATCGTGGACGTTTTGGCTCTCACCGCTAGCGGATCCTTTGGCGGTACTGAGAATCCTGGTGTCAGCCGGATCCCGGCCTCGGGTGTGGCGGGGGCGTAATTATCAGGATCTATAGGATTGGCAGATCTTGTGCTTGCGTATTGACTCGGATCCTGAAAAACCAGTTCTTAACAGTTGCGACACAAGGGAATAATCTGTAGGGACTAAGCTCTCCATCTTGGTCAATTGTTAACCCTTCATTAACCACAGTATTGCGAAAGGTAAGGTAGCATTTGTTTGGATTGATCAGTTAAATCCATAACACCCCATACTGCCGTTGTTGCTGCTAATTCGGTAGCTCTGTTTTTTATGGGGTCTAGTTTTTATTGAGCTGTGTCATTGAAAGACGTTGATCCCTGTTTTGTGGAGACTTTTGACCATGCCAAACTCTTCTTTCTCTCGCCGTCAGTTTTGCTTTTTGTCGGCAGCCTCGTTGTCTGCTGGTGCTGTCGCTCTGGAATCTTCTTGGCAAAAAGCCTCAGCCCAAGGGGAAGTCATCATCAACGGATCCGGAGCAACTTTTATCGCGCCTGCCATCCAGCGCTGGGCCTCCGAATATAACGCCCTCAACCCCAGTGTCCGCATCAACTATCAGTCCAAGGGCAGTAGTGGCGGTCGCCGCGACCTGATCGACAATGTGGTGGACTTTGCCTGTAGCGACAACGCCATGAGTGATGAAGAGATCAGTCGGGTAGCGGCGGGGGTGATCATGCTGCCCTTGACGGCTGGCACTGTGGTGATGGCTTACAATTTGCCTGGCATTCCCTCCGGGATCCGCCTCTCCCGCCAAGTGCTGACGGATATTTACCTGGGCAAAATCTTCTTCTGGAATGAGGATGCTATTCAGGCCCTCAACCCCAGTGTGCAGATGCCCAATCTACCCATCACCGTAGTGTATCGCTCCGATGGCAGCGGTACGACAGCCACCTTCACCCGCAGTATGGCGGCCTTCTCAACTGAGTGGGACAGCCAAGTGGGGGATGGATCATCGGTGGACTGGCCGGCTGGCACGGGTGCCCGTGGCAATGAAGGGGTGACGCAGCAGATCAGCCAGATTCCAGGGGCTTTGGGCTACATCGAATTGAGCTATGCCAAACTCAATAATCTTCCCACCGCAGCTCTCGAAAATAACGCTCGCCGCTTTGTTACCCCCTCAGATGAGGCTTCGATCGCGGCCCTAGCCAATATCGAGCTGCCCGACAACCTGCGAGCCTTTGACGGGGATCCCCCTGGGGACGAATCCTACCCCATCGTCACCTACTCCTATGGCCTATCCAAAGCTCGCTATGAAGATGCAGCCTTGGGCAACGCCATCAAGGAGTTTTTCCAGTGGTGTATCCGAGATGGCCAACCCTTCTCGGTGGAGCTGGGGTATGTGTCACTGCCCGAAACCGTTGCGGCTCGTGTCAGCCAAGCCATTGACTCAATTGCTGTGGGTTAAGGATCTAACTACACTATTTTGGGGAAGAGGATCCCCGGGTTCTCTTCCCCGACTTGAAGCCAGTTTGGGGTTATTTTTGTAAGGATCTCTGTTGTATGGCTGCGTCAACTGTCTCCCAAGCGGAACTCTTTAAGCCCAACACCGAAGCGGTCAGAAAAGTCAACACTGGCTTTACCTGGCTAGCTAGGGGTGCAGCGTGCTTCTCGGCGTTTGTGCTGATCTGGATCTCACTGTCGGTGTTGATGCAATCGGTTCCCGCTTTTAATGTCTTCGGCCTCAAATTCTTGTTTCAGAATGTCTGGAACCCGGTGGAAGACAACTATGGTGGGTTGCTTTACATCTATGGCACCTTGATGACGGCTCTGCTCTCGCTGGTGGTGGCGATTCCCTTTGGGTTCGGCACCGCCATATTTTTGAGTGAGGACTTTATTCAGCCCCGGATCCGGTTGGCTCTGACCATCATTGTGGAGTTGTTGGCGGCCATTCCCAGCGTGGTCTTTGGCATCTGGGGTTTGTATATTTTCTTTCCAGCAACACGCCCAATCCAGATGTGGTTTTTCACCAACATGCGCTGGTTAATTATTTTTAGCACTCCTCCCACAGGCCCCAACCTGCTCACCTGCGGGCTGGTGATTGGGATTTTGATCACTCCAATTGTGGTCTCCATCTCCCGAGAGGTTTTGGTGGCAGTGCCCGAAGAACTGCGAGCTGGTGCTCTGTCGATGGGGGCAACCCGCTGGGAGACCTTGTTTGGGGTGGTGTTGCCCAAGGCGCTTGGGGGAATGCTGGGGGCACTGGTGTTGGGTTTGGGGCGAGCTATGGGAGAGACAATGGCAGCAGCCCTCCTGATTGGCAATGCCCGCCGGATCAGTCCCTCTATTTTTGCCCCTTCCAGCAACATCCCCGCTTTGTTGGCCAACGAATTTAACGAGGCGGAGGGTCTACAAATTGCGGCTTTGATGTATGCCGCTTTTATCCTCTTGGTTTTGACACTGTTGGTGAATGTGGGCGCAGAGCTGCTGGTGCGCCGAGTCCAGCGATCTCTGACGGCTAGTTCTACTGAGCTGTAGCGCTAGGCCGTGCCGTCAGTAACCCTAACGCTTTAGCCTGCTGCAACTAATTGGATGGATTATCTTTCTTATTGACCTTACCTTTCCCTGATGGGATCCGATCCCCAAGTCCTGTTTACCCTACTGTTGAGACCGGCCATGACTGTAAATCTGTCAGAAGAAGTACCCAGCTTTTTACAACGACATCCCCGTTCTTTTCGATCACTCTTTGATAAGGGAATGTCAGTGCTGACGGCTGGGGCCGGGTTTGTGACCCTATTGATGTTGGTCTCAATTCTCTATTTCACCTTGGAGCGGGGAATCGGTCGTTTGCTCTTTGATGAAAATGGGGATTTCAGTTTTTCGGCTTGGTATTCTCTGACCCCAGCGGCTGGGATTGAGGGGGGAGGCTTTGCTAACGCCATGTTGGGCACCATCATTGTGGTAACCATTGCTACGGCGATTGCTTTCCCTTTGGGAGTGGTGGCGGGGGTGTTTTTATCCGAGTTTCCTAACACTTGGTTTTCCTCCACCATTCGCTTTGCCATCAAGGTGTTGACGGGGGTGCCCTCAATCATTTCGGGGGTGTTTGCCTACGGGATCCTGGTGGTGACGTTTGGGGGCTATTCCGCTTTGGCGGGGGGAGTAGCTTTGAGTGTGCTGGAGTTGCCCACCATTATCTTGACCACTGAAGAGGCGATGCGGCTGGTGCCCACTGAGGTGCGGGCGGCGGCCTTTTCCTTGGGAGCCAACCGTGCCCAGACCACACTGCGGGTGATCTTTCCGGCGGCCTTGCCGGTGATCTTGACGGGAACCACCATTGCGATTGCTCGGGGGGCGGGGGAGACAGCTCCGTTGCTGTTCACGGCGGCTTTTAGCTTCTTTTGGCCCACTCTCAACTTTGCCACCCAGCCGATTGCTTCGGTCTCGGTGATGATCTACAACTTTGCGCTGGTGCCCTACGAAAACCAGGTGGAATTGGCTTGGGCCGCCTCATTGGTGCTGGTGCTGATTGTGCTGGTGGCCAGTGTCAGCTTCCGGGTGTTTGTCAAGCCCAAAATCTAGGCTTCGATATTGTTTGGGATCAATGATTTTTTGGGATCCTTTCTCTGTTGTAATTGGGCACTGATATGCAAACCTCCTTCCGCAGACTCCGATCCGAACGCCAAAGCCAAGCCGAACCGATCCGGGATCCGATCTTGACCACGGATGATGTCACTGTGGTCTACGGCAAGTTCAAGGCGGTGCGGGGGGTAACGCTGCAGATCCCCAAAAATCAAATTACGGCTTTTATCGGACCCTCCGGCTGTGGCAAAAGCACCCTACTGCGCTGCTTTAACCGCATGAATGACCGCATCGCTGGGGCCAAAGTTTTGGGTCGGGTCGCCTTTCACAATTACGACATCTACGCCAAAGGGGTGGATCCAGCAGAGGTGCGGCAGCGAATCGGACTGGTGTTTCAGAAACCTAATCCGTTTCCCAAGAGCATCTGGGGCAATGTGGCCTATGGTCTCAAGATCAACCGGATCGAAGGGAACCTAGATGAGATGGTGGAGCGTGCCCTGCGGCAGGTGGGGCTGTGGGATGAGGTCAAAGACAAGCTCAACGAAACTGCCCTCAGCCTCTCGGGTGGGCAGCAGCAGCGGCTTTGTATCGCCCGAACCATTGCGGTGCGGCCGGAGGTGATCCTGATGGATGAGCCCTGTTCGTCGCTGGATCCGGTGTCTACCCTCAGAATCGAAGAATTGGCCAAAGAGCTAAAAAAGCGTTACACCATTGTTATCGTCACCCACAATATGCAGCAGGCGGCGCGGGCTTCTGACTATACGGGCTTTTTTAACACTGAAATTGATGATGATCGGGTGCGATTTGGCAGATTGGTGGAGTTCAATGAAACCACCCGGATTTTTAATGCCCCCAGTCAGCCGGAAACTGAGGAGTATATCAGTGGCCGCCTGGGATAGTGGGCAGATAGTAGAGACTAAACCTAAAGGACATCAGAGGATATGGTTATGAACCCAGCGACACGTGGCTCCCGCACCAAAGCCAGCCGAGGATCCGGCAAAGCCGCCCCCGCCGCCCCCAGGCAAAAGCTGATCCCAATCGTGGAGATCCGCAAGGTCAGCGTCTACTACGGATCCGCTCCCGCTGTCCAAGATATCTCTCTCAAAATTGCCCGCAATCACATCACCGCTTTTATTGGGCCATCCGGCTGTGGCAAAAGTACCCTGCTGCGCAGCATCAACCGCATGAACGATCTGATCCCCAGTGCCAGGGTGGAGGGATCCGTGATTGTGGGCAAGCAAAATGTCTACGATATGGAGGTGGATCCGACTGAAATTCGCCGTCAAATCGGCCTAGTGTTTCAAAAACCCAACCCGTTTCCCAAGTCTATTTTTGATAATGTGGCTTTTGGTCCCCGCATCAATGGCTACACCGGGGATCTGAATGAGCTGGTGGAGCGGGTGTTGCGGCAGGCGGCCCTCTGGGATGAGGTCAAAGATAAGCTCAACGAAAATGGCATGGCCCTGTCAGGTGGCCAACAGCAGCGGCTCTGTATCGCCCGCGCCCTTTCGATTCAGCCCGAAATTGTGCTAATGGATGAGCCCTGTTCAGCTCTGGATCCGGTGTCCACATTGCGGGTGGAGCAGTTGATCAAAGAACTCAAGAAAAAGTACACCATCATCATGGTCACCCACAACATGCAACAAGCGGCACGGGTGTCTGACTTTACGGCTTTTCTCAACACCGAGGTGGACGAGCAGGACAAACGCTTTGGGAAATTGGTGGAGTACAACCGCACCGAAAAAATCTTTAATGAACCCGCCAATCCCAAAACCGAAGAATACGTCAGCGGGCGGTTTGGTTGATTGATGGGGCCAATCCATCTGAAATGGTCTCTGGCTACCGCCGTAGCAACCGCATCATCCAGGGAATCTCTGGGGCTGTAGGGCTGTAGCGCTGTAGATTGGCTTTGGTGACATTTTCAACCGTGACAAAGGCTTTGGGGTTGAGATCCCCGATCAGACTGAGCAGGTGAGCCTGTTGTTTTTTGGGCACAACGCTATAGGCGATGCGGACACCGCCATCTCGGCCTTCGGCATTGATCACCGTCACCATATAGCCTTGGTCACGCAGAGCTTCGGCAATGGGGGGAGATTTCACCGGGGTGATCACCTGTAAAACACAGGATCCCACCGCTAACCAGTTTTGCATCATCACACCGACGACCGTGCCCAAGGCGTATCCCCCCGCGAAGGCGGACATCTCCAGGTAGTTGCCGGATCCCATGCTGGTGATCGCCTTGCCCGTAGCCAACAGCCACATAAATGACTCCACAAAACTGAGGATCCCGGCCACCCAGGGATAGCCCTGCACCAACATCCCGATCCGCAGCGTCCCCACCGGCACATCCGCCAACCGCAACGAAAAAATCACCAGCGCACTGAGCCACACATTGTCGGTCAACACCGGATCCTATCTCCCACTCAAAGTTCAAAACAGCTCAAGTCTGATCTGCCATCACGAGCCTGATCAGCCTGTTCAATGGTGCTCACAAAGCCATGACTCAAACCGGGATCCGATCCAGGGCCGCCAAAGATCGCTCCGCCACCTGCTGAGGTAAGGGCAGATAGCCCAATCCTGCACTCTGGGCTTGTCCATCGGTCAGACACCACCGCATCGTTTCTTTGATCGCCCAGGCTTTGTTGCGGTCGGAATAGTTCTCATAAAGCAGGATCCAGGAGTAGGTAGAAATGGGATAAGCCTCAGGACTGACCGGATCCGGGTTGAAGCCCCGCAGATTATCAGGCAACTGGATCTCAGCCAGGGCGGCCAGGGTGGATTCTGGGCTAGGCAGCACAAACTGTCCAGCTTGGTTTTCGAGGGCAGCACGGCTCAGAGCCAGCTCTTGGGCATAGGCGTTTTCAATGTAGGCAAGCACCCCTTCCTCAATCTGGATTTGGGCACTGACCCCTTCACTGCGCAGGGCACCAAAGCCAGTCGGCCAATCGACAGAGACCCCCACTCCCACCTGTTGTTGCCAAGTTGGGCTAATGGCACTGAGATGGCTGGTGAAGGTATGGGTGGTGCCGCTGCCATCGGCTCGGTAAACCAAGATCACCTCTCGGTCTGGCAGGGTCAAGTCGGGATTGAGGGCCACCAGTTGCGGGTCATTCCAGCGAGTGATCGTACCCAAAAACAAGCCTGCTAGGGCTTCTCGACTGATTCGTAAGCCATCCCCAATTCCCGGTAGATTGTAGGAGAGCACCACCCCGCCGGCGGTCATGGGCAATAGAACCACCCCTCGGCTAACACGGCTGATCTCTTCGTCGCTCATGGCCACATCGCTGGCCCCAAAGTCAATGGTGTTGTCAATCATCTGCTGGATCCCGACAGCACTCCCCAGTGACTGGAAATTAACTGAAATGTTGGGATTAATACTCAAATAGTCTGAAAACCAGCGTAGGTACAAAATGGCTGGAAAACTGGCCCCAGATCCATTCAGGACAATTGGGGATCCTGAGGTGGGAGTGGCAGGTGCAACGGATTCAGAAGAACTCCTTGGAGCAGAGGATTCACCGCTCAACCGTTGACAAGCCGCCAAGCCCGCCACACTGCCCGCCGCTGCCGCCAAAAAAGACCGCCGAGAACGAGACCATCCAGGATCCGAATATCTATTCACCGCTGGCCCCCTGGCAATACCCCCTGATTTTGAACAGCAGCACCAGAGATGTCAAGCCAGATGTCAACTCAGAGAGTTCAGCCCGGATCCCCGCTGTCACCTCAGTCCACCTCAGTCAAAAGGGGCGGCCAACAGTGGGCAGTGCGATTGGCTCATGTCTTTGAACCTACTGCACAGGAGAGCTGTCAGCAGGATCCTCTGATGAAATGAGTTGATATCCTGCGTCAGATGGCGACACAACTGAAATAAAAACCAATGGTTCGGTGCCACTGTTGAACACTCCATGGACAGATCCAACGTGAGCCACCACCACATCTCCAGCAACGATGGGCTTCTTCAATCCGGCTGCATCCAAATAATACTCTCCCGATCCGCTCAAGATAGTCCAGGTATCTTGTCCATAAGGATGAGTATGTGGAGAGATGGCTTGCCCTGGTCTGACATACCAAGCCACAACAGTAGCCTCCTTGGATTCAGTCATAACCGAACGAATCGGTTCTCCGTCGGCTGGCTGAAAAAAATCAGCACTTTTGTAAACTCTGTTCAAGTT
>CAZODP010000067.1:0-17741 GCA_964578595.1 uncultured bacterium
ATAGTCCACCCTCAGGGTATCGGGATCCAGCCCTAAAACCCCCGCCTCCATCACACTGCCCACCTCCAGCCGCCCAGACTCCGCCAGCAAGCCAGATCCCGCCTCCACCCTGACATCCCCTCCCACCAAGGCCAGGGTCTGCCCCGCAGCAACTGATAGCCTGGATCCCATCACTCCCAGATCTCCTGGATCGGATCCCATCTGTAACCCTATCGGCACATTGACGGTGAGCAGAGGGGGCAAACCCGGATCCCCTGTCCCAAACTGGTAGCCATCCTCAAACACCAAACCCTCAGCGGTGCTGGCCACAAAGGATCCACCCAAAAACAATCGGGCATTCGGCCCAAACAGGATCCCATTCGGGTTAACCAAAAACAGATCGGCTGAACCATTCGCAGTCACAATGCCATCGATCAACGATCCACTGGACCCGGTGACTCGGCTGATGATCCGGTTGATGTCAGGACTGTTATTAAAAAAAACAGCGGTTTGGGTGGGTACCGAAAACGTCTCGAAGCTATGGAAAAGATTGCCCCCCCGCGTGGCTCCCCCCTCGATCACCTGCACCGGGATCCCCTCCACCAGAATCGGATCCACCACTGAGGACTCGCTCCCTAAGCTGGCATCGGGGATGATCTGGGCCAGAGCTGACCGGCCATTCAGCATCAGCAGAGCAGATAAACCCAAACAGACGGGCATCGACCTGGTCATAAAGCACCTGGATCCTGTTGGCTACAGAGCTATGTCTCATCTCACAGTACCGGCTACCATCAACGGTGTCAGTAGTTCTGAATGGGGTCAAACATGAAGTCGCTGCGGATCCAGGCAGGTCTGATCGCCACAGCAGGATCCTGGCTCGTATTTGGGGGAGTTGCCGGCGCACAAGCGGAACTATCTCTGCCATCCCCAAGCCAAACCATCGTTGTAAAAGAATTTGAAGTGGTGGGCAGTACCGTCTTTGACCAGAGGGATTTTGAGGCGGTTTTGGATCCCTATCTCAATCGACCTCTGACCCTGACGGAGCTACTGGAGACAGCCGACCAGATCACTCAGCTCTATACCCAGTCTCCGGCGGGCTATGTGACCACAGGAGCGTTTTTACCCATCGAACAGCCCCAACCCTTAGATAGCCCTGGATCCCTGACCATTCGGATCCAGGTGTTGGAAGGACAACTCGCTGAGATCGAAGTATGTGGGTTTGCCCCGGATCAAACCTGCCCGCCAATTGGGCGATTGGATCCCGACTTTGTGCGGCAGCGGTTGGCGTTGGCGGGATCGGCACCTCTTAGCCTCAGCCAGTTGCAGGCTACGTTGGAGCTACTCAGGCTGGATCCGTTGATCGAGACCATCGCGGCAGAGTTGGGGACGGGGGCAGAGGCCGGTACCAGTATTCTCAATGTGCAGGTGCAGGAGGCGGATAGTTTTGCCCTACTGCTGTCGGTGGATAACAACCGCTCCCCCAGTGTGGGCAGTTTACGCCGTCGGATCCAGATCCAGGAGGGCAATCTGTCGGGGCGCGGGGATCGGGTCAATTTGTCCTACAGCAACACTGATGGCAGCGACAGCCTCGAGGCGAGCTACACCCTGCCCATCAATGTCCGTAATGGCACCCTGAACCTAAGTGTTAACAGCAGCAACAGCCGCATCATCGAGCAACCCTTTGAGGCGGTGGATATTCGCTCCCCCTCCCAGAGCGTTGAGATCACCCTGCGGCAACCGTTGGCGCAATCCCCCAGCCAAGAATGGGCGGCAGGGCTGACCTTTTCTCAAGCATCCAGCGACACCACCCTGTTGGGGATCCCGTTTCAGTTGTCGCCAGGGGCCGATCCAGCGGGGCGGACGCGGCTGTCGGCATTGCGAGGATTTGTGGAGCTGTTGCAGCGGGGGCCGGAGGAGGTGTTGTCGGCACGGTTGACCTTGAATACAGGCTTGGGGCTATTGGATGCCACCCGTAATCCAGAGCCGCCCGATAGTCGCTTTGTCAGTGTCCGGGGGCAGGGGCTTTATCTGCGACAATTTGCCCCAGATCATGTCCTTAGCTTTCGGCTAGATTTTCAACTGGCGGATCGTCCATTATTGGGGCTGGAGCAGTTTGGACTGGGGGGATCCGAGAGTGTGCGGGGCTATCGGCAAGATGCCCGGATCAATGATAATGGCCTATTTGCCTCGGTGGAATGGCGCTATCCCCTGTTTCGACAGGAGCAGCAGGTGTTACAACTGGCAACTTTTTTGGATGGGGGTCGGGTCTGGGGATCCGGATCCGGTGATACCTTGGTGGGCACCGGCTTGGGGTTAATTTGGCAACAGCTCAACTTTGACGCCCGCCTCGATTGGGGGATCCCGTTGGCGGAGTTGCCCGGATCCTCAGATCGGACTTGGCAGGATAATGGACTGTATTTTTCGGTGCGCTATGCTCTGTTTTAAGCTCTATTTGAATCCCGATATGGGCTGCTCTGATCAGGGCCGTTTTGAAGTGGAGGGATGCCGATGAATGCCTACCCCCGCCGTTGGATCCTGAAGGGTCTGGTGTTGATCGGGGCTGGAATCGGGGTGCAACTCCCCGGATCCCCATTGGTGGCCCGGTCGCTGGATCAGGGTTTAGCGGCTTTTCGGGCCGAACGCTATCGGGATGCCTTGACCCTGTGGCAACAAGCCCTAGTAACCGGGGATCCTGGCCAGCGGATCCAAACCCTGATCTATCTGAGTCTGGCCCATCAAGCCTTGGGGCAGTGGTCGGAGGCCATGTCTTGTCTGGCCGAAAGTTTCCGGCTCCTCAACTCCAGCAATCTCTCCAATTCCTTAGGATCCCGGCTGGAAGCCCAAGCCCACAATGCTGAAGGCAGTTTCAAGCTGGCAACAGGACAACCCCAGGCGGCGCTGATCAGTTGGCAACGCGCCACGCAGTCGTATCAGCAAGCCCAAGATGCCGTCGGTGCCCTGGGATCCCAGCTCAACCAAGCCCAAGCCCTCCAAACCCTGGGACTCAATCAACAGGCCCGTCGTCTTTTGGCCACCATTGGCCCCCAGATTGAGCAGCAGCCGGATCTTGATCTACAGATTACAGGCTTACGGGCGGTGGGATCCCTACAGCGGAGTTTGGGATTACTATCCGAGGCCCAGCAAAACTTGCAGCAGGCCCTAGTTCTAGCCCCAGACTCTGACCGGATCCGGTTAGAACTGGCCAATACCCTGCAATCTCAGGCTCGCACTGCCCTCGAAATTGGGGATCCTCAATTGGCGGCTCTGCTACAGCAGGCCTATCAACAGTATGACCAAGTCAACAATCGGCAAGTCAATGGAGATCGGCTGCTCCAAATCCAGGCCCAAGTCAATCGACTCGCTCTCCATGATCAGGTGATCCGTCAACGGCAGCAGGAGCAACAACGACTAAGAGCACTACAAGAGCTACTCCAGCAGCAATCCAAACCCCGAGAAGCCGAGCGGGTGGGATCCGACTTGGCCCAGATCAACCGTCAGATTGATTTTGAGCGCGATCAGTTTATCGCTGGGATCCCGGCTTTATCTGATTTTGACGCTGTCCCCAGTGGGCGCAGCCGTCTATTTTTGGCCCTCAATATCGCTCAACTTTTGCATACTCAAGCCCTTGGGGATCCGGAACTGTGGCTGGCTTTGGCCCGATCTGAAGCCCGCCAACTCCAGGATCCCTATGGTGAGGCTCAGAGCTGGGGCATCAGTGGCGAACAGCAACAGGATCCCAGTCAGTTGCAGCAAGCCCTACTCCTGGCCCAGTCGCTTCAGGCGCCCGAACAGATTTATCGTTGGGCCTATCAACTGGGGCGACTCCAGCAGGATGTGGGATCCCTGCGGCGGGCTTTTGAGGGGGTGCAGGCCCTACGTGGGGATCTGGCCACCCTGAGCCGGGATGTGCAGTTTTCCTTTCGAGACTCCATTGAGCCGATCTATCGGGAGTTGGTGGCGTTACTCCTCACAGATCCCCATCCTGCCGCCCTGGGAGAAGCTCTGCAGGTGATTGAGGCTCTTCAACTGGCCGAATTGGATAACTTCTTCCGAGATAGCTGTCTGGATGTGGATCCCATCAGCCCCATACGTCAGGATCCGCAACTGTTTCTGACCACGCTGCGGGCCCAAATTGATCGGCTGGATCCCCAAGCAGCCGTGATCTATCCGATGATTTTGCCGGAGCAGTTGGCGGTGATCGCGCTCTTGCCAGGGGGATCCGTGGTGCTAAAAACCGTGGCAATTCGGCAGCCTCAGGTGGAAGCGGTCTTACAAGACTTGCGCCAAAGCCTGCCCCGTCAGATCACCGATGGCTATCGATCCTCTGCCGCCCAAGTCTATGACTGGCTGATTCGCCCCCTGGAGCCTGATTTGGCCCAAACCCAAGCTCAGACTTTGGTTTTTGTGCTGGATAGCTTATTTCGCAATGTGCCCCTGGCCGCCCTGCAAGATCGTCAAACCGGAGAGTTTTTGCTGCAAAAGTCGTATGCCCTGGCGGCGGTGCCAGGATTGGGGCTGATCAACACCGATCCGAGGGTCAGCCAGGCTCTGGTGGCCTTAAAAGGGGGGCTGAGTCAGGCGCGCGAGTTTCAGGGCTTGCGGTTCAGTTCCCTGGCCGGCGTCACAGAGGAGATCGCCCGGATCGGGGATGTGATGGAGGGGATCCAACTGCTGGATCAGCAATTTACGCTGACCGATCTCCAACAACAGCTCCAGTCTGAATCTCTATCCGTCATCCATCTGGCCACTCATGGGCGGTTTAGCTCAGTGGCGGAGCAGACCTTTTTGTTGACCGCAGACGGTGCCCTGACGATCCCGGATCTGCAGGCGTTGCTGGAGGGGATCCCGGCAGGGGTGGATCTGCTGACTCTGAGTGCGTGCCAGACGGCAGCAGGGGATAACCGGGCTGCTTTGGGCTTGGCCGGGATCGCAGTCCGAGCGGGGGCACGCAGCACCTTGGCCAGTCTTTGGTCGGTTAGCGATGTGTCCACCACGCAACTGATGGCTGGGTTTTACCGCAATCTGAGTCAATCGCCTGTGATCTCAAAGGCTGAGGCCCTGCGGCAAGCCCAGTTAGATTTATTGCAGAATGGCAGCTACGCCCATCCCTTCTTCTGGTCGCCATTCATTCTATTGGGCAACTGGGCCTAGGGTGGGGCCTGAAACCTTGCCCGTTTGCAATGCTATTCAAAGTTATTCAAGGATATTCAAGATGGTATTCAAGACAGAGGGATCCAAAACAGAGGAATCGGAGGTGACCGTGACTGGAGGAATGACTCAACAAATAATGGGACTCAGATCAGGGTGGGCGGGTAGAATCCTATGCTCTGGGATCCTATCTTTGGGGATGATCGCCGGGAGTCCGGCTGGGGCAGCAGAGTTTGACAGTTTGATGCGGCAGGGCTACGAGGCAATTGCCAATCGAGAGTTTGCAACGGCCCTATTGCACTTTACCGAAGCTGAGTCCCTCAAGCCTGAGGATCCTTTTGTGGCGGTGGCAATCGAGAGTTTGCAGGCCTCTCTGAGTCAGGCCCAGTCCAGCCCGGTGGTACTGCTGGATCTGGGCATTCCTGGCAATCGGATCCCGGCGGCAGTGCGCAGCGAAGCCTGTGGTACCGGGGTGGATGGGCTGGATCTGTTACCCCTGATGCCAGAGGGGATCCTGGGGGTAACCGTGCAGGCTCAGCCCAGCTTGCTGTTCTACATCCCCAGCCAGACCACAGCCACAGAGTTGGATTTGGCGGTGAGGGGGGAGATTTTTACCTACCCGCTGACCCAATCGGCTGGGATTGTGGCCTTGCAGTTGCCGGTTGAGCTTGCCCCTGGAGAGCGGGTGAGCTGGGGGGTGGAGCTGCTCTGTAGTCGGGATCCGGCCCAAAATCCCGCTGTGCGGGGGGAACTGCTGCGGGTCAATCAGCCGGAGTTGATGGCGGTGATATCTCAAACACCAGGATCCGAGCGTTTGGAGCTTTTCCGCAGCGTCGGGGCCTGGTATGACATCGCAGCAGAACTGGCCCAGCAGTTACGCGCTCAACCGGTAGGCCAAAATAGCAGTGATGCCACTTTACAAGCTCAATGGCAAAAATTATTGGAGTCTCAAGACTTGGGATCCTTGCAATCTGCTGAGCTGCTGAATTGCTGCACAGCCCTCTAAGCCCCTGCCCATAACGCCCCTGTTATACTCCCCTGTCAAGCAGCCGCAAACAACCTGTCACCAGCCTGTAACTAGGATGCAAAACCGGCCATCCCGACACCATCTGCTGCACTGGGGTCTCACCGGGATCCTGGCCTTGGTGGGTTTGGGCCTGCATGAGCTAGGGCTGTTGGGGATGGCAGAACTGGCTCTTTTGGATGGCTGGATGCGCTGGCAATCCTCTACTCAACCGGATCCGCGTTTCCTTGTTATCGCGATTACCGAGGCGGATTTGCAAGCTGTCGGCCAAGCCTCCATCCCCGATGCTGTGCTAGCGGAGGCTCTGGAAACCCTGATGGCTTTGGATCCGCTGGTGATAGGGATTGATCTGATCCGGGATCTGCCCATCCCTGACCTAAAAAATCCGCTTTTATCAACCCATGTATCTGGTCATTTATCTGACAATCTGGCTGAAACCTTGTCGGCCAATCCCCAGACTGTAGCCATTTGCACATTAGGTGACGACCAAAACCCCGCCGGGATCCCCCCTCCTCTGGGGATCCCCATTGATCAGGTGGGGTTTGCGGATGTGGTGGTGGATCGAGATGGCCTGATCCGGCGCAATCTGCTCTTGGTCTCACCGCCGCCGGGATCCCGCTGTCCGGCCCAAGGCTCCTTAGCCTATCAACTGGCCTCCCGCTATCTGGCTGAGCAAGGGCTGGATCCACCCCAGATCCGAGATGGGCAGTTGCAGTGGGGGGCCGCTCGCCTGACCCGGCTGGACTCGAGACCCCACTATCCCATCGATGCCGGGGGCTATCAGCTTGTGTTGCGGTATGGCTCTGGAGCCGAACAGGTTACCTTAGGCCAGGTGTTGGCGGGAGAGATCAGCCGCCCACAGGTGCAAGACCGGATCCTATTGATCGGTGCTACGGCCACCAGCTTGCGGGATCTGTTTGCCACCCCCATCACCGGTCGAGCCGGATCCTCAGACCTATTGCCGGGGGTTCAACTTCATGCCCAGATGACCCGGCAGTTGATCGATCTGGCCTTGGGTCATGTGCCCCCTATCCGACAGTGGAGTGCTGGGGCCGAACGAATTTGGATCCTACTGTGGGCGGGGGTAGGATCCGCCCTCGCTTGGCGAGCGTCATCTTTACGGCAACTGGGGCTGGCTTGGGGGGGATCCCTCTTGATCATGGCGATGATCAGCCTCTCCGCTTTGGCGCTGGCCTGGTGGATTCCGGTGTGGGGAGCTTTGATGGCTCTGTTTCTGCCAGGATTGCTGCGACTGCGGGGATCCGAGCAGCGGTTATTGGGGCGTTATCGGGTGATTCGTCGATTGGGACAGGGGGGATTTGGGGAGGTTGTCCTGGCCACCGATCAGGAGCGCAACCAGCTCTGTGTGATCAAGAAGTTGATCCTAGAGGGGGTCAACACCCAAGTGCTCGACACCTACAAAGAGTTATTTCGCCGGGAAGGGGAGATTTTGCGCCAGCTCCAGCACGACCGCATCCCCCGGTTGTATGGCATTCATCACCTGGAGCAAGAAGATTCCTTTTATCTGATTCAGGAGTATGTCGCCGGCATCCCGTTAGATCAACACATGAAACAAACCGCCCCGTGGTCAGAGGATCTGATCCGTGATTTTTTGGGGCAAATGCTGCAAATCTTGGCTTTTATCCATCAGCGTCGGATCCTACATCGGGATATCAAGCCCAGCAATATCATGCGCCGGGAGCAGGATGGCCAGTGGGTGCTGATCGACTTCGGCATTGGCAAACAAGCCCTCAGCCCCGATCAGCACACCACCACCGCCATCGGATCCCGTGGCTACATTCCTCCCGAACAAGAGCAGGGCAAAGCGGTTCCCGCCAGTGACCTCTACGCCCTAGGGGTTGTTACCATCGAGGCCGCCACCGGCAAACGTTTCGCCAGTCTCCAGCAGCAAGCCACAGCTCAAGTGAATGGGCCTACCCCCAGCCTCGAAGGACCCCCCATCTCCCCCAGGGATCCAGAGTTGAAAGATATGGCAACAGAGGATACAGCCGTAATCGCTCAAGATCAACCGGCAGCTCAAGCCCCACCCGCCGTGACGCTGCCATTGGCAACTGCTCCACTGCCCCCCCCACTGACTCCTGTTGTCCCCGTCTCTGAATCAAGCCATGAATCAAGCCGCCCTGAGGGTGCCTTCTGGCGACCATTTGCCCCACAGCTCTCGGATCGGTTGGTTGATCTGCTCGACAGTCTTGTGGATCCTGTGGTGGACCATCGCCCCGCCAGTGCCACCGCTGCCCTCAGCAGGCTCTACTCTGCCTTACCCACTCCAACTAACTCCACCTAAGTGATCACGGTGGGCTGCTCTCGCCCGATTCGGGCCCGGATCTGAGCCGTCTGGTCTGCAATGGCGATCAAATCCCCCAAAGCCACCTGCGGATCCTGCCCTTGGGCCTCCGGTCTGGCCTCATAGTTTTCCAGATAGACCCGCAGTGTGGCCCCTTGAGTACCGGTGCCGGAGAGCCGATAGATGATCCGCGCCCCATCCTCAAACCCGATCCGGATCCCCTGCTTCGAGCTGATGCTGCCATCCACCGGATCCGTGTAGCTAAAGTTATCAGCATACTGAACAGTACGGGATCCCAAGGTTTTGCCCGCCAGACTGGGCAGCGCATCTTGAAGGTTGTCCATCAACTCCTGGGCCGCCCCAGCATCCACCCCTTCATAGTCGTGGCGAGAGTAGTAGTTGCGCCCAAAGGTCTGCCAGTGCTGACGGACAATGGCTTCCACCGACTGCTGCCGCACCGCCAAGATATTGAGCCAAAACAGCACCGCCCAGAGGCCATCTTTTTCGCGGACATGATCGGATCCGGTGCCAAAGCTCTCCTCCCCACACAGGGTCACCCGGCCCGCATCCAGCAAATTGCCAAAAAACTTCCAACCGGTCGGGGTCTCGTAGCAGACAATGCCCAACTGGGCCGCCACCCGATCCGCCGCCTGACTGGTGGGCATCGACCGAGCGATCCCAGCCAAACCCCTGGCATAGGCCGGCACCCGATCGGCATTGGCCGCCAGCACCGCCAAGCTATCACTAGGGGTGACAAAAAACCGCCGACCCAGAATCATATTGCGATCCCCATCCCCGTCGGACGCCGCCCCAAAATCCGGAGCATTGTCCCCAAACAGCAGCTCCACCAGATCATGGGCGTAGACCAGATTCGGATCCGGATGCCCCCCGCCAAAATCCGGCAAAGGCTCCCCATGGATCACACTCCCCGTGGGCAGCCCCAGTCGGCCCTCTAGGATCCCCTTGGCATACGGCCCCGTCACCGCATGCATGGCATCAAAGGCAACCCGGATCCCACTGCTCTGGATGTAATCGCAGATCCGATCGAGATCAAACAGGGATCCCATCAACTGGGCATAGTCCTCAACGGGGTCAAAAACCACCACCTGTAAGGCACCGAGGGTATGGGTGGCCACGGATCCCAGATCAATATCAGCCGCCTCAACAGTTCGGTATTGGTCGATCTGTTGGGTGCGCTCGTAGATGGCCTGGGTGACCGATTCTGGGGCTGGGCCACCATTGGCGGTATTAAACTTGATGCCAAAATCCCCCTCTGGCCCACCGGGATTATGGCTGGCAGAAAGAATGATCCCCCCCATTGCCCCAGTCTTGCGAATCACACAGGAGGCCGCCGGGGTGGACAGGATCCCGTTTTGGCCCACCAGTACCCGACCCAGACCATTGGCAGCAGCCATCCTTAGAATGATCTGGATCGCCTCACGGTTGTAATAGCGACCATCCCCCCCCAAAACCAAGGTTTGGCCTCTGGGATCCCCCACCGCATCAAAGATCGATTGCACAAAGGCTTCGAGATAATGGGGCTGCCGAAAGGTGGCTGTGGATTTGCGCAGACCGGAGGTACCTGGCTTTTGGCCCGAAAACGGCTGGATCGAGAGGGTCTGAATCGCCATAGTGCAGGAGGGGGAGAAAGGAATAGCCCTTCAGCCAGAGCATCAGAGCATTGAATTCAAGTTGGAACTCGTTCAGGTTGCCTCAATCATCCCTCAATCGTTGCCAAAAGCCAAAACCTTCCCTAACCCAAGTTTGAGTCCCCCAAGTTGACAGCGTTTCTTGATCCTGTAGGGCGCAGACCTAAGCTAGAGTTCTTATCAGTCATGAACTAGGGGTATGTCACCTGCATCGAAGGGGCTATGGGTAGTGATCAAAGCAGGTCCAATCAGTCCGATCATGAATCCCCAGAATAACGAAAATACCAGTGAGTTTTCTGTTTTGGTTCTTGTTGGCCAGATTGATTCCATCTGCATCGCCACAACGATCAAGAGAAGTGCAGACAATGCGAGAAAATAACCGACTACTGCAGAGGTCTGTGACCCGATAAAAACTAAGACGGTAACAGCTAATGTTCCCAGCAAAGACTTCGGTTTGGGTTTTTGCAAGACTTTACTCCCTAAACGCCTCCAAACAGTAACAGATCGTCCCTTTGCCAAAGTACCCCAACGTTTCTAAGTCCCGTATCAGCCATGAACTGGGGGATCTCACCTGCCTTGAAAAGGCTGCAATGGGCCAAAGTCGGGATGCCCCAAAATCTGCACTACCATAGCCGCTGAGTTGTGGGCCACTCTGTCAACCAGGGCCAAAAAATCTCCACTGCTGCCCTCATCACTGACTGATCGAACAAGCAAACACGGGATCCCGGCCTCCACCGCCACCCGGATCACGGCGGCCCCCTCCATCTCCACCACATCCGCCCCGGTCTGGGCACGGATCCGTTGTCTCACCCGCTCATGCCCCACAAAAATATCCCCAGAGGCCACCAGCCCCTCCAGGATCCGCGGCGATTGGGATCCCAGCGGTTGTAGAGCCTTGACTAGCCCTGGGGCAACCTCTTGGGCCATTTTCATCAACATCGGATCCGCCGCCAGAACTTTGGCCTCCAGCCCCGGCACAAAATCGATCCCAGGCCGAAATCCTGCCCCATCTTCCACCCCAAAATCATGCTCAATGGCGGTATGGGCCAACACCACATCCCCCAGACGCAGTTGAGGGTGCAAACTGGCCGCCACCCCTGTAAAAATCAAGCCCTTGATCGGATACCGACTCACCAAAGCAGTGGCCGTCAGGGTGGAGCGCACCTTGCCCACGCCCCCTTCCACCAGCACCACAGGCTGGCCCGCCAGGGATCCACGCCAAAAGGTTCGGCCCAAATAGGTCTCCTGATATAGGGGCTGCCCCGGCATCGAATCTTGTGCCATCAAGTGCTGAAGGGTTGCCACCTCTTGGGCCAAGGCCCCCAGGATCCCAATCATGTCTGTTCCCTCTGATCGCCTACTCGTCGATCGCCCACTGGTTATCTTGCAGCTTTTTACCTCGATCTGCCAAACCCGGACAAAGATCCCCTGGACAATCCCAAAAAGTGTTGCTGTTTGGGAAACAGCGGGCTAACTTAGTGAAGATGTTTTCGGTGTGGACGGCTACAATCCCCGATTGGGTATAAGTAGAGGCTCAAAACCTGAGGCCCAGGATGGCATTGAGGCTTGCGGGTTATCCTGTTCTCAACTGCTGGCGTAGCTTCCAGTTGCTTCTAAACCTAACGGTGATGCAGTCGGAGATTAAGGCGGGTTGTTGCTGAGCTGAGAGCCATCGGTGCCATAAGCCGAATCTCAGATCTAGCACCATCTTTCCCGATTCATCAGGCCCATTGTGGGTGATTGATCATGGGCAAGGTTTTCTTTTGCTGGCTCGATGTTCAGCTCAAGAAAAAGGTTCTGATTGAGCAGCCTGTAAAGACCAATTCATCTCAATGGTTTCACTTTGGGCATTTGGCAACATTCAGAGCTACTTTGTAGAAGCCTAATTCCACTGCACTCTTGAGTGATTAAGGGGCTGTGTTTTGAGGTGTACAAGTAAGTCTGTGCAAGGATACCCCTGACCCCAGACATGAGTTGTTTGGCAACCATGGGTACCGTAGCTCTACGCCCAATTGATTTGATCCGTGTCTGGTATGTATCGAAACACCGCTTATCGATCAGGACTGTTGATCAAAAAAATGCCTCCCCCTAGCATCTCTCCACTTGTTAACCCCTAGCGTGATCTAGATCATCAACGAGGAACCCAGCATGACTCAAGCGAAGGAATTGCTGACCCCCTTGGCAGAAGCTCCCCCTGAGGTGAGCGACATCAGTGCCAAACGGGCCGCGAAAACCCCCTCCAAAGGCAAAAAACGCGCCAGCAAAAAGACCGCTGAGTTAGACCCGGAAGCTCCCCCAAACCATGATCAGCCAATCCAGGCGGATCCTGCTAAAGCGGATTCTGCTAAATCTGAGGCGGAAGGTCTCCCCCCGGCTCTGACCCGAGTGATGGTGCCTGGGCTGGATGATGATGTGGTAATGGGATCCGAAGATGAGGATGGATCCGATGAAGACGGTGATGAGGTCGAGGAGATTGCCCCCCAGGGCAAGACCAAATCCCGCCGCCGCGCTGCTGCTAAAAAGAAGCATTACACCGACGACTCGATCCGGGTCTATCTCCAAGAAATTGGCCGGATCCGTCTGCTCAGAGCGGATGAAGAGATCGAGCTGGCCCGCAAAATTGCCGATCTGCTAGAGCTAGAGCGGATCCGGGATGATGTCTTCACCACCTATGATCTGTGGGATAGCCCAGATCAAGTGCCCCTGTCCTACTGGTCGGCGGCGGTGGAGATGCCAGAGCGGGATTTTGCCCGACGGCTGCACCGGGGTCGCCGCGCCAAAGAAAAGATGGTGCAATCCAATCTGCGATTGGTGGTGTCCATCGCCAAAAAATATATGAACCGGGGTCTATCGTTCCAAGACTTGATCCAAGAGGGATCCCTGGGGCTGATTCGGGCTGCCGAAAAGTTTGACCACGAGAAGGGCTACAAGTTTTCCACCTACGCCACCTGGTGGATCCGGCAAGCCATCACCCGCGCCATTGCTGACCAATCCCGCACCATTCGCCTGCCGGTACACCTCTACGAGACCATCTCCCGCATCAAAAAAGTAACCAAGCTGCTGTCTCAAGAGATGGGCCGCAAACCCACTGAAGAAGAGATCGCCACCCGGATGGAGATCACCATCGAAAAATTACGGTTTATTGCCAAGTCCGCCCAGTTGCCGATTTCATTAGAAACTCCGATTGGCAAAGAAGAGGATTCTCGCCTGGGGGATTTTATCGAATCAGATGGGGAAACCCCCGAAGATCGGGTGGCTAAGGTGCTGTTGCGGGAAGACCTAGAAGGGGTGTTGGATACCCTGACCACCCGTGAGCGAGATGTGTTGCGGCTGCGCTACGGCTTGGATGATGGCCGCATGAAGACCCTGGAAGAGATCGGCCAGATTTTTAATGTCACCCGTGAGCGGATCCGGCAGATTGAGGCTAAAGCCCTGCGCAAACTCCGCCATCCCAATCGCAACAGCATCCTCAAAGAGTACATTCGCTAGATGGGTACCCCACTGCTGGATCCAACTCCCCCTAAACGGCGACTCCTGGTGAAGATTGTGCTGGGAGCGGCATGGGTGGATGGTCGTCTGGATCCGGCAGAGGTGGCTTACTTAGAGCGGCTATTGCGGCGGGAGCGATTGGAGCATGACCCCGATCTGAAGCTTCTCTTGCGGGATCCGGTGTCGGTGCCCCAGACGGAGATATGGATGGCCCAGTACCTGATCCAAGCCAGTGAAGAGGAGCGACAAGCCCTGCTGGGATCCATCGGCAATCTGATGATGGCGGATGACCAGATCACCCCCAATGAGCATCATCTGCTGGATGATTTTTATGCCTTGATGGAGCGGATCCCACCACCTCTTGAGTTGCCCTTGTCTCCTCAGGAGATGGCTCGTCATCTGGTCGAAGGGGTGGGATCCCTGTTTAAAAAGGTCACCCGTGCTTTGGGAGCCTAGCCTAGATTTTCAGTTATTCTTCAGAAAAACGCTGGATCCTGTCCTAGATAGGGTTCGCGAGCGTGGTAAAGCCAGTTTTGACTGCAGTGAGCCAAAAGATTGACTAGGATCAAAGGGATCCTTTGTTTGCAGTATCAAGTTTTTATGGAAGGTTGGTTGGATACCGTTGTGCTGTCGCGGATGCAGTTTGCATTGACCAGCACGTTTCATATGCTCTGGCCGGTGCTGACCACGGGCATGGGCATCTATTTGGTGGTGGTGGAAGGGCTATGGCTCCGCACCCAAAATATCACTTATTACCATCACGCCCGATTTTGGGCCAAATTGTATCTGCTCAACTTTGGGATTGGGGTGGCGTCAGGGCTGCCGATGGAGTTTCAATTTGGCACCAATTGGGCACCCTTTTCGGAAGCTGTGGGTGATTTCTTTGGCAGCATTTTGGGCTTTGAAGGATCCATGGCTTTTATGTTGGAGGCCGGATTCTTGGGGATTATGCTATTTGGCTGGAATCGGGTGCCGCCCTTGATCCACTACTTGTCTACCATCATGGTGGCTTTTGGGGCTAATCTCTCCACATTTTGGATCCTGGCTGCCAACTCTTGGATGCAAACTCCGGTGGGGGGAGAGATGGTGGATGGCAAGTTTGTGGTGAAAGATTATTTCGCGGCCATTTTTAATCCGGCCATGGTGAATAGTGTCTCCCACATGTTTTTGGCCACCCTTGAAACCTCTCTGTTTGTGATTGGCGGCATCAGTGCTTGGTATGTGCTCAATCGCCGTCAGCCGGAGTTTTTTGGCAAGTCCCTCAAAATTGCTTTGGCGGCTGCGATTGTGGTGGCTCCGCTGCAAATTGCCATCGGTCATGAAAGTGCTCTGCACCTGCGGGAAAACCAGCCCACCAAGTTGGCGGCAATGGAGGCCCAGTGGGAAACATTGCCAGCCGGAGAACCAGCGGGCTATACCCTATTGGCGATCCCAGACTCTCAGCAGCAGGTCAATACTTGGGCCTTGGAAGTTCCCTACGGCTTGGGGCTGATCTTGGATCTCAATCCCACCCTGCAAAAGCCGGTGCTGGGTCTCAAGGAATTTGCTCCCGCTGACCGCCCTCCCCTGATTCCTGTGATTTACTATACCTTTCGGATCATGGTGGGGATTGGCTTTTTCTTTGCGGCCCTGATGCTGGCCAGTGTGATCCAGTGGATCCGGGGCAAGTTAGCCGATGATCAGATTGCTGAGCAACGGTGGCTGATGCGGGCTTGGTTGCTATCGGCTCCGTTGGGCTATGTGGCGGTCGAGTCCGGCTGGATTGTGCGGGAGGTGGGTCGCCAGCCCTGGACGGTCTACGGCTTGATCCGGACTGCGGATGCGGCCTCTCATATTCCAGCCGAGCATGTGCTGGGATCTTTGAGTGTTTTTGCGCTGGTCTACAGCCTGTTGTTGGTGTCTGCCCTCTACTTTGGGCGGCGGATCCTGCTGCAAGGCCCCAATCTGGAGTTGCCTGCCCCTGGATCCCATCGACCTGAGCCAGAGATTGTGCCGGATCAGCGGCCTGTGGAAGTTTAGTGGCTGGGAGGAGTGCTCCTAAAGGCCCGATTGAGGGGCATTGGATGGTGAGGTTGACGGTCTGCTTTGAATCTCCTGGGCAAATCGATCCCCCAGCTTCAGATCACCTGGAGCCAGGCCACGGGATCCAGAGTCACAGATAGACCAATGCCGGCGAAAAAATCGGGCTAGATCTTTTTCATTGAGTTGAAGATAGATCGGCCGTCCGTGGGGGCAAGTGTGGGGCTGATCGGTTTTGGCCCAGGACTCCACAAGAGTCTGCATCTGAGCCTGACTGAGGGGGATGCCGTTACGAATCGCGGTTCGACAGGCGGTGGCAATCCGAGCCGCATCGAGGCTGTCACAATGGCTCAAGGCCCGGAGATCCTCAGCCCACTGAGTTGGGGATCCGGTGGTTTCAGCTTTGGTTAAATCGCTTAAAAAGACGGCGGGCAGTTTTTGGATCCGCCAGGTGGTCTCCCCAAAAGGTTCAGGATCCAGACCCAGAGCCGTCAATCGATCCACTTGATCGGGGGAGAGATTCTCGAGCAAAACCGCCTGGGGCAAGTTCACCACCTGCCAAGCCTGACAGAGCTGTTGATAGCGCACCCGCTCATGGGCGACGTGTTGTTCGATCAGCCAAAGACCCGTGGGATATTCGGCCAGGATATAGGTGTTTTGCAATTGGGCCAGTACCCGCAGCGGGGCCAGAGGGTTGAGACTGGGGGATCCTGGGTTGTAGGACTGTTTGTTTTCGCTGGCTCGGTTCAGGCCAGTGGCCACCTGTCGCATCCAGGTTTGGGCGCGGGACGCTGGGATCTCGGTGGGAGAGGCTAGCAGTTGACGGATCCCTTGGTTGAGGCTGGTTTGGTGCTGTTCCAGATGGTGCAGAAACAACTCTGATTTGGCCGGATCCCGGTTCCAGTCCACCTGATCGGTAGAAATGTGGAGATGGGCCAGACAGAGGGGATAGCGATGGCGCGGCAGCATGGCATAAAAGGCACTTTGCAGCGTAGGCAGCAGATCGGGCACGTTCACCACTCGGCCATTGACCGCAAACTTGATCCAATCCGGGCGAGGCCGATGACAGCGATCGGGCAGTCCGATCACCAGATCCCAACCATCGTAGGATCCCACCCGAAAATCCCCCAGGTGAACCTGGCGGAGCAACTGCGCCATCCGGTGATGGCTATCAGGAACAGGGGCCAACCGCAGGATCTCTCGGCCTGCCACCATAAGCTGCCAAGTGATCCTGGGGTAGATCAGGGCAGCATCTGAGACCACCTGTTGCAACGCCTTGCTGAGCCGAGATCGGATGGGAGAGGTGGCACGGCGGGAGGGCCAGGTTTCAAACAGCTCAGAGACCACCACCACAGTCCCTCGGCTGAGGGCAGCCGGCTGACAGGATACTAGCGTCCCTTCATGGTCATAATCCGCTTGCCATCCGTGGGGATCCGAGGCGGCCCAGGTTTGCAAATGCAGAGATCCCAGGCGGGCCATACTGTGCAGGGCCTCCCCCCGAAAGCCCAGTAGTTGAGATCCCCGAACTTGAAACCCCACCGATCCAGATAGCCCCCATTTGCTGGTGGTGTGGGATAGAGCCACCTGGGCCAAATCTGAATGAGGGATCCCGATGCCATCATCCCTGACCCGCACCTGCCATCGCTCCGGATCCACCTCAATCGTGATCCGACAAGCCTGAGCATCGAGGGCATTTTCCAGCAGCTCTCGCACCACAGATCCGAGGGAATCAATCACTTCCCCTGCTGCCATCCGCCGGATCAGGTTGGGATCCAGGGGTTGGATAGACGACAGGGAAAGGCTTTGGGTTAAAGGGGAGCTAGGGATAGGGTCGATAACTGTCAACTTGAGAGGCTACAGCAACATTTTCTAGTGACATTTTGGCAGAAGAGACAAGGCAGATCCCTCAACCCTCTGATATGCTCTGGAAATACCCTTGGGGCTGTGGCTCAGATGGATAGAGCAAGTGCCTCCTAAGCACTAGGTCGCGCGTTCGAATCGCGCCAGTCCCGTCTCCTGAAATCTCCAAAATCTAATCTGGACAAGGGATCTTAGATTTCACTTGTCGTGCTAGATCTGTCACGTCGGCCACTTTGTAGCGGATAATGTCATTGAAAACGGGCAAGAT
>CAZODP010000068.1:0-4257 GCA_964578595.1 uncultured bacterium
ACTATGTCGGGGATGCAGTTCAGATCAATTTCACCTTTGATATCAATGTGCTGGGCCAACTGGAGGGCGGCGGACTGGGGATCCAGTAACCAGAGAGGGATCCCTGTCCCCTAGTCAGGTGGGGATCCTGGGGTCTCTTGTGGGATGGATTGGGTGGATTCGGCCTCTTGGGTCTGTTCTGCGGCCCACTTGGCGGCTCCAAACCGCAGCCAATAGTCGTAGATCACCCGAGAGGCTTGTGGAAGTAAGTCATTGGCCCTCGGATCATTGGCCACCTCCCGTCGCAACAGCACAGCCACCAAATAGCGATCACCGTTGGGCATATCAATGATCCCGGCATCCCCCAACACGGAGCGGATATTGCCGGTTTTGTGGGCAATGGAAGCCCCTTCCCCCAGTCCCGCAGGCAGCAAGAGGCGATTTTGTACCCCCCGCATCATCTCAAAAAAGCGATCCCGGCTGCGTAAGCTCAGCATCTCCCCAGCCTCAACGCGGGCCAACAGAGAGACGATATCAGCAGCGCTGACGGTGTTAGTGCCCTCCAGATCCGGCAGTAACCACGAAATCTGGGTCTGCTCTAGTCCCCAGTTGGCAAAGATTTGATTGAGGGCCGCTTTGCCCCCCAGCCGATTGATAATCAAGTTAGTTGCAAAGTTATCACTGACGGTGATCATCAGGGTGGCCGCGGTCAGGGCATCCACCTCGGATCCGTAGGGTCGCATCTGCAACTCCCCGGATCCTCCCCCTGCCAATTGGGAGTCCAAGACCAACTGTTCATCGAGGCGCACATCCCCCCGATCCACCGCCTGCAAAAATGCCACCAAAACCGGAATCTTGATCACACTGGCGGCCTGCACCCGCTCGGATCCCCGTAGATCCACATAGGCTCCGGTATCTAGATCGAGCGTCATCACGTGGGGAGTCAGCCCTGGCACCTCCAAGAGAGCCTGCAACTCATGCTCTAGGTCTAACTGCCGCTGATCTTGAAAAAGGGAACGATCCAGCTCTTGGGGGGCCAGGGTGCTGAGGGCTAGCCCTTCTGGTATGCCCCCCAGTGGATCCCGCGTCGGCTGTGGCGGTCGATTCAGCAGGTGCCCCAGCGTTCCCACCCCCAAGCCCAAGGCCAGACTCAGCCCCAAGGTTCGCCATAGGGGAGAAAAATGGGATCGATCCCCAGTCCGAATCGAGCGTTCCACACCCCGTCGAGTCCGAGTGCGCCGCACCCGTGTCAGGGGTGGCCGAGTCGAGGGGAGCAAGTGGGCAGGCTTTCGGGGGGGGCGAAATGATGATACCTCTGATTCAGCCTCCAGAGAGCCAAGCTCCGCTGCTGGATCCCACAGCTCGGATCCTGAATCAAGGGGGGCTGACGGTGCCAGTAGCCGTTGGGGGCGAGAACGACGACGTGAAGACCGTCTTTGGTGAGGGGCAAGTCCAGCCATAGTCAGGGGTGAAGAGGGAGCGAAGAAGCACAGGGAAGCCAATGATTAACTGGTTAACCACCCATGGGGAACTGATGGACACCATCAGCAAGGGCACAGCCAGCACTATACAAGCTAGGGAGGATCTTGATCCTCTTGTCTCTGACGGTGATACCAGCCCAACTGCCGCACCACCCCCCTCAGCAGAGCAATATCGGTCAAGGTTAGGTTAGCCCGATGAAAGAGTGCCCGAAACTTACTCAATTTGCGCCGGGCGGTCTGGGGTTGGAGATAACCCACCTCTAGTAAAAGAGCCTCCAAATGCTCAAAAAAACCTGTCAATGTCTCTGCCACAGGCAAATCTTGAGGGACGGTGGGTGGAGTCAATCGCTGGGCAGACATCGGTGGAGCAGGGGTTGCTGCTAAGGCCGCCAACCGAAGTTCGTAAGCCACGATACCCACTGCTTGAGCCAAATTGAGGGAGGGATAGACCGGATCCGTTGGAATCATCAGGTGATACTGACACTGGGCTAGCTCGTCATTGCTCAACCCGCGATCTTCGGGGCCAAACACAATAGCGCATATCATATCCCCGATTAGTTGAGGTAGGGCATCGCGGGGGGATTGGAGCTGCCACTCTGGGGGATAGGCTTGATCGCGCCCGGTGGTGCCGATCACCCGATGACAATTGGCAATGGCTTCCAGCAGGGATCCTTTCAGCACCGCAGACCCCAACAGATCGGCAGCATGAACCGCCATCCTCAGGGCCTCTTGCCCCTGCCAATCACAGCGGGGATTAACCACCACCAACTGTGATAGGCCCATATTTTTCATCACCCGGGCCACGGATCCCACATTGCTAGATCCGGCAGGCTCCACCAAGACGATGCGGATCTGTTGGAGAAACGACATGAGTGTTTGGGATCAGAAAGGTTACTAAAAATCCGGGCATACTCTGGACTGACTCGATTCTGGCTGGGTATGGCTAGATAGCCTCGTTAATCTGTGTAACTATCGTCTTATGTTGAAACACTGCTCCTCCCTATGACAGTCGCTACTGTGCTGGCCGAAGTTGCCCGTCACTTGCAACAGGATCCTGATGCTCTGCGGATCAAAAAAATGTTGTTGTTGGCCAGCCGCAACGCGATGGAGTCGGATCCTCGCACTTTAGCCTCGATTGATATGGGGATCCTGTTGCAAGAAGTGTATGCCACTTACCCCAGCCTCAGTCAGCTCAAGCAACGATTGGCCGGGATTGTGCAGCAGGTCAGCAAAAAAGCCGAGTATGGTGCCCTGGCTCGCCGGATTTTGGACACCATGGCCCCTCTCTACCAAAAATCTGCTCCCTTTGCTCCGCCTCGGCCTGCCCCTCCCAGTCCAGATCAGGTCAAAGCGGCGATGGCGGCTCAATCTCTGACCACCCCTCAACCTTGGGCTGAGGTGCAACTGGCTGATTACGATCCTTTCAGTCTGCGCCGAGATGTCATGGAGCAGATCAATCCTCTGCGGGCCAAGCTGCTGCTATTTTCGGCTCTACATCATCAGTTGGCCTTTGACGATGCGGCGATGTCGGTGCTGCGGCAGCATAGCTTGGATGCTCTGCTCTACGAGGCCCTGACCACCTGCCCCAATCCTGAGATGCTAGAAGCCAAACTCCTTCAGGCGGAGGAAGCGTTGGGATTCGCCCGCAGCAATGCTCGGACAGCCTTGCCCCTTTTGCAGGTGCTCAAGCCGCTCTATGTCTATGCCCCGCCACCAGAACCAGAGCCACAGGAGTTTGTCGCCTACCCAGATGCGGGCTATTCAGAGGCCTACTCAGATCCTTATCAACCGGATCCTTATCAAAACGCCTACCAGGAGAGTGTTTACCCGCATCAGGACTACGGATCCGCTGACGACAGCTCTTATGAAACCCCCTACGACCCCCCTGACCAAAACCCCTACCCAGAGGATTACAGTCAGCCGTTTTACCCCCAACAGCCCTCTTATCCTCAGCAGGATCCAGGTGACTATGGGGCTTGGGGATCCGAACCTGATTGGCATCAAGAGCCTAGTTACAGCTCAGACTATAGCTTTGGGGACGAACCCTCTGAGGCAGTTTTATCCTTTGCAACCGAAGAGTTTGGCTCGGCTGGGATCCCGGCCCCAGGTGTGCTGGCTCAGTCGGTGGCGGTCCCCCAGATCATGGATCCACAGCCTGTAACCGATGTCACAATGCTTGGCCCAGGGCTGCGGCAACAGATTGACTTTAATGCAGCACAGTTGATGGCCACCATCGAAAATGTCTTGAGTGAGCTGGGCAATGAACTGGACGAAGCTCTGCATGAGCAAGAGCCAGCCGCCTATATGGATCTCAAGCATCGACTGTTGCGGGCTTTTGTGCGGGATATTGAAGGCACCTCAGCAGGTTTTCTCAAAATGCTCAATCGGCTGCAAGAGTCAGAACGGCGGGTCTTACACCCTGAAATGCCTGCCGATGTGATCCCAAAACTTGCCCCTGATCTGCACCCTGACTCCCATCAAGTGGAGGAGATCCTGGGGATCCACTACTTGGCTCAATCCAATCAAGACTTAAAACGGCAATTGGAAGCCGCCATTCAACCAGCTCTGGGTACCATTAAGAGGTCGATTGAAAATAAATTGAGTGAGTTTGGCAATGAATTGGATGAGACCCTCCAAGTCATGAGTGCAGCCCAGGGCTTCCAATCCAAATACAAGGCTCTTCGTAGTCTAATTCAGGAGATGGAGGCCATTTCAGCAAAGTTTGCCAACCTACTGGATCGGATGGAGGCCGCCGAGAGAAAGTTATTTGGCCTGTAGTTTGACCTGTATTTGATTT
>CAZODP010000068.1:4357-13823 GCA_964578595.1 uncultured bacterium
GATATCCAGTTTTATCTCACAGGATCCTGTCTATGAATCGTGCCGAAGTGCTACAACGCTATGCTGCCGGATCCACTCAGTTTCGAGGGGAAAGTTTGGCGGGGATTGATTTGTTTGAGGCGGATCTGATCGGGGCAGATTTTAGCGAGGCGGATTTGCGCTCCGCCAATTTGATGATGGCCTACCTGGGCCGAGGTTTTTTTCGGAAGGCTAAGCTGGCCCAAAGTCGCCTGAGTGGGGCCAACCTCAACCAGGCCAATTTGACCTCTTGTGATCTGAGTGATGCTCAATTGCACGGGGCTTCCCTCAAAAATGCGGATCTGCAAAATGCCAACTTGATGCTGGCCACCTTGATGGATGCGGATCTGAGTGAGGCGGATCTGCGGGCGGCCAATCTCACCAGTGCCAACCTGTTGGGGGCCTGTCTGCGGGGGGCCAATCTGCGGTTTGAAAATCGCCGCCAAACGGTGCTGCGGGGGGCTAATTTGACCGGAGTAGACCTGAGCGGAGCCAATCTGAGGGGAGCGGATCTGAGTCGGGCCGATCTGAGTGGAGCCAATCTGACGGAGACCACCCTCAGTGAGGCAACTTTGGCTGGGGCCACCCTCCGAGGTGTGTTTGGCCAGGGGTGTTACTTCACGGATGCGGACTTGACAGGAGCCAATTTGAGCGAGTCAGACTGGAGCGGATCCCGATTTGAGCGGGCGCGGTGTGAGGGTTGCCAATTCAGTCGCTCGATGATGTATGGGGCTGTGATGCCCGATATCAAGCTGGCCAAAGCAGTGCTGGCGGGGGCAGATCTGAGCGAGGCCAAACTGTCGCGGGCGGAGATGAGTCGAGCCGACTTTACGGGGGCAATCATGATCCGAGCCAACTTGGTGGATGCCTATTTTGCCCGGACGATCTTGGATGGGGCGGATCTGCGGGAGGCTACCCTCAGTCGTGCTGATATCAGTATGGCCAGCCTGGTGGGCACCCAGTTGGCGGGGGCAACCATGCCCGATGGCCGGATCCAGCCGGGATAGGATCCGCCAATTTCAGAAGGTTCAGATGAATACTCATCAATAGATGTAACGGATCCTCAATATCGGGTTAGGATCCGTCACTTCACCTTGCTAGGATTAACCCATCGCAATAACTTGCATAATTTAACCAGGGACTGTTTCTACATTAATCAGATTTTAGGCAAGTTTTTAGAGCAGTCAGTGGAAAAAATTTGCAGTCTGCTGGCTACGGCTCAATTTTGATCGAATTCAACAATAACAAGTTCTTCGAAGTAGACCCGTCCACTGAAGTAACTCTAATGACACTAAATAAACTGCCTTTTGGCTGTTTGCTGGCTCATGATGAGTGGCTGTGTTTGCTTTTAGCCCTTGAGTCTTGTTTCGTAAGTACTCTAGCATTTCCTCTCTGCTCACTCTGAACTGGAGAATTATCATGGAAGCCCAACTACTGAATATCGTTGAATATCTTGCCCTAGGAGAATTGGAATCTCGGATCGATATTGATTATCCGCATCAGCAGGTTTTTTATGAGCCTGAAGATCGCCAAGCCATCATCCAAAAAGTTCTCAATCGGGTACCTGCGGTCTATATGTGGATCCAGTCAGAAGATTGCCCTAATCTCAATCAACTCCCCCCGGCAGAACGGAGCCATCTGCAGTCTGTTGTCGAACAAGAGATCCAACGACGGCTGTGTGAAACCGGTGAGGGGCCTTGCCTGTTGCCGGAGATGATGACAGATATTTTTTACTGAAGCTGCATCCGTGGCCCCAGCCAAAGGTCAAACCAGTGGATCCATCACGATTGGTCTACAATTGCTCTAAAGATGGCATCAGGGCAGCCATAGAAACCATAAACTTATTTTGATCTGTGAAACGGCTGCCTGAACATCCGCTTTGCAGGTCATTTTTGTGGCAATTTAGCTTCAGAGTATCTAACTCAACAGTAGATGGCACTCTAGGCTGAGCTTGCGGTTGAGGATCCCATACGGTTGGATGGTGAGGGCGCGGTCAAAGGCTTTCATGGCTTGCCGATAGTCCCCCAACGCCATCTGGCAGAGACCCATCCCATGCCAAGCCCCAAAGTGAGCCGGCACCAATCGCACCACCGATTCACAGTCGGCAATCGCTTCTGGGTACCGCTCTTGAGAGTAGTAAAGTACCGCCCGCCGATTCCAAGCCTCAGCAAAATCGGGTAGAGCATCAATGAGCTGAGTTAGGGTTTTTTCTGCCCCTTCCCAGTCCTCTTGTTCCATCTGCTGTTGGCTTTGGCTGATTTGCTCTAGGCCCATCGCTCCTTTTTGGCAAAACCAACGGTGCCACAACGATTCGGTGGCCTGCTGCCGAACCTGCGGATCCGACTCTTTGAGATCATCGAGGAGGGCCTGAAAGGAAGGATCTGTAAATGGGTTGCCGCTTAGCGAAGGGTCAAAGCTAAAGTTATCGAAAGCGCTGTTTTCAAAAAAGTTATTTCCAAAAAAACTGTCAGAGGCAGACATAACCAATACTCGCATTTGCAAAGGGAACAGGGTCGAGAACACTATTCTATCGAGAGTCTATCAGGATCCCTGGACTGGTTTGAGCTGGATCCGCTGGGGTAGGGTAATCTCAAACTGGGTGCTGTGGTTGTGGCAGCAGACACTGATCTCTCCCCCCAGTGTGGTGACCATACGTTTGACCAGGGCTAAGCCTAGACCTGTACCCCCATGCTTCCAGGGGTCATTGTTGGGAACTCGGTAGAACTTGTCAAAGATGCGAGCTTGCTCTTCGGGGGGGATTTCTACACCTGTGTTGGTGATCTGGATCCGGAGAGATTGGGTGGACTGGATCCGAATCTGGATTTGCTCTCCAGCGGGGGTGTACTTACAGGCGTTGTGTAGCAATTCAGACAAAATTCGCTCTAAGTAGCTGACTTCTGTTCTGAAGGGGGGCAGATTGGGGGGCAGATCACAAATGAGTGTTTGCGATTGCTCTCTGAGGCGGGATTGCAACGGCTGGATCAATTGTTCAACCAAGTCCTGGAGGATGACAAAACTGCAACTGAGGTCTGCGGATCCTGATTCGAGGCGGGCTAGGTCAAGCAAATCGTTGATCAGGCTGATTTCTCGATCCCCTTCATCCTGGAGGATTTTCATGTAGCGCAGGATGTGCTCTGGAGCCTGGATCCGTTCTAGGTTGACACTGAGCATTCGTGTGGCCATCTTGATATTGGCCATCGGTGAGCGCAACTCGTGGGATACCGTGCTCAAAAAGTCATCTTTGAGGGCATTGAGGCGACTCAACTCTTTGACCTGTAATTGGGCAGTCGCAAATAGGCGGGATTGTCGCAGGGCAATGGCACACTGATTGGCCACTTGTTCAACCAATCGAATCTCCATCGGATTGAAGGTTTGATTCGATCGCCGCATCACCAAAATATCTCCCAATGTATTGAGATCATCTCGGATGGGAGCAATAAAAAGAGTCACTTGTCCAAATCTTAACTCAACCGAAAAGTAACAGGGGATCCCTTGTTTGAGAGTGTCATAAACCGGAGCATAGTCTTCTACAGGTAAAATCAGATCTGGCAATGGGATCCCATTTTTTTTGTAGGTGTAGCGGGGCGTTGGCAGATCCTCAAAATACATACAGACGTTGCAAAAGATCAGTTCTAGGCCCTCTCCCAAGGCATCGACAACTGTCTGTAAAATCACCTCCTCATCCAGGCTATTTCTGACTTGTTCTGTAATTTGATATAGCAGGGCTTCTGAATCCAGAGCTTGTTCTAGCCCTATGGTTTTGATTCGGACTTGATCTGCTAGGTTTTGGTTAATTTTTTGTAATTGATTGTGCAATTCTGCCTGTTGGATCGCAATCGCCAGTTGGTCAGTAATGGATTGAGTCAGACGGATTATTTCCTCAGACCAATCATAGGATTCATCGGCAATGTAGAGCGATAGACTGCCCCACGTGGATCCCTCTACCACAATCGGCATCAGTAGCCATGTACCAGACGTATCCTGGGTAATTTCTTGATTGACGGGATCCGTGATGTCGGAGGTTTTGAGCTGGACAAACTGTTGCTGTTTGAGCTGATCCGCCACTGGATTGTCAATATCTGGAATGATCGTATCAGAGTCAATATCAGAATTTGGATCCAGGTTGTAGGCACAGACATGCCGCCAAACTCTATTTTCAAGATCGTAGCGAACAATCACACAACTGCTGACCTGCAAAAGGATCCCGATTTCTTGAGTTGCCGTAAAAAAGATCGTGTCAATATCCAGCGAGTCTCTGATGGTGCGGGTGATCCGATTAAAGGCTTGTTCTCGTAGAACTTGATTTTGAAGTGCGATCTCCGCCTCTTTGAGGGTAGTAATATCTGTCAAAAAACACTCTAGGTGCAACAGCTCTCCACTGCGATTGTAAACCCCATGACCTCGATCCAGGATCCACTTGGTTGCTCCAGACTGGGTTCGGATCCGGTACTTCAGCTCATAGTTAGTCCTGGATTGAAGGCAATGTTGAACCTGATCCCAGATCCGTTCTTGATCCTCAGGATCGATAACTTGACCCAGGTGGATCCGGCCTGACATGAAATCATCGACCGAATAGCCCGTAACATCACCAACGCCATCACTGACATAGATCTCGGTGTAATCGCGGTTATTTTGACAGTGAAATAGTGCGCCGGGTAGATGGGCAATCAGAGATTGTAATCTGCGCTCGCTGGCGGCCAGTGCTGTTGTTGCTTTTTTGTATTCAGTGATGTCTCGTGAAATACACAAGATAGATTCTACGGCTCCATTTTTGTCATACTCAGGAGCTAATACCATCTCAAACTCTCGGATCCCTTGTACAGTAGGTGTCAAAAACTCGATCCGTTGAGCCTTGCCCGTTTTGATCACCTGTGCAGAGGCAGATTCAAAGTTATCGACCATGGTCGGATCAAGTCTCAATTCTCGGCAAGTTTTACCCAAAAAAGAGCTGGTCTCAGTTCCAAGCAACCTTGACAGCGTTGGGCTGATATACAAATGTTTCAGCTCAAGATCAAAGCGTTCAATGATATCCGGTGAATTTTCAGCTAAAGACTGAAACTGTTGTTGGGATCGCTGCAGTTCTAGCTCAATTGTTTTGCGATCAGTAATATCAATCAAGACCCCCAAAATCTGACTGACTGTTCCATTCTCTGATCGGCTAAACACCACCTCCCGACTCTGCAACCAACACCAGGATCCATCCGCTCGGCAAAAACGATATTCCACTTCGACAACTTGATCATCAGCCATTTCTAAACAGCGCATCAAATGTTGGTTGACACGAGGCCAATCTTCAGGATAAACCTTATTGATCAATAATGCGTTGCCATACTGGTCGATAGTTTCACTCGAATAACCCAAAATCTGGCTGACGCGAGAGTTCATATAGACATTTTTATTTTCAATCAAGTCATAAACATAGACTCCGTTGGGGGTTGCTTTCAAAATCTTTTGATTGATGTAATGCTGTCGTTCTAGGTCTGCCGCTTGTGCTTTTTGGGCTGTGATCTCTCGTTGCGAGCCAAAGTGCCCCAGGATCCGACCCTGAGCGTCATAGATACAAGCGTAGTTCCCCTCCACAGTCATAGGGGTGCCATCGCGTTTGGTCTCTTGGGTTTCGATCTGCAACTGACCTTGATCAAAAAACTGACGCCAAACCTGACGACCGTACTCCAGATCGTGGGCAAATAAATCCGCTGGGGTCAGCCCCAAAAACTCTGCCGGTGCACTGCCATATTGAGCCACCATGGCATCATTAATTCGTACCATGCGATGATGCTCAAAAGCCCAATCCAAAGCTGCTTCTTTGTCAACGCCCTGGTGCCACTCCAGCGGCTGATCCAACATCATCAAAAACAGCCCGTCCATCGACTGAGCAAACATCAGATCCAACAGCGATGGCTCATGGCTCACCTCTACCCCCGGATTGACCGCAAGGATCCCCATCCAGCCCTCCGGTGTCGGGGAAGCGGTCTGTTCCACCGTGATAAACCGCCCCTCAGCACTGGCCAGCCGATAGGAGATGGCAAACCGCTGCTGGGCCAGGATCCCGGCCTGCCAACGTTGGGCAGATTGCTCTCGATCCGCCGGGTGAGTGTAATTCAGCCATCCTGATCCCAAGGCTGGGTCAGCATCTAGCCCCGTTAGGTCTTTCCAGCCTGGATCCAGATAACACCAGAGGCCGTTGTGATCACAGAGAAATAGGGCGGGCGGGGTAACCACAGATGTTACAGGGGTAATAGATGCCATCGGAGTAGAAGTTATCACCATGATAATTGCGCTCTGAATACCGCTCCAAAAGAGATGGGATCCTCCACTTAAAGCCACTGAGAGGTCAATCTAGTAATCCCCCAGTAACCACCCTGGCTATCACCGGATCCTCAAAGGTGAAGCAAAGATAGAATTTCAAAACGTGATGTAACCGGAACCTGATGATTCTGTCTTCTGCTCGCGCTCACTCTTTTCTGACCCAGTATTCATCTCTACTGCTGAGCTTACTGGATCCCGATTCGGCTCAAAATCTGGATCTACTCCAAGCCCTGGTTTTGGGCAGAACTCACTTGGCAGAGGATCCCAGTCGCCTTGAGCAGGCCATGAGCAAAGTTGGTGAGCTGAAGCTAGCTTTGGATCCAGAGCTGATCGAAGCTGTGAAAACCCTTAAGGTTGATCAATGGATCTACCTCAAAGATACCCAGAGGTATTCAGTATTTTTGGACTCTGAGGGCCAAGCTGCCTATGGTGTCTGGGGCTTAACGGAGCGGATCCGAGACATTGTTGGCAAATCTGGATGTGTGCTCCAGGCTGGGATCCTGCACTATGCCGGTCATTACGTTTGTGATGGTTTAATCACCAGCCTTGTTTTTCTCGGCCAGAATCACCTGAACCACTTCAAAGAGCTATATCAAGAGTTGCGGCACAGTAAGCGGTTCTTGGTTTAAGACTTACTTTGACTCAGTGCCACGTCTTGGCCAGTTGACAATTTTAATAACCCTTTGATGTCAGATTATGGGTGATGGGGCTTTTCTGGACTCACTCACCTATGGGATCCTCTGGGCAAAAGCTATCTTGTCCTTTGTTATGGCCCGTAGTCCCGCTAGGATAATGACAAAGACTGGTCTGTGATTGCAGCAGGCTGATTGGAGCTTTACTTGTGTCCCATCGCATCCCCCCGGATTCCCAGCCCGTGCCGCCCTTTCGTGACCCAGCTATGCCTGACCTGAATGGGTGGCCCCAAGCAGAGGTGGATCCCCCGACTGCCGATCCAAGCCCTGCCGGTGGGAGGACTGCTGGTGCCAAAGATTGGGGCCAACGGGCGACATCAACCGTGAAATCAGTGTTTGGCTTGGGATCCCAACTGGCTGAAACCATTCAGGCGGATCCAGACCTGTCTCAGGTGGGGCTGGTCGGGGCCACGCTGTTGATCTTGGGGATCCTGCTGCTCTGGCAATGGCGACTGGGGCTAGCGGTGCTGGTGGGATCTGCCACTTTATTCGTGTCTTATTCGCTGACGATGCCGGGGGGTCGGCAGCAGTGGCTGCGGTGGCGAGAGCGGGTGCTGGGCCTAAATCAGCCCTTGGCCCTGGCCGCCGTTGGAGGATCTTTGGCTACGCTGGGCACTTATGTGGCCGTTTCAATTTGGGCGGAGGCAGAACAGCGGTGGCTGGCAACCGGGGCGATTGTGCAGGGGATCCTCAGCCTGGGGATTTTGAGTTTATTGGGCTGGGAATGGATCCAACGCCGCCACGATCAGGCTCAATCCCTGTTTGAACGGCATTTGAGTGAGGTGGCCTCCCCAGATCCCTTTCGACGAGTCTTGGGGATCCGGCGGTTGCAGGGGATCCTAGAGCACGACCAAGCTGCACCCGACCAAATCCGGCTGGGATTAGACTTTTTGCGTCTGGCCCTGGAACGAGAGCGGGATCCGGTGGTCAAAGAGGCTCTTTTGGATGCCCTGAGTGGGGCTGGGATCTTGGGGATGGAGCCAAAACGTCTGCCAGGATCCCGTCCACAGCCATGGGTTTGAATTAGGTGTGTATCTTCGGGCACTACAGCTTCATCAGTTTCGCAACTATGACCAGCAATGGGTCAGGTTTGAGGCCCCCAAAACCATTCTGGTGGGGGACAATGCCCAGGGCAAAACCAACTTGCTAGAGGCGGTGGAACTGTTGGCCACCCTGCGCTCGCGGCGGGTGAGCAAAGATCGGGATCTGGTGCGCTGGGATCAGCCCCAAGCCACCATTGCCGCCCAGATCGAACGACTGGGGATCCCGCACCAGATCCAGATTGAATTACGCCCCAGTGGTCGCCGCACTCTACAGGCGGATGGCCAGACCCAGAGCCGCCAAATGGACTTTTTGGGTCAAGTCAACGGGGTGATCTTTTCCAGCCTGGATCTGCAACTGGTGCAGGGGGGGCCAGATCAGCGGCGCACTTGGCTGGATGATGTGTTGGTACAGCTAGAGCCGCTCTATGCCCACCTATTGGCCCAATACCGCCGGATCCTAAAACAGCGTAATGCCCTGCTCAAGCGGCATCGAGAGGCCCTGAAACAGGGGGGATCCGATCTGAGACTGGATCCGCAAGAACTGGCCGGCTGGGATCTGGAGCTGGCCGTAGCTGGGGGGCGACTGATGCGGCGGCGTTCACGTCTACTGGCGCGCTTGAATCCCCTGGCCAATCGGTGGCATCAAGCTATCAGCGGTGGGCGAGAGGTCTTAACGATGGTCTATCAGCCTCAGGTGGATTTTCCCTGCGGATCCGAGGGGCCAGAGCAGGTGCAACACCGGATCCTGGAAGCAATCTCGGCCATGCGCTCGGCTGAGAGGGCCTATGGCAGTTCCTTGGTGGGGCCCCATCGGGATGAGGTGGAGCTGAGCATCAATGGCACCCCCGCCCGCCTCTACGGATCCCAAGGGCAACAGCGGACTCTGGTGCTGGCACTGAAACTGGCGGAGCTGGATCTGATCGAACAGGTGATCGGGGATCCCCCCCTTTTATTGCTGGATGATGTTTTGGCTGAGCTGGATCCCCATCGTCAAGATCAGCTTTTGGATGCGATTCAAAATCGGGTACAAACCTTGGTCACCACCACTCATCTGGGATCCTTTGCCGGGAGATGGTTAGAGTCGGCTCAGGTGATGCGAGTACAGCAGGGATCCATATGTGTTCAATCTTGAGTGCTCTGGATTAAGCATTGATTTTTAGATCAAAGATTTTTAGATCAAATCTCACCCATAGGGGGATGATAGGCCCTCATGTGATTGAGAAAATCTTGCCTGAGATTAGCGACATCTTGGCCGACATTCCGGATCTCAGTCATCATTTCGTCGGTGCGGCGGTCAAAACGCGCCAAGGCCTCCCGAAAATACTGGGCGAGCATGGCTTGGCCCTCCCGCAGCTCAGAGATTTGCAAAGTGCTCTCGCGCCGGTTTGCCTGACCTTCTTGCCG
>CAZODP010000068.1:13923-17454 GCA_964578595.1 uncultured bacterium
ATCTCTTGGATCTCTTGTCGAATCTCCTGGGTCTCCAGCCGGATCTCTTGGATCTCTTGTCGGATCTCCTGGGTCTCCAGCCGGATCTCTTGGATCATTTGGGTATTGGTCTGTACGGCTTGGATCAGCCATTGCTCTTGTTCTGGAGTCATTGCGGGTTGAGGGTTGAATTAACTTGATTCTAGGGCTATCCCAGGATCCAGCAATGGTCAGGATCCCTGCTTTTTGGAAACGGATGGCGGATCCGTGTTTTCTGGCAGAGCTTTGAGCGGATCCGGATCCTTGACTCTATGACGTCGAAATGAGGCGATCACCAGACAGGCCACCCCCACATTGATGGCAATATCGGCCACATTAAACACCGGAAATTGGATCAACGTAAAACTAAACATATCCACCACATAGCCCTGTACAAAGCGATCAATGCCGTTGCCCACTGCCCCCGCCAACACAAAGCCGTAACCCCACTGCTCCCAACGACTCAGATGACTGAGGATCCCCACCATCATCAGGGCCACCGATACCCCCAGCGACACCCAGCGCAAGAACCCGCCCGCATTTTCAAACAAGCTCCAAGCAGCCCCCGGATTTTCCACATAGGTGAGGTGAAACACCCCCGGCCAGAGCTGGATCTCAAACTGAGGTTGCAACACCTGTACCGCCCACAGCTTGGTCACCTGATCTAACAGGATCCCTAAGATCGCCACCAGCCAAAACACCCCGTTTCTTAGTAGAGCTGCTTTTTTCATCCTCAGTTCAACACCACAGTCACAATCGATCTATCCTAAGCTCCCCAGACATGCCTAACCAAAGGGTCGGTGTAGCGATGTGTCACTTAGCCCAATTTTAATGTTGACTTAGGGCCGTCTTAACCTGTGATCTCACTGGAACGGCATACCATTGTCGGGGCTTGCTCATCTGCCAAAAAATAGGTGGTGAGCTGGGATCCGCTGATATTTCTGCTGTTTTTGGGGAGATTGCAAAATGGCTCGTAAGGTTAGTTCAGAATTGCGCCGTTGGCTGGGGATCCTATCCCTATCGACGGCATCACTGGCTTTGGCCTTGAGCCTGAAGGGGTGTGGTGAGGCCGGATCCCCGGTGGCGCTAACCCCAGCAGCCGACCCTTCTGCCCAGTCGGTCACCCTCTACTTTGATGGGGATCCAGAGACATTTGAGCTGGCCGATCTCGCTGTGTCGCTGGCACTGTTTCTCAATCCTGATGCCTCAGTTGCAGAGATCCAGACCATTGCTGAGGAGGTTTTGGCGGTCACCCTATCAGACGAACAGATCACAGGGGCAGGCTCGGATCCCCTGGCTGCTTTTGATCTCAATGGCAATGGCACACCGGGCCAGATTGAGGATCTGGGGGTTGCCCTAGCCCTGTTTTTAGAGGTTGATACCCCCAACCAAATCAATGATCTCTGTCAAGATATCCTGGGTCAATCCTGCAATGTTGCTGAAGATACCCCTTTGCCGGGGCCTGGGGCAACCCCCTTCCCAGGTGTGACGCCTTTCACACCCATTTTTGAGATTCAAGGGCAAGAGCAGGTTTCCCCTCTGCTGGATGAGACCGTCAGCACCACAGGTATTGTCACGGCCAAAACTAACAATGGCTTTTATCTTCAGGATCCTGATGGGGACGGGGATATTAATTCTTCGGATGGCATCTTTGTCTTTACAGGATCCAGCTCTTCAGACCTAGCCAGTCTGGCGGTGGGGGATGAACTGGCCTTGACTGGTGTGGTGAGTGAGTTTACCCCCGGCGGAGAAGCCACCCGCAACCTATCCACGACACAACTGGGATCCATCAGCAGCTTTCAAGTCCTAAGTCAAGATAACCCTCTGCCGGATCCGGTCATCATTGGTCAAGGGGGACGGATCCCACCCACGGAGGTGATCAACACCGGCAGCGATATCTTTGGGCCTGCCAACTACGATCCCGCCACGGATGGCATTGACTTCTTTGAATCTTTGGAAGGGATGCGGGTCACGGCTGAAGATGCTTTAGCCATTGCTGGCAACAACCGCTTTGGCGAAATCTTTACGGTGGTGTCTGGTGGGGCGGGGGCCACTGGCATCAGTGAGCGGGGCACCCTCAATATCGAGCCTGATGATTTTAATCCCGAAAAAGTCCAGATCCAGTTTGATAGCCGGGTCTTTGATTTTGATTTTCCGCTGGTGGATGCGGGGGCACAATTGGGGGATGTAACCGGTGTTTTGGGCTATGCCTTTGGCAACTTTGAGATCCTGGTGACAGAAGATTTCTCAGCTCAAGTTACTCCTGCTAATCTGACCCCAGAGGTCTCATCTTTAAGCCCTACGGCCAATGATGAATTACTGATCGCCACCTACAACGTTCTCAACCTGGATCCCAATGAAAACGACGGTGATACCGACATTGCGGATGGTCGCTTCGATGCCCTCGGATCCCAGATTGTCAATAACCTGAACGTGCCCGATATCCTTTGTTTACAGGAAGTTCAGGACAATAATGGAGCCACTGATGATGGAACCACAGCGGCAGATCAAACGCTGCAAACACTGGTGTCTGCAATTGCTGACGCGGGTGGCCCTGCATACGAGTTTATCGACAACCCTGTTGTGATTGATGGCGAAGGAGGTGGACAGCCGGGGGGCAATATCCGCACTGCCTATCTCTACAATCCTCAACGGGTACAATTGGTGGCTGATTCTGTGGGATCCATCGATCAGTCCGGACTTTTTACCACAGACCCGATCAACTTTTTTGACAGTCGGCCATCCCTGGTGGCTGAGTTTGCTTTTAATGGACAAACGCTGGTGAGTGTCTGCAACCACTTCTCCTCAAAAAGCGGTAGCGCCGCAATTGTCGGGGTTGAGCAGCCTTTTGAGCAACGACAAGAGGATGTTACGGTCAATGGATCCTTGGATGAGCGTCAGAACCAATCAGCGGCGGTCAGAACCTACTTAAACAGTCTGTTGGCGACTGATCAAAATGTCAGAATAGTAGTCTCTGGCGACTTTAATGAGTTTGAGTTTGTCACACCAGTGTTTGGACTGGAGCCTGTGGGGTTATCAAATCTGATCAATGATCTCCCGGATTTGGAGCGCTACAGCTTTATTTTTCAGGGCAATTCTCAACAGCTCGACCACATCTTGATCAGTGATAATCTGCGGCCTGCTCAGGTGGATATTGTCCATACCAACATCGAGTTTGCCGAGACCCCTCAGCGAGCTAGTGATCATGATCCAGTGTTGGCGGTAATCAGCGTTGAGTAGCCATCTCAGGAAACATTAAATCAAACAAATCAAGCCCAGTCAGGTTTGCTTGATCCAATCGGATCCCTCTCTCGTTATGGGTTGGGGATCCTTTTTGCTTTGCGGCAATCTCTCTGGCCATTCGGACTGTATTCTTTAGTCCAATCTTAATGTTGACTTAGGGCTGTCTTAACCTTGGATCCGTCGCTGCCGTCTTAGTATGAGATCAAATGTGTATCTTTACTAACTAAATTGGTTGGTGAGCTGGGATCCGCTGATATTTCTGAGGAGATT
>CAZODP010000069.1:0-17345 GCA_964578595.1 uncultured bacterium
TTGGGCTTGAGTCTTGGGCCATCTTGGGGGGATAGGCAAGACTGGGGATCCCGGTCAACCTTGGCCCTCATCCCTGCTATTAAACTTGCTCATCTTTGTTTAGCCCTAGAGTGGGTGAGCCGATTGGGATATCTCACAATTCTCATCACAATGGGAACGCTCTCTGTCATCTCTCAATCTTTGACCAGAACTATCGGCACTTAGTCTGTCAAAATCTCCATGATTTCAGCCAGGGATCCCACTAGATGGGTATGGGGGTGGTGGAGCAATTCTGAGGCGGTATGGGATCCTGTGGTGACTCCAATCACGTAGGTACATCCCGCTTGGGATCCCTGTTGCAGATCCGATGGGGTATCGCCGACTTTGGCCACTTGTTGGATATCTGCAACTCCGGTGCGGCGCATGGCTTCGTAGATCATATCCGGCTGAGGACGACCCCAAGCTACTTCATCACTGGTGACGCTGGCATCGATCAGATGGTGTTTGAGCCAGCCCAACCGTTGCAGCAAAACATCGGCGGTGACGCGATCAAAGCCTGTGTCTAAAGCAACTTTGATCCCCCGCGCCTGCAATGCTGAAAATAACTCCGAAGCGCCTGCTTTTTCCCCCACATTCGGATCCCGCTGATAAAAATCCAGCATGGTATTGAGATAAAGCTGATGCACGGTTTTGATCTGAGTGGGGGTGGCTAGGTGGGGATCCCGTCGCTCCAGCAGGATCCTGACCGCTTCGGGTTTGGGGTAGCCCATGACAGGGTTGGTATCGGCCAAGGTGAGAAGGATCCCCACCTGTTCAAAGGCCGTTATCAGGGCGCGACTGACATCATGGTTATCTTTGACTGTTGTTCCGGCCATATCAAAGACCACCAGCTTAATCACAGGCTTGCTCATGCCAGTAATGCCTCCATCTGTTCTTCCGCCAGGCCCAAAGCTAGGGTCATACCGGCACCACTGAGGGCGTTGATCAAAGTCACCCCCGGCTCTGGTGAGTGGATCCATTCGGTTTGGCCCACCAGCTTCGGGTAGATGCCATGCCACCGCTCAGCAATATCAAAGCAGGGTATCTGGGCAAAACCTTTGAGATAGTCCAGGATCCAGCCGTCAATTTCGGCCCGGTCAAAGGGCTGCGGATCCAGGCCATATTCGTGAGAATCCCCGATCACACATTCCCCTGAGCCATTTTGCGACATCATCACATGGATCCCCCAGGCGGGAAGGTGGGGGGTTTCGGCTTGGATTCGGTCTTTGAGAGCGGGTAACGCTTGACACTGGGCAAAGGCTGCGTAGTGGGTCAGGGTGAGGCCGCCGCAGAGGGATGGCCCGATCCGAAAGCTGTGGGGCTGGGATCCGGTTCGCATCATCTGTAATTTGACTTTGGTGATGCCACTGGCGGCAAAGCTGTGGGGATACAGGGTCTCAAAGTCGGCCCCGCTACAGATCCAGATCCGCTCCGCCCGATAGCGGCATCCAGCCACCGTTAGGTGAGGATAGTCAATCCCAGTCACCACCTGCCCAAACCCAAACGTCACGCCATAGGTCTGGTGTAAATAGTCCGGTAGTTTGCGGATCGCCTCCCGTGGATCCACTGTCATCTCGGTGCTGCTCCACAGGGATCCCAGTAATCCTGTGGGGTTGACTGCCGGACTTTGGGCCAGGGTTTCGGCAGCCGAAAGCAACCGCACCTCATAGCCCTGGGATCCAAACTGGGTGACAAACTCCTCGATCACCGCCAGCTCATCGTCTCGATAGGCCAGATGCAGAGATCCACAGGGATCCAGGCCAAATCCTGCGGCTGGGCTGAGGGTCTGCCAAATGGCACGAGAACGCAGGGCACGCTCCAAAAGGGATCCGGTCGGTTGGCCAATCGGCCAGATCATGCCGAAATTGCGGATCGAAGCCCCCACCGCCCGGGGAGAACGATCAAAGATTGCCACTTTGCACCCGCGCCGCGCCGCAGCGTAGGCATGGGCTAATCCCACGATGCCCGCCCCCACAATGGCCAGATCAAATCCGTTGCTCAAGGCATTCACTGGATGATTTACACCGCTATTGTTACGCGATCCCCTGCCGTTTGCGGGCTTCTTTGGGGGAAATGGCGATTTGCTTTAACCCAGCTCGCTGTAGCTCTTGCTCTAAGAGGGCAAAAAAGCGGGATCGATCTCCCCCCCGCACCACCGCCAGATGATGGGCCTCCGCCAAGGCCACCGGATAGCCATAGCCCTTCTGCACCTGAGCCAACAGGATCCCCAATCCCATCGACAGCAACTGCGGATCCTGGGCCACCCATTGGGGCATCTCCACCCGCGCCACCTCATCCCCCACATGCAGATAACAGGCATAGATACGATGGTGGCCGTAGTGTTGTAACAAACCCGCCCCACTGCGATAGAGGGGACTGCGGGATCCCGGCTGCAGTCGCGCCCCCCAAAAAGCCCGATCCGTCAGAGGAGTCAACTGATCACAGGGGGAGGTACCCTGCCCACAATGGCGGGCGCACTCGGATCCCTCAAATGGACACAGCCCCAGCCGCAAAAAATTGATCCCCTCCCGGCTGCGGGGGGCACTGATATATCCCATCAGGGGAACCCTGAGCTGACGCAACTGCTCAAAGCTCTGTAAGATCGGCTCCAGCCACTGTTTTTGCTCCTCGGCGGGCAAGGGATCCAAGCCCCAATGAATCAGGGATCCATCCGTCAAGGCCAAGAGCGGCACAGCCTCCCGCCAGGACTGAGCCAGCTCCACCAGCTCCTCCATCTCCGCTTGGGTGCGCCGCAATGAAACCAGCTCTTCGGATCGGATCCCCCGCCGCCCCAAATCCGCCGAGCGGTAATACAGCACTGGCACACTGTCTAAGAGAGGCCGCTGCTGCTGCCCATAGGGGATCCCCACCCGCCCCACATTGATCAAAGAGCAATAGGCGATCTCGTGGTGGTTGGGCATAATCTGGGATCCATCGGTTGCCACCACCGTATGGGCAGCCCCCATCGGCCCAAGAGGTTCTCCCTCATCCCCCACCACCGGCTCAGCACAGACAAAGGCCAATTGGGATCCCCATAGGGCCAGTCGCTCTGACCATCGGGCTGGATCCGCCTGCCACTGCTGGTAGAGAGCCAGAGCTTGGAGCAATCGCTGCTGGTTATGGCCCGCCTCCTGTTGCAGATGTTGGCTGAGGTCACTGATCTGAGCGGTCAGCTTAACGAGATCCAGCACCCACTAAGGCTCCAGTGATCTGGTCTAAAGGCAGCTCCATTGGGTACTCTCCCCAGACTTCACTGCTATTATTGGGGCTTTCCTGCAGACGGATCCGCTGCAATCTCACCCCCAATTGCCGCAGAGGCTGGGTCAGCAATGCCTGGATCCGCAGAGCGATATTTTCGGCAGTGGGCACCACCTGGCTGAAGTATTCGATGTCTTTGTTGAGAAAGGTATGGTCAAAGGGCTTTACCACCCACTGATCCACCACCCGCTGAAACTCCCCCAGATCCACAATCATGCCGGTACGGGGATCCACCTCTCCAGTGACCGTTACTTCCAAACCGTAATTATGACCATGACCGTGGGGACGGGCACAGAGACCATAGATTTCGGTGTTTTCGTCCAAGCTGAGCTGCTCCAGGGCTAACCGATGAGCCGCACTAAAGTGAGTTGCAATCGTCAAAGATGCCTGCATACCGTCTCCTCTGTACTCTGCCCACAGGGTGGGATCCTCTTCTAAGCGAATGCTGACCAGTGGCAGATGATCCGCTAGCCGCCGCCAAATTGCCATCGCCACAAACTCAGTGGTCGGCAAGGTCTGGCCAAACTCAGGCCAGGTCTGATTCAAAAACGAAAAATCCAGGTCTTTGATCACCTGTTCTCTGATCACCCGCTTTACATCCGACAGGTTGAGCACCATACCATACGGATCCACTTGCCCCCCCATTCCCACCAGCAGGGTATAGTTATGCCCATGGCCGGGAAAACGGCTGGACTGACCAAAACGCTGCTGGTTCTCTTGAGGAGACAGCTCATCGAGCCAATAGCGATGGCTTGCCGCAAAGCAGGCTCGCCTGTAAATTACACAAGTCCGGGTCATTTGGTTAAAGTTAAGGGCATTACTGACCGGATCCGTACTGCCAGAACATGACTCATCCTCGGATCTCCATCTTCAGCATACCCCTCAGTGAAACCTTTCCCCACGGTTTAGCGATCCTACCCAATGCAGGAAAATTATCTTAATCATCCCACGTTTGGCTTGCTCTACAGCTTGTGCGTCCTGAGTGATAAACAGGCTCTTTTCACCACCTTGTATGCTCAGCGGCTATTTTTTAGAGTCACCTTTGGCTCTGAAGGATCCGCCGCTGTTGCCCCTGAGTTGAGTTTTGAGCCGATCAGTCGCAACGAAGCCCGTCAATTGCTAGAAGAACGGATCCGGTCGATGCGCCGCCAATATCGGCAAGAAGATGTCAATCATCTCCAAGCTGTCTACAAACAAACCTTCGCCTAAAACCAACACTTATCAAAACACCCCACAAAACAAACAGGATCCCCGTCCATCCAAGCAAGGGATCCTGATTTTGGCTCAGTTTTGAGTTAAAAACCTGAGTTTTGTCGACTTAGCCCACCAAGTCAAAGATACCGAACATCGGCAGATACATGGCCAAGATGATGCAGCCCACCATACCCCCCAGCACCACAATCATGGCTGGCTCTAGCAAACTGGTCAGGGCCTTGACCGCCTGTTCCACCTCGAGTTCATAAAAGTCGGCGGTCTTCATCAACATGGAGTCCAGCTCCCCGGTTTCCTCCCCCACCGCGATCATCTGCACCGCCATGACCGGAAACACTTTGGCATCATCAATCGCCGGTGCGATCTGACCCCCTTCCGAAATGGCTTGGCGGGAGGCATCCACCGCATTAGACACCACCTGATTGCCAGAGGTATCGCGGCAGATTTCTAGGCTGGTCAAAACCGGCACCCCCGAACGGGTCAGGGCCCCAAAGGTGCGGCAAAAACGAGCGACGGCAGTTTTTTGGATCAGATCCCCGAAGATGGGCAGCTTCAACATGGTCTGGTCAATGGTCAATTTCCCAGTCGGGGTTTTGTAAAACTGCCGCACCGCAAAAAAGATCATAAAGATCAAAAAGATCAAGCCAATGCTGTAGGCTGGTGTGCGCAAAAACTTGCTGATATTGATAAAAAACTGGGTAAAGGCAGGCAACTCTCCCCCCAACTCATCGTAGATGCCGGCAAATGTCGGCAGAATAAACACCACCATGCCAATAAAGATGGCCACCGCCAACAGGCTTACCGTCACGGGATAAGCAAGGGCGGATTTAATTTGTTTGGCCAATTTATCAATATCTTCGAGCAGTTTGGCCAGACGGTTGAGGGTTTCGTCCAGCACACCCCCCACTTCACCCGCTTGCACCATACTGACGTAGAGATTATCAAAGGCATCCGGGAAAGGCTTGATGGCATCAGAGAGGTTCTTGCCGGTTTCCACATCTTCTTTGACAACTTTGAGATATTTCTTGAGTTTGGGATTGGCGGTCTGCTCAGACATGATGGTTAGGGATCGCACCATCGACACACCGGCATTGATCAAAGCCGCAAACTGGCGTGAAAAAACCGCTTTGTCGCGGGTATCGATGCCGCCGCCGATAAAGGACATGCCCATATCAGCCGGATTGGGCAGGGTCAAAAAGCCCTTGACCTCCTGGATATCCTCAGCTTTGGCGTAGATCCCTTGCTGGCGTAACTGGCTACGGGCATCCGCAAGAGTGGCGGCGGTGAGCTGGCGACGGACAGGTTGTCCCGATTGTAGTCCCTTGATTTTGTAGGTTGGCATGGCTCTATCCCTGGGGTGTGGGTGATGTTTATGGATGGATTTGACTAAAAGTTAGCTTGAGTTAGGAGAGTGACAAAAATAAAAGCATTGGATCCTGAGCTAGAGCCTAGCTTAGCCACAAATGGCTGGCCCCGCACCCCTCCCCAATGCTCTATCGCCCCCTCCCGCTCTGGGCCGTTTTTAGGATCCTAGCGGGCTGCCACTGCCGGTCGCCGTCCACCTGCGGCTGCAGCTTGCTCGGAGGGGCTGACGGTGCCGATCAATCGTTGCAATTCTTCGGGGCGAGATGTCTTGGACATGGCCACCTCAAAAGAGATCAGGCCCTCATCAAACAGATCCGCCAGCCGCCGCTCCAGCGTCCGCATCCCCATCTTGCTACCGGTCTGGATGGCGGAGTAGATCTGGGCTGTCTTGCCCTCCCGGATCAGGTTGGAGATGGCGGGGGTGACCACCATGATCTCTTGCACCAAGACCCGGTTAAATTGCCCTGGCTTGGCATTGAGACGGGGGGCCAAGGTTTGGGAGAACACCGCCCGTAGCGAGTTGGAGAGCTGCACCCGGATCTGCTGCTGTTGCTCAGGGGGAAACACATCCACCATCCGGTCAACGGTTTGGGAGGCACTGGAGGTGTGCAGGGTGCCAAAGACCAAGTGGCCGGTTTCTGAGGCGGTAATGGCCAACTGAATGGTTTCTAGATCCCGCAACTCTCCAATCAGGATGATATCGGGATCCTCCCGCATGGCGGCCTTGAGGGCATTGGCAAAGCTCTTGGTGTCTTCCCCTAACTGCCGTTGGTGGATGATGCTTTTGACAGGGGTATAGACATATTCAATCGGATCCTCAATGGTGAGGATGTGTTCAGCCCGCTCCCGATTGATCATATCCAGCATCGAGGCCAGCGTGGTGGATTTTCCGGAGCCAGTCGGCCCGGTCACCAGCACCAATCCCCGTGGGATCCGGGCCATCTCCTTGACAATATCGGGCATCCCCAACTTGTCGATATTGGGGATCTCAGCCGAGAGGGCGCGCATGGCACAGGCATAGGTGCCCCGATCTTTGTAGACATTGACCCGGAACCGTCCGATCCCCCGCACCCCGTAGGAGCAGTCCAGTTCCCAGGTTTGTTCTAGGGTTTTGCGCTGGGTGTTGTTGAGCATCGAAAAGACAAGCCGCTGCACTTCTTCGGCGGTCAGTGGCTCATATTCAGTCGGTTGCAGGTGGCCGCCCACCCGTAGGTATGGGGGCAGACCACAAGAGATATGGATATCGGATCCACCCTTTTGCACCACTGCTTCCATCAAGTCTTCGATCATCAAAGCCATGTCACGATCTCCAAAGGTCTAAAGTGCAGTTAACGTTACAAATCACTTGAGCTGGACAAATCACTTGAGCTGGGTATCCAAGCCAGATAGTATCAGGAGCCGAATAGCCTCTAGTCTGGTGGGTGGGATCCTAAAACATCTGTCAGCCGGTTTGCACACCACTTAAACTTTGCTTACTACTTAAACTCAGATCCAGCTCATCTATCGAAAATCACCAAAACGTTAAAGATACTAGCTAAATTTGGGGGTCAAACAGTAGGGGCAATCCATCCAATCGAGATGAAGTTCAGCGCCGCAGTTGCGGCAGGTGTTGAAGGTGCGGGCGCGGGCTTTCATCTCCCCTTCGATCCCTTTGTCCGTCAGGGTGACCCGATCCACTTCTTCCAGGGTGGTATGGCCCTGCTGCACCAGCATCAGGCTGTAGGCCAGGAGGGTTTTCATGCCGGATTGGACAGCAGCATCTTTGATCACATCGGTGGGAGCCTCTTTGTTGATCAGGTCGGCCAGGGTGTCGTTCATGCGCATGAATTCGTAGACCCCGACCCGGCCTTTGTAACCCACCCCATTACACTTGCCGCAGATGGGCTTTTTGAGCTTTTTGTGCTCATCAATTTCTTTGGGGGTGAGGGAGTTCGGTTTGTAAAAAGTCAACTGCTCACTGCTGCTAGAGGACATCAAACCGTAGCGGGCTAGCTCTTCTGGGGTGGGGTGATACGGGATCCGACACTCGGTACAGACCCGACGCATCAGACGCTGAGCCAGTACCCCCAGCAAAGAGCTGGAGATCATGTGGGGTTCGATACCCATCTCGATCAGTCGGGCCACCGCCCCCGGGGCGTCGTTGGTATGGAGGGTGGTCAGCACCAAGTGCCCCGTCAAGGAGGCCTCAATCGCTGTTTTGGCGGTTTCGAGGTCACGGGTCTCCCCCACCAAGATCACATCCGGATCCTGGCGCAAAAAGGCCCGCAAAATCTTGGCAAAGTCCATGCCTTTTTCCCGGATCACCTGCACCTGGCACAGACCTGGCAGCGAGTATTCAATCGGATCCTCAGCGGTGCTGATGTTGACACCGGGATCATTGACCTCGGCTAGGGCTGAATACAGGGTGGTGGTCTTACCGGATCCGGTGGGGCCAGTCACCAGAATCAGACCAAAGGGGCGCTTGACGATCTCTTTGAAGTTGATCAAGGTTTCTTCATCGGAGATCAGTTTGTTGAGGCCCAACTGGGTGGAGGAGTTATCCAGGATCCGCAACACGATCTTTTCGCCATAGCGGGAGGGCAGCGTGCTAACCCGAAAGTCCACCTTGCGGCCCTGAAAGATCCTGCGGATCCGACCATCTTGGGGCTGGCGGCGCTCGGCGATATTGAGATCAGAGATGATCTTGAAGCGGGCAGTCAGGGCGGGGATGATCTTTTTGGGCAACAGATCAAAGGACTGTCGCAACACCCCATCTTTGCGGAACCGGATCCGGAGGGATTCCTCCTGGGGTTCGATATGAATGTCAGAGGTGCCCTCTTGTAGAGCTTTGACCAGGATCTGGTTGGCCAGCTTGATGATGGGGGCGTCATCCGCTGAACGGATCTGTTGTTCCAGGGAGGAGCTGACACTATCATCTTCGGCTTCTTCGATAGCATCGAGATCGAGATCGGCGATGGTGTTGGCTATACCCTCGGCTTCTGCATTTTTCTGGTCATTGGCGGCAGAGGCAGCGATGGCATCCGCTTGGACATCCATGTAGCGAGCCATCAACTCGTTAAAGTCAGCATTGAGCAGCACCACTCGCCTAAAGTTGAGTTGGTGGGCACGCAAGCGCTTTTTAGCGTCGTCATTGGCCTCAAGGTTGTCAGGGTTGACCATGCCAATGGTGACAGTACCCTCTTCTTCTTTGATCGGCAGGATCCGGTAGCGGTTGCAGATCTCAAGTGAGAAACAGCGGTCGATCAGCCCCGTCATCTGGTCGTGATCGACGGGAGCCAAATCGGTGTCTACAACGGGTAGAGCATGAATGATTTTGAGTTCAAAGAGTTGCTGCCTTTTGTAGGCCCGCTCATATTCTTCGGGCAGGTCTTGGCCTGTGATCTCTTTGAAGACGAGGGCGAGAGCCTTGCCGCTTTGCTTTTGATTTTTGAAAACCTGCTGGATCTGGGTGGCCTGAGTGTTGAGGGCACTCTGCATCTTTTGACCCAGGGGGGTGATGTCAGCAGTCCGAACCACAATCGAGCGATTGCTGCGGCGGGTGATGATATCTAGCTCGCGAGTCATAGATTCAAATCTTCCTTTTGTAAGCAGTATGCCCAGACTAGCCCCAGAAAATGAAGGGAGCAGAATGAAGGGAACAGCGGGATCCAAACTCCCAACATCTGCCAGGATCCCTTGTGCAAATAGTAACTGAACCCGTTCGATCTAAATTGGCCCAGTCCCTAAATTGGCCCGATCCCTAAATTCGCTCAGTCCACTTTAGCCTCGGATCCTATCGATGGGATCCTGTCCATGAAAAGTTAGCTGTAAAGTTATGGACTGAGCGATACCGGGCAGATCGTTATCTGGCAATCTGGATCCTGGGTGCTTCCAAGTCCTCGATATCAGCCAAAAAAGCTGCTGCGGAAGCGATGCACCATCACCGATTGCACCAACCCGATGGCCAAAAAATTGGTTAACAAAGCCGAGCGGCCATAGCTCAGAAAGGGTAGGGGCAGGCCTGTGATCGGGGCCAACCCCACCGTCATGCCGATATTGACCACCGATTGAAACAAGACCATGGCCAGGATCCCAACCGCGATCAGGGAGCCGAAGTTGTCCTTGGCGGTTTGGGCCACCAGGATCAGCCGCAAACACAGCACCCAGAGCAGAGCCAACACTAGCAGGGATCCGATCAGGCCCAGCTCCTCGCCGATGGCAGAAAAAATAAAATCCGTATGCTGCTCGGGAATAAAGTCCAGTTGAGTTTGGGTGCCCTGATGGAGACCCCGACCCCAGAGTCCCCCAGCTCCAATGGCGATCCGAGATTGAATCAGGTGGTAGCCCGACCCCAGTGGATCCTGACTGGGATCCGTAAAAATCAACAATCGTTGCCGCTGGTAGGGTTTGAGCAGGCTCCAGCCCAGTTGTCCCAGTTGCCCGGAGAGTAAATTGCCCACCCCAAAGATCAAGGCTCCGACCCGCCGCCAGGATAATGCGCTAAAAGCCAGAGCCGCCATGCCGCCACACCACAGCAGCCAGATCCACAGCATCCAGCCCGCTTCCACCTGGCCCTGGATCCCATACAAGATCGCGCCCACCACCGGCGAGCCGATCAACACCAGCCAACTGGCCTTGGCTCCAGCCCAGTAGACCATGGCTAGTAAGATCACCACAAACACCAGCGCTGTGCCCAGATTGGGCTGCAAAAAGATCAAGATCCAGGGCGGAGCAATCACCCCTACCGGGATCCAAAGCTGGGCAAACGAGCGAATCGGCCAGTGATGCAGCACCGCCGCCAATGTCACGATCACCCCCACCTTGGCAAACTCAGAAGGCTGAATCTGCACCCCCAAAATCGGGATCCAGCGTTCGGCCCCGCCCGCCGAGACCCCCACAAACATGACAGCCACCAACCCCAGCAGCGTGATCCCGTAGACCAGCCAATGCCAACCCAGGATCCGCTCGTAATTCCAGCGGGCCAGATAGAGACACGGGATCAAGCTCAGGCCCACCATCACCAACTGCTGTAGCCAAAATAGGGCACCCGGGCTGCTGGCACTGCGGATGGCCAGGATCCCCAATCCCGACAACATCAGGACTGTAACAAGCAGGATCCCATCCAGCTCCCGCCAGGATTTAAGCCAATCCACCCCCTGAGCGATCAGAGATCCCTGGGGGCGCGAGGCCGAAAAGCGTGACCGAGACAGATGAATAGCCATCGGGCGGATCCTGACGCAACAGCAGCGAGACTCAACCTTAAAGCATCAAAACAACATCAAATTGGCATCACCTTATCAGGTCTGCGGGATCGAGAAGGGTCAACCTTTCCCAATTCCATCCTTTGGCTTGGGCTAGCAGCCCCTCAGCACTGGTGTCACTGAGGTTGAGGTGGCCTAAAAAAGGAGCCAAAACATCGTCCATCTGCCCAGATGAAACCGTCTGCACTAGCAAGATCCCTTGACATGGGGCACCCGCTTGTCTGAGCAAAGCCTGATAAGCTCGAATCTGAGCTGCTGTCCAACGGTCTAGGGCCACCGTCAATAGCACCGGGATCCGCCAGTCAGCGGCGATATCCGCCAGCGTTTGCTGGGGCGAGCCTGCCCCCACTGAGTCTGCGATGCTGCCGGGATAAACCAGCAGTTTGGGATCCTGTTGAATGCCGCTCCACTGCTGCCACAGGGATCCCCAGTCGGTGGTGGTCAGATCCTCAGGCAGGGTCACTACTGGGATGGATGAACCCAATGAAAAGGTTGCCCAGTAGAGTCGCAGAGCCTCAGCCGCCAATAGAGGCGAAGCCATCGAACATCCGTCGGGATCCCGTGTGGTCGCAATCAGATAAGAGGGCAGTCTAAGCATCTGGGGCTGAGTATTGGGGGCTAATATCAGGGGGACAGGCAGCGGGATTCAGAGACAAGAGAATTGATAACGGTTTGAACGTCAGGATCCCCCAGAAAAAGGGCCAGCAGCAGTTGATAGCGGTCGCGAGAAAAGCCATGGGCGATCAAGATAGCCATTTCCTGCTGTTCAAACTTTGCTTCTACACTGACACGGGCTGCATCGTCAGCATACTCATCCCCAGCCCCCAAAAGCAGGCTAAGCCCCAGCAGCAGGATCCCACGAATCATCTAATAGATTACAGACCACAGATAATAGATCACAGATCACTGACAAGATTTAGGGCAGCAAGATTTGCAGACAGAGTCACAAGGCTGCGGTGCCTAGAGTGTAGCAGTGATACTGGCACTGGATTGAGCCACTCGTCCCTGCTGATCCAAAACGCTGATGGTGACTTCATAGGATCCAGTCACCTGAAGAGGCACCTGAGTGACCGTGACAGGCAAGTTATTGAGGCTGCACACAACACTGTTGGGGCCACAGCCAGGGATCTGATCGGCATTGAGGGTCAGCACCCCCACCCGGCTCCCCAGTGGCGGCGCCACAGTGACCAGCACCGGAGACTGTGCTCGGATCCCGCCCGGTGTCTGGAGCTGGGCCGACAAAACAAACCGGAACGGATCCCCTAGTCGCAACGTGCTAGGGCTGAGGCTGGTCAGACTGATGCTGGGGGCAGGCGGGCCAACGGGCGGGGCCAAGGTGACCGTGTCAGCACTATCACCGCAGCCAGAGAGCACAAGGGCCGCCAGACTGATGGCTAAGCCCGCTGCTAAGGTTGAAAAACCATTAGAAAAGCAAGAACGAACTGTCAGGATTTGCATAGGATGCTTTGGGGCTAAATCATAGGGGATGACACTAGATATAGCCCCCCATGAGGACGGGATCCCTGCTCAGGGACGTAGCTCTGATCAGCAGTTTCGGCAGGTTTGACTGGCTTATGGCAGCAACTGCAAAATCCGCTCAGCCGCATCAGGGGCAACTGGCATCACCGAGAGTCGATTGCCCTTGCGCACCACCGCCAACTGGTCAGGACTGAAGTGCTGTCGCAGGGTTTCTAGGCTGATCAGGGAGCTAAATTGTTGCTCAAAGCTCACTTCCACAGTCCACCAGCGCGGATCCTCTGGGGTGGCTTTGGGGTCAAAATAGTCACTGGCTGGATCAAACTGGGTGGGATCCGGTAGACCCGTTCTGCTGATCTGCATCAAGCCCACAATGCCCGGCGGCTGCACATTGGAGTGATAAAAAAATGCCCGATCCCCCACTGTCATCTGTTGCAAAAAGTTCCGGGCTTGATAATTGCGCACCCCATCCCAGAGGGTTTGACCATCCCGTTTGAGGTCGAGGATCCCATAAACCCCTGGCTCCGACTTCATCAGCCAGTAGCTAGGTGGAGAGAGAAAAGGCATAGTACCCAGCCTCAATAGACACAAATCTTATTGTCAGATTTTATTGTTGGACGATGGAGTCATCAACTCAAGATAGCCCCCAAAACAAATGCTACTATCTTCCAGAGTGCCGATTTCCAACAACGGCTGAAGGCTCAAATGCTAGGGGACTGTAATGAAAGCCATGATTCTGGCGGCAGGGAAAGGAACACGGGTGAGGCCGATTACCTACATGATTCCCAAGCCCATGATCCCGATTTTGCACAAACCTGTGATGGAGTTTCTGGTGGAGCTATTGCGGCGACATGGCTTTGACCAAATCATGATCAATACCAGTCATTTAGCCGATCAAATTGAAGATTATTTTCGCGATGGCCAGCAGTGGGGAGTCCACATTGGCTTTTCATTTGAGGGCTACTTCGAAGATGGCAAACCTGTAGCTCAGGCGATAGGATCCGCTGGCGGCCTCAAAAAGATCCAGGATTTTTCTGGTTTTTTTGATGATACCTTTGTGGTGCTCTGCGGTGATGCTCTGATCGATCTCAATATCACCGAAGTATTGAGATATCACTGGCGTAAAGGAGCTATGGCAACCGTAGTACTGCGTCGAATGGAGCCTGATCTGGTCTCTAACTACGGGGTGGTGGTTACCGATGAAGAGGGTCGGATCCTCACCTTTCAGGAGAAACCAGCTCAGGCGGATGCTCTGAGTAACCTAACCAATACCGGGATCTATATTTTTGAGCCTGAGATTTTTGATTATATTCCTTCTGGGCAGTCCTTTGATATTGGCGGTGATCTGTTTCCTGATTTGGTCAAAGCTGGGGTGCCTTTTTATGGGATGGAGGCCGATTTTCAGTGGGTGGATATTGGCCGAACGCCAGATTACTATGAAGCGATTCACAAGATTTTGAAGGGGGAGGTGACAGGGGTGGGGATCCCGGGTCGGCAGGTGGCTCCTGGCATTTGGACAGGGATCAACCTCAAAATGAACTGGGATCGAGTCAATATCACCCCTCCGGTCTACATCGGATCCAGTTCTCAGATTGCTGATGGGGTCAAGATTATCGGCCCCACCTCAATTGGTATGGGTTGTGTTCTGAATGAAGGCTGCGTTATTGATCAGAGTGTGATTTTTAATTACACCCAGATTGCCCGTGGGGTGACGCTGCGCCAACAGATGGTGTTGGGAAAATACTGTATTTCATCAGATGGTGAGACGATTGATACTGAAGAAACCGACCTGAGCTGGTTGATTGGGGACGCCCGCCGTACTCCTGCCTCGCCCATACAACCCCTGATCGCTCGGAGGATGACATCGCTATGACTGGACTATATCTTTACGGCTTGATTGTTCCGCCAGCACCTCGCTTATCTGCTGTCAATGGATTGGATAAACAGCCCATTCAACTCAAGCTTATGGATCCTTTTGTGGTGATCTTTAGTGAGGCTCAGCAAGAGCGATATCTAGCCAGTCGCGCTAATCTTTTGGCCCATGAAACGGTCTTAGAAAAGGTAATGAATGAAGGTCATCCGGCTCTACTGCCGCTCCAATTTGGCCTTGTGGTCAGCGATTGGGATCAGGTCAAGCAAGATTTATTAGATCCCAAGCAAACAGAGCTTCAAGCCCTACTTTCTACCCTGCAAGGCAAGCGAGAAGTTGGGATTAAAGTCTTTTGGAATCCGGAGCAAGAGTTGCAGTTGGGCCTAGAGGAAAATCCGAATCTTAAGCAACAGCGAGATGCCATGACAGGTAAACCCTTAGGATTGGATGCGGTGGTGCAAATTGGTCAAGCATTAGAGCAGCTTTTAGAACAGAGACGGCAGGCGATCATGGATGCCTTTGTGGAGGCTCTCAGTCCTCTTAGCAGTGATCGGGTGGAAGGAGATTTACTGACTGAAAATATGGCCTACAACGGAGCTTACCTGATTGATTGGGATCTAGAGCCGGAGTTTGCCCATCGAGTTGAACAGTTGGATCAGCACTTTCAGGGACGTCTACGAATTCGCTATAACAATTTCACTGCTCCTTATAATTTTGCTCGTCTCTAAGCCATCAATCTCAGAGGTGCTGTTGTGCTCGATCAGGGGATCCCACTTTTTGTGAGCCTGGGGATCCTGCCAGTCTTCTTGGCCCTCTTAGCCGTACTCCAGATCCCGATCGATTGCGTGGTGGCTTGGCGAAAACCGTGGGGAGGATCCTTAGCGATTGGGATCCGAGTGGAGTGGCTGGGGGCGGGGGTGGAGCTGAAGTCTCGCCATTGCCGCTGGTGGTGGGGAAAGGTTTCAAGCACGACCTCTCACAACATCCTGAGACAGTTGTTCTCTAGCTCAAAAAAATTAGTTGCCCTCGGCCCCCATCTGCCTTTGATCAGTCGTCAAGTTGTGTCGCTCTTCCATCACCCCTCAGTGGTCAGTGAAGCCTATGGCTGGATCCAAATGGGTTGGGGGGATCCTGTTGTGACAGGGCAATGGATCGGGGTTTTGGCCAGTTTGCCCCCACCGCTGGCCCGTCGGATCCAGTTGAGATTTGATCGGCAGGGCTGGCGATCACGAGGTTGGCTCCGGCTGAGGATCCCTCCGATTCCCCTGATATTAAGAGGAATAGCAACAGGATGGGGCATTTGGCAGACCAGGCGGAAAGAGACTCAGACGCTGGAGCAAAGTCAACCTTCAGCCCTTTGAGTTGAATCACATAGAAAGTTCTCTACTTTATTAAGAACTGCTTGTCAACCGCTGAAGGGGCATTTTTTAGACCACTCATCAGGATCCCGTCGTCAGGGGAGCTGACCTGGGTGGCTCGAAATCCCCCAACAATTGCACCCCCTCAGCCAATGATCATTTTTTGTAGGCAGGACAGGTGCCAGAGAGCTATCCCCCCTAGGGGTATCTGAGCTAGACTAGGGCTGTGGGCATTCAATATCGGTGCTAAGCCGTCAGGATCCCTGTGCTAACCTTTGTAAAGAGTTTTATCGAAATCCTTTGTTATCCTCATTTTCTTCTCACCAGCAGCCTTGGCTGACTCGGATCCTATCGCTCCTGCTGAGTCGGCGCGCTCAGTTGGGTCTAGCCTCTGCACTTTTGGTTTCGATTCCAGTCTTTGTGCAGGCCCCTCTGGTGCGCAATGCCCCTTGGGTGAGTTTGGTGCTGACACTGGGTTGGTTGGGATTAAGTTTGCACCTGATCTCTGAACCCCGCTACCGAGATTGGGGCAGCCTACTGTACGGGTTTACCTTGACTTGGCTGGCTGGATCCCTCTACTGGGGGTGGTTGCGCTCAGAGCCACTTTTGCACATTCCTGTTGAGGCACTGGGGATACCGCTGGCGTGGTGGAGTTTACGCAGGCCGGATAGTCCGACGCGACTAGGGGACTTTTTTTACTTGGGATCCCTTCTGGGAACGGTGGCAACAGATTTGTATATTCACTCGGTGGGACTGCTGGCGGAGTGGCGGTTGGTGATGGCGGCCCCGGTGTTTGAGAGTATGGGCTGGGTGCTGGGATCCGCCCTAGCCAAGATGCAAAGTCCACTGGGGATCCTTTGGGCTTGGGAGATCTGTTTGATGCTGCTGGTGGCGGGGATCTGGAGTGTGCGCCGGCAGGGGGATGGCTGGGGGATTTTTGGGGGAGCTGTGCTGAGCACACTGGTGGTGGATGGCCTATTTTGGTGGGGATCCGGGCTGGTGGCAGCGGGACTTTGAGTGACCAACCCCTGGCTAAACCCCCTTGCCTAAGCCTTGGTTAGCCCCATCTCGTTTGGGGGTAGATCATAAAATCAGCCCGTCACGCTGATCTGTAGCAATTAATCTTTCCCAGTAAATCTTTCCCAGTAAATCTGTCGGAGGGGTTAATCTGTCAGAGGATTTTGCGGTTATCGAGCTAGGCGATGCGTGGATTGAGTCCAGCTCAAAGAGTAGATCGAGGGGGACGGGGATCCGGCTGGGGATCTGTGGTTGTATTCAGTGCTGCCTGGATCACAGGGGTTGCCGGGATCCTGGGGCCTGCCAGTTGGTCTCAGCCTGCGCCTCTGACCCCCGAAGCGGTGTTGCGACAACTGGGGTCGGGATCCCCTAGTGCAGGATCCCAGGTGGAAACAGGGGATGTCAGCCTGGATGGACGGGTGCTATTTTCGGTGGCGGTGTCGCAACCCGATCCCGGAGATCCTGAGTCTGGAAATGCTGACTCCGGCGATACGGATCCGGAAAATACGGATCTGGAAAATACGGATCCGG
>CAZODP010000070.1:0-4396 GCA_964578595.1 uncultured bacterium
ACAGGCCGTGCTACGGGTTAGGAGTTTTACTGGGTGTTTTGCTCCGGATCCGGTTGCAAAATCAGCTCCAGCCGTTGGGCGATGGCCTCGATCCAGGCTTGGTCTTGAGGGGTAAGGGTGCGGGGCCGATGACTACCCACCACAAAAACCCCCTTGGATCCAATGGGTTGACACAGCAGTGAAGCGGTGTTGTCAGGCAGCAATATGTCTGTAAACTCTCCCCGGGCCGGATAGAGCTTGAGATCCACCAAATAGACCGCTCGGCCCGTTTGCATGGCTCGCCGACTGATGGATCCCGGCTCCCAGTCTTGGTCGAGGTTACTGCTCAATCCTGAGGGGTTTGATTCTGAAGGATCCAATTTTGGGGGCAGGATCCCACGTCTGAGTAATAGCTTGGAGTCAAACCAGATCGCCACCGACTGAGCCGCCGTTAGGGTGAGCACCGTCCGCGAGGCCCAGCCCAAATCCAATTGTTGGGTCTCAGACACGCTCGGATCCAGCCAAAATCCTGGGGATCCGTTCAACTCCACAGCCGGAGGGGGCAACGGCTGACTCTGCTGCCACAGCAATCCCGTCAAGATCAGCAGGGCACTGAGCAGGATCCCGAGCGCATCCGACCGAGACTGGCTATTGAGCAGATCAGGTGTAAATATCAGCCGATTGCCCATCAGCAGGATCCCCCCCAGGATCCCGGTCACCAAGGGCACCTGGCGCACCCAGGATCCTGCTTGGGTTGAGGACAATTTGGGATCCTGAGGCATGGCTGAGGGTTAGCTTGAGCTGGCTTTAATCTCTAACTGGGCTTAATTAACCTTCTTCTACAATTAGCCTTCCACAAGACTGGCATAGGCATCAGCCGTCAGGGTGTCATCCAGGTCTTCAGGATTGCCGATTCGCACCTTGAGCAGCCAGCCGTCTCCATAGGGGTCATCGGCGATGCTTTCGGGGCTATCCACCACGGCACTATTGACAGCGATCACCTCCCCCGACAAAGGGGCATAGAGGTCTTCGACGGCTTTAACCGACTCGACTGAGCCAAAGGTATCCCCCTTAACCAGCTCGGATCCTTCCTCCGGCAGTCCCACAAAGACAATATCCCCCAACTGGTCGACAGCATAGGCGGTGATGCCCAGTGTCGCGATATCGTCTTCGATGCGGAGATATTCGTGGGAGTCAACGTATTTGAGGTGAGGAGGATAGTCGAGGGCCATAGGTCAAAACCTTGAAAACGAGAAAAAACTATTGAAACGCAGTCAACGTAATCGATAACACTGATGGCAAGAGAGGAAAATAAAATTCGACATCAGAAGCTGGGATCCAGCAGGGGTTAAGCCATATTTTGGGATCCCTTCAGACCCAGCTCTTGCCAAACTGCGGCTAGCGTACCATGTAGTCTGGCCTGTTCTACTGTTTGTCTGTCTGTCCTGTTTTTTCTCCAATCCAGATGACTTCTTCTGCTCATGCACGTGGTCTGTTGGGGTGGCTCTGGCGTAGCCTGGGCCTATGGGGGTCGACCCTGAAGTTAGTCTTTCCGTTGGCGGCAGCAGCCTATGGCTGGTATCTGCTGACCTTAATTGGCTGGGGACTGGTGGGCATTGGCTTGATTCTGGTGTTGCGGCTGGGGATCCCTTTGGTGGGAGCTTTGCCCATCCCAGACTGGTTGCGCTGGATCGAATCCCACCGGAGCCAGACGGGATACGTGATTTTAGCCTGGATGCCGTTGGCTTTAGTGGGACTGGCCCAGTCTTTGGTACTGGGGGGATCCTTGACCCGCTTAGGAATTGCGGCCCTCGATCAGTTGCCAGAGCGGTCTGCTTCGGCCCATCGTCAGGCTGGACGGCGTTGGGGTGCGCTGCTGCGGCTCCATATCCAGAGTGGACTGGCAATCGTTTTGTTTGGGATCATTTTGCTGCTGTTGGGGGGGGCACTGCTGGCCTTGATCCTCAGTATTGCGGCGGGCTGGACGGTGGCCTCTGGCAATGGGCCTGTGGATCCCGATCGGGTGGCGGCATCGGTGTTCCGGGTCGGGCTGATCAGTGCGGCTCTAATCGGGATATGGGTGATCGCTTGGCCTTTGTTGTGGGTGGCCAGTCGGTGGTTTGTGGCGGATGTGATTGTGGTTTTGGATCCCGACGCTCCAGCGGCCCTCAGCTCGATCGAGAGTTGGGAACTGACTCAGGGATCCGTGGCCAAGATATTGCTGGCTTTGGTGATCACAAGTCTCTTGACACTGCCGTTGCAAATGGGTTTGGTTGCGCTGCCCCTGGGGTTGGATTGGGGGTGGGAAGGGGGGATCCTGGAGCTGGTGGTGCGTTGGGTCAGCGGACTGTTGGGCTGGATCCTGGGGGGTGGGCTGACCTTGCCCCTCTGGCATAACCTCAAAGCGGCAATCTATCTGGATCTGATCACTCGCTGCCAACAGCAACATTAGCCCCGGTCAAAATCCCGGCCACAGGGACTCAAGCCAAAACCAAGAAATTGAGAGATCAAAATTAATAGATCAAAGGGATCCAAAGGCAATATCTCCGTAGTAAGCCACCACCCGCTCGTTGGTGCGAAAGCCATCCGTCAAGATCGCCACCCCTGATACCTCCGGCGGAACCTTGCCAAAAGCATCCTGAAAATCTAATGAAAATCTAAAAAGACATTGCGCTCCTGGCTTAACCAGTCCTGGAGGGGGGCGGATTGATCCTGCATCACAAGGATTTTGACCCGGTCAGTGAAGGGGCTGGTTAAGAGAGATCCGACGTCAGGGCTGGAAGTCCAGACATAACAGAGTGCCCGTGTGGACAAGAGCAGCCGCCTGACATACACCCGGGCCGAACAGGCATCAGTATCTTGCTGAGTTAGGTCTCCCTGTTGGATCGCCTCATCCACGCGCCACCGCCACCTCAACAGAGGGGTGCGCCGCAAATCCACCCCACACGACGGGTCAGTCCCGATGAGGAGGCCTCACTGATGGCCCGCAGCACCACCTGATCCTGCTGCTGTACTAGTGCATAGTCTGTTGGCTTGGGAATGCTACGAAAGGTCTGAACCTCCCAGCCAGAGGGCACCTATGTCCCTACCGACTCCGCTGAAAAGTCCCCCACCACCCCTGATAGACCTGGTGATAAACCTGTTAGTGAATCCGGTGATGAATCTGGATCCTGGGCCTGAGAGTGCTGGCCCTTGAGCACATATCCTGCCCCGGCTGTGGCCATAAGCCAGGTGATCTGTCGACGCTTCATCGGTGTGATTATGGTTGTAATAAATTGCAAAACTGACTCCAGCCTAGGTTGGATTTGAGGGTGCCCATAGGAGGGGAATGGAGATATCAGCTTCTGTCCCGTGCCAATAACCGCTATAAACAAATGTGTTGGGCTGTGATGTGAGGTGTCATGCAGACGATTGCCACGACGAGCACAAATCAGATGAGCACGGCAGGCAGGATCGGGCTGCGGTTGATTCGATCTGTGGTGGCATGGATTTGGATCCTGGGGTTGGTGGGTCTGCTTGGCCTGGGATCCTGTGGCCGATCCCCATCTACAGATCCAGATCCCATCCCAACGGGCGGCGTGATCCCTCTGGAGCGGGCAGAGGTGCCTACCGAAATTGCCCGACTCTCAGAGTATTTGGAGCATTGCTCCCCAACCGTCAGGATCCTCAGCCCAGAACCCGATCAAGTGTTGACCAGCAACCGGGTGGAGGTCAGCTTTGAGGTCAGGGGCTATCCCCTATTCAAAGATCCTGATCTGGGGCTGGGGCCACACCTGCATGTGATTGTGGACAACGAACCTTATGTGGCCTACTACGACACCAGCAAGCCCCTGATTTTTGACCATCTGGCACTGGGATCCCATACCATTCGAGCCTTTGCGGGCACCCCCTGGCACGAGAGCTTCAAAAACACCCAAGCCTATGCCCAGGTGACGTTTCATGTGGGGGCCAAAACCCCTGAATATGTCCCGGATCCTGAGCTGCCCCTCTTGACCTATAGCCGGCCCAAGGGCAGCTATGGCGCTGAGCCGATTTTGCTGGACTTTTGGCTGGCCAATGCCCCGATTCGAGAGACCTTGCTCACCGATATTCCCTCCGACTGGCGGATCCGCTATACCGTCAATGGCCAAAGTGGGATCCTCGATCAGTGGCAACCCCTCTATCTCAGAGGTTTTCAGCCGGGATCCAATGTGGTGGTGGTGGAGCTGGTCAATAGTGCCGGGGATCCGATTCGTAATGTTTTTAATAGTGCGGCCCGTGAGGTGGTCTACACCCCTGGCGGACAAGATACCCTCTCAAGGTTGGTGCGGGGCGAGTTGAAGGCTGAAGAGGCCCTCTCAATTGTGTTGAAGTCTGATGGGATCAAGTCTGAACCACTGAAGCCTGATTTACTACCACCTGATCTATTGCCACCTGA
>CAZODP010000070.1:4496-14055 GCA_964578595.1 uncultured bacterium
CAGCAACGCCAACGCCGATCCCAGAGCCAACAGCCACCCCAATGCCCAGTCCAGAACCAACGGCAACTCCTACCCCTCAGCCCACCCCAGAGCCAACGGCAACTCCTACCCCTAAACCTAAGCCCAAATCCACCCCTCGCCCTCGTCAGCGGATCCCTGAGCCTCAGCCCATCCCGCAGGAGCTGAGTGGTGAATTGCCGCCTGACTCACCCCCTGAATCTCAGCCACCCATCTCCAGTTCATCGCCTACCCCTCAACCCACCCCTCAGCCGGAGGTTTTGCCGGAGCCAACACCCCTCCCGACTCCAGCCCCCACCCCGACACCTCAGCCTCAATACACCCCAATTCCCTATATCAAACCGACCCCAATCCCTCGGATCACCCCTGTGCCCTATGCTCAACGGGGATCCGCTCAAGGGGAATGGCAGTGGGGATCCCGGATTTTGCCTTCTGATTTACGCAAAAATGCTCTAAGCCAGAAAGAACAAAGGCAAGAGGTCTAAATCCGGCAGGCCAGCTTGAGAAAGGTCTGAAGCAATTGACGGGCGGCAGTAGTCGGTTGAGCTTGAGCATACAGAGGGAGCACCTCTTCTGCATAGGCAAACTCAAGGGATCCATGCCACAACACATCAGAGTCCAATTTCAAATCCCATACGGATCCTGAGATGACCAAAAAAAGAGGCCGGATCCAACTCAATCTGCCGGATCCCGATTGGATCAGTTCAGCAAATAGGATCTGATCCAAGGCTGAGATTTGCACAATCGGACGGGGAGGTGACGGTTCTAATTTCATGAATCATCACAGGTTGATGTGAACAATGAGTCTGGAAAGATGGATGGGGCTGGGGATTGATCTCCCCCACTCCTAAAATCTAGCCTCAGCGCACGGTTGTCCCAATCGGATCCCCCCCCAGGATGGCTTTGTGGATATTGCCGGGGATGGTCAGATCAAAAACCACGATCGGGATCCGGTTTTCGCGGCAGAGGGCGATGGCAGTGGTATCCATCACCTTGAGATCTTTGGCCAAAACATCCTGGTAGGTCAGTTCTTCAAAGCGGAGGGCGGCAGGGTTGAGCTTGGGGTCACTGTCATAGATGCCATCCACTTTGGTGGCCTTGAGGATCACCTCGGCATCGATCTCGGCGGCTCGCAAAGCGGCGGTGGTGTCGGTGGTAAAAAACGGATTGCCGGATCCGGCTCCAAAGATCACCACACGGTTTTTTTCGAGATGGCGGATGGCACGGCGGCGAATGTAGGGTTCGGCCACCTCCTGCATGGCAATGGCAGTTTGGACGCGGGTGGCCACCCCCTCCCGTTCCAGCGCATCCTGCAAAGTCAGGGCGTTGATCACCGTGGCCAGCATCCCCACATAGTCGGCGGAGGCTTGATCCATGCCGCGGGCGGCCCCCTCTTTGCGACCCCGCCAGATGTTGCCCCCCCCCACCACCACCGCCACCTCTACCCCCGCCTGATTGACAGAGGCGATCTCTTGGGCCACCGAGGACAAAACCTCAGGGGCAATGCCAAAGGACTGCTCTCCCATCAGAGCCTCGCCACTCAGCTTCAACAGGATCCGCCGATACTTCATGCCTGCCCCCAATGCGCTCCATGGCTAGCTTGAGTCGTGGCCAGCCCTCAGTCCTGAATTACCATAGCAGGAGATTTACCCCCTCAAGATCCCAATCCTCAACCACCAGACCGGTTAAAGAAATAGCCGACAATAGAGAGGATCCTCTGTCCCCCATTGCTCATGCCCATCATTGAGGCCCAAAACCTCTCCAAACATTACTCTGTTGCCCTCAAAGAGCCTGGACTGAGGGGAACCTTGCGGCACTTTTTTCAGCGGCAGTATCGCCGGATCCAGGCGGTGGAGGGGATCTCCTTTGGAATTGAGCCAGGGGAGGTGGTGGGCTTTTTGGGGGCCAATGGGGCGGGCAAAACCACCACCCTCAAAATGCTGACGGGGCTGATCCATCCATCGGGGGGATCGCTATCAGTGGCGGGGTATGTGCCGTTTCGGCGCGAGGCGGGCTTTTTGCATCAGATCACCCTGGTGATGGGCCAAAAGCAGCAATTGCTCTGGGACCTACCCGCTTTGGATTCTTTGCGGATCAACGGGGCGGTTTACCGGATCCCAGAGGCAGAGTTTCAGAGACGGCTGCATGAGCTGACGGAATTGCTGGATTTGGGATCCAAGCTGACCCAGCCGGTGCGGAAATTGTCGTTGGGGGAGCGGATGAAAGCGGAACTGATGGCGGCTCTGTTGCATCAACCCCAGGTGTTGTTTTTGGATGAGCCCACCCTGGGGCTAGATGTCAATGCCCAGGCCAACGTGCGGCAGTTTTTGCAAACCTATAACCAGCGATATGGGGCGACGATTTTGCTGACCAGTCACTACATGGCGGATATCACAGCCTTGTGCGAACGGGTGCTGCTGATCCACCAGGGTCGGTTGATCTATGACGGATCCCTGAGTGAATTGCTCAGCCGCTTTGCCCCCTATCGAGAGGTGACGCTGCACCTAGAACAGCCCTACCCCCGGCAGCAGTTAGCAGTCTACGGCCAGGTCTGTGGGGATCCTGAGGATCATGGCCATTTGACCACAGCACGGCTGATGGTGGAGCGGGAGCGGCTGACCCAGACCGTGGGGAGGCTGTTGGCGGAGCTATCGGTTCAAGATTTGACCATCCATGACCCGCCGATTGAAGCCATCATTGGCCAGGTCTTTCGCTCTGGATCCGTGAGTTAAATCAGTGGCTTGAAATCAGTGGGTTAAAACAGGCAGATTTGAGCCTAGAGCTAGCTAATAATCCACCCCTCGCTTCAGATCAGCCCCTCGGTCTGCGTAATGTTTATGACAGACCATCTCAGAATGAACACTGGCCAGCTCAAAGAAAGGCAGTGGGGCATGGCAGCGGCCTGTAATGATGATCTCAGTGTCTTTGGGCTTGCGCAAAAGGGCTTCGATGATGGGGCCAGAATCCAGTAGCTCCAGATCTACGGTGGGATTGAGTTCATCCATAATGATGGTTTTGTAGAGACCGGATCCTAAGGCCGCACGGGCCAGTTCCCACCCTCTTTCTGCTTCCACGTAGTCAATTTCCTGCTGCTTGCCCCGCCAAACAATGGCATCGCGGCCACAGCGCTGGTGATCCACCAGATCCGGATAGCTACCCCGTAGGGCACGAATGGCTGCATCCTCGGTGTAACCGCCGCCCCCCTTGAGCCACTGAATGATCAGCACCCGATGGGACAGATCTTTGCTGATGCCCCGGCCAATCGCCTGCAAAGCCCGTCCCAGAGCACTGGTGGATTTGCCCTTGCCTGCCCCGGTGTAGATCTCGATCCCGGTGGGGCGATGGTCTAAATAGCTCTGATCAGCGCTGGGATCGGCGCCATTCAACTCGGGATCCATGTGGTGGACAGGACGCATCTCAGAGTGCAGGTCAGCAATGGCCAAAATCTCTGGCGGTGCCCCCCGGCCTGTGATGATCACCTCCATATCGTCTGGCTTTTGGCGCAGGGCACTGACCACATCCTCCACTGGCAACAGCCCCAGATCCACCACTGGATTGAGTTCGTCCAGCACCACCACGGAGTAAAAGCCTGAGGCAATCGCTCCCTTGGCCACATCCCAGCCGCGCCGAGCTTCTTGTTTGTCAAACTTGGTGATCTCGTCGGGGCCAAAATAATCCCCTCGTCCGGTGCGGAGTTGGTCGATCAGATGGGGAAAGCCCTGTTGTAGAGCCGCAATTGCTGCATCTTCGGCATATTCTCGCCCTGGCCCCTTGAGAAAACGCACCAACAACACTCGACTGGGCACCTGTTCTTCGATCCCTAGGCCAATGGATCGCAGCACCACCCCCAGAGCCGCCTGGGATTTGCCCTTGCCCGCCCCGTCGTAGACATGGATCTGTCCCCGGCGACGGTTTTGATGTTGCGCTGTGACAATGCCAATTTCAGCCATCTGCTTTTTTCTCCCCTGCCAGATCCCCCGACCCTATCTTAGAGGAATCCCATCTGAGGATCCCTTTAGAATGTCCCTGTTGAAAGCAGGATGGGTGAGGTCTGATATGCGGCGACGGGACTTGGTACTGGGGGGACTGAGCTTAGGGATCGCTGGCGGTGCTGCCGGGGGTTGGCTGGCTCTGCGGCAAGTGGACTCTCGGATGGGATCCAGACAGGCGGGATCCGGATTGGATTCAAGCCCCCCCGATCCATCGACATCTCCTGCATCGACATCTCCTGCATCGACATCTCCTCCGTCAGTTCCCTCCAGTACCCCCACCACTGTGGAGGTGGAGGGCTTGAGTCAGCCCCTATTCTTGCCAGCCCGCCGGGATGAGCGATTGCTGGTGATCAGCGACATGAATGGCATCTATGGATCCACGGTTTATGATCCGGAAGTGGATCGTGCCCTGGGACTGGTGCCCATTTGGGATCCCGATATTGTGATCAGCGGTGGTGATATGGTGGCCGGCCAAAATCCCCGTCTCACCCCAGACCAGTTGGATGCCATGTGGGAGGCGTTTGAGCAACATGTGGCTGGGCCATTGCGGGCAGCGGGCCTGCCGTTGGGTTTTACCATTGGCAATCATGATGCCTCCAGTGCTCGATCGGTTTCAGGAGGATTTTTGTTTCAAAAAGAACGGGATCGGGCCACCCAATACTGGCAGGATCCAGCCCATGATCCAAGGCTCAATTTCATCGACAAATCCGGCTTTCCCTTCTACTACACTTTTGAGCATAATGGTATTTTCTTTTTGGCCTGGGATGCCTCCTCTAATTACATTCCCCCTGAACAAATGGAGTGGGCCGAGGCTGCTTTGGCCAGTGAAAAAGCGCAATCGGCTCGACTCAGAATTGCGATTGGACATCTGCCCCTCTATGCCATCTCAGTCGGTCGCAATGAGTTAGGAGAAGTATTATTGGAAGCGGATCAAAAGCGAGAATTATTAGAAAAATACAATGTTCATACCTATATCAGCGGCCATCACCACGCCTACTATCCGGCCCACAAAGGGGATCTGCAATTACTCCACTGCGGCATTTTAGGATCCGGGCCTCGTCCACTGATTGATAGCCCCTTGCCCCCTCGCAAAACCATCACTGTATTGGATATTGATTTTGAGGCCAATCAGACTTTTTATACCACCTACAATATGGTGACGATGGAACTGATCGACCAAGGGGAATTGCCCCGTTATATCGCTGGGGTCAATGGCCTGGTCTTGCGGCGGGATGTGGAGTTTGAGGATCTGTCTGCCCAAGAAATGGCCACCTGTCGGGGCAAAATTGGCGAGCTGTGTCGGGATCGGGCCTAAACTCAGGATCCCATGGCCAGGGTTGGCAGGTGGCAACCATTGTGACGAAAACGATACAAATGAGAGATGGGGATCCCTGCCCCTCGTCGCTCACCCTTGATGCTATGCCTGATTCTTTACATCCCGATTCTTTGCATACTGACTCTCTGCCTGCTGATGCTTCGACAGCGGATCCTCGTATGCCTGGGCTGCAACCCCTGGATACCTTCGCCCGTCGCCACCTTGGCCCCACAGAGCAAGGGATCAAAGCCATGCTAGAGGCGGTGGGGTGTCAGTCGCTGCAAACGCTGATAGAACAGGCGATCCCGGCCTCCATTCGCACCCAGGCTGAGTTGAACCTCCCGGATCCGTTGTCTGAATCGGCAGCCCTGGAGCGGCTTAAGCGGATTGCATCCAAAAATCAGATCTGGCGATCTTTTCTGGGCCTGGGCTATCACGACTGCCAGACGCCTGCTGTGATCCAACGCAATATCCTGGAAAATCCAGCCTGGTATACCCCCTACACCCCCTATCAAGCGGAGATTGCCCAGGGGCGGCTGGAGGCTCTGTTCAATTTCCAAACCCTGATCTGCGATCTGACTGGATTGGATCTGGCCAATGCGTCGCTGCTGGATGAAGCCACCGCTGCGGCTGAGGCGATGATTTTGAGCTTTAACCAATCGAGTAAGGCTCCATCTGGGGGCAAATCGGCCCGCCGCTTTTGGGTGTCATCGGGTTGCCATCCCCAAACCATCGAGGTGCTGCAAACCCGCGCCGAGCCACTGGGGATCCAGATCGAGATCGGGGATCCCCAGGCTTGTCGGCTGGATCAGACCTACTTTGGGATCCTGTTGCAATATCCCACTAGCACCGGAGCCGTTGAAGATTACACGCCGATTGTGGAACAGGCTCATCAGGTGGGGGCCTTGGTGACGGTGGCGGCGGATCTGCTCAGCTTGACCCTGCTTAAGCCACCTGGAGACTGGGGGGCCGATATCGCTGTGGGCAGCAGCCAACGCTTCGGGATCCCGCTGGGGTTTGGGGGGCCTCATGCCGCCTACTTTGCCACCCGGACTCGGTTTGCCCGACAGATCCCCGGGCGAATCGTGGGTCAATCTCAAGATGCGGAGGGCCATCCTGCCTTGCGACTGGCGTTGCAGACCCGCGAGCAACACATCCGCCGCGACAAAGCCACCAGTAATATCTGTACTGCTCAAGTTTTGCTGGCGGTGATGGCTTCGATGTATGCCATCTATCACGGGCCCCAGGGTCTCAAGGGAATTGCGGAACGGATCTATGCCCTCACCACGATCTTGAAACGGGGCCTACTGCGGCTGGGATTGGCGGTGGATCCGGCCCCTCATTTCGATACCCTGCTGGTCAAGGTTCCGGCCCAAAACCGGATCCCGGAGCTGTGTCAGGCTTTGAAAATCAATCTGCGCTGGCTGGATCAGACCACCCTAGGGATCAGCCTCAATGAAACCACCACCCTGTCAGATCTCGATGATCTGTTTTATCTGTTCAATGATGGGATCCGGCCTGAGTTTGGGGCGGCTGACTTGGCTCAAGAGGGGATCCCCAGTTTTGCGGCCAGCTATCCTGCTTTGGCCCGCACTCGTGGCTTTTTGACCCATCCGGTTTTTAATAGCTACCACTCTGAGACCGAGCTACTGCGCTACATTCACCGCCTCCAAAGTCGGGATTTGGGCCTGGTGCATTCGATGATGCCCCTGGGATCCTGCACCATGAAGCTGAATGCCACCACCGAGATGATCCCGGTCAGTTGGCCAGAGTTGGCCCAGATCCATCCATTTGCCCCCTTGTCTCAGGCTCAGGGCTATTTGGAGCTGTTTGAGCAATTGGAGAGCTATCTGGCGGAGATCACTGGATTTGCGGGCATCTCGCTGCAACCCAATGCCGGATCCCAAGGGGAATATGCCGGATTATTAGTCATCCGGGCCTATCATCGCCAGCGACAAGAGAGCCAGCGCACCATCTGTTTGATCCCCACCTCTGCCCATGGCACCAATCCAGCCAGTGCGGTGATGGCGGGCATGACCGTGGTGGCGGTGGCCTGTGACAGTGAGGGCAATATCGACCTTGAGGATCTGCGGGCCAAAGTTGACCGCCATCGGGATCAGTTGGCGGCCCTGATGGTGACCTATCCCTCCACCCACGGGGTGTTTGAAACCGGGATCCGGGAGATCTGTCAGATTGTGCATCAGGCGGGTGGACAGGTCTATTTGGATGGGGCTAACCTCAATGCCCAGGTGGGCCTGTGCAAGCCAGGGGAGTATGGGGCGGATGTCTGCCACTTGAACCTGCACAAGACATTTTGTATCCCCCACGGCGGTGGCGGCCCTGGGGTTGGCCCGATTGGGGTGGCGGCTCACCTGGTGCCGTTTTTGCCGGGACATCAGCGGATCCCAGCGTTGCTCCCCTCCCGGATTGGGGCGGTGGCAGCGGCTCCGTGGGGCAGTGCCGGGATCCTGCCAATTTCGTGGGCCTACATTGTCATGATGGGAGCAGCGGGGTTGACCCAGGCCAGTCGGGTGGCGATTTTGAATGCCAACTACATTGCTCAGCGACTCGAACCCCACTATCCGGTGCTTTACAAGGGATCCGGTGGCTGGGTGGCCCATGAGTGCATCCTGGATCTGCGCCCCTTCAAAAAATCTGCCGGGATTGAAGTGGAGGATGTGGCCAAGCGGCTGATGGACTACGGGTTTCATGCCCCAACCATGTCTTGGCCGGTGGCGGGCACCATGATGGTGGAACCCACCGAGAGCGAGTCCAAAGCCGAGCTGGATCGCTTTTGTGAGGCCATGATCGCTATCCGGGCCGAGATCCGTCAGATTGAGCTGGGGGGGGATCCGGTCAACAATGTCCTCAAACAGGCTCCCCACACCGCCGCTGTGGTGACAGCAGACACCTGGGATCGGCCCTATTCCCGCACCACCGCCGCCTACCCCGCCCCGTGGACGCAAGAGGCTAAGTTTTGGCCTAGCGTCAGCCGCATTGACAACGCCTACGGGGATCGTCACTTGGTCTGTAGTTGCCCATCTATGAGTGAGTATGAGCCAGCTTTGCAGGAGGTATGACCCGGCGACCCCGGCAACCCAAAAAGCAACCAGCCAGGCAAGCAACAAGTAGAAAGCAACAAGTAGTCAGGATCCTTCGATCACCTCTCCCAGGCGGCGGAACTTGGCATAGCGCATCTCTCGCAGTTGGGGGCCGCTATACTGGGAAAGCTCCTGTAGCTGTTGAGACAGGGTAGTTTTGAGGGTGGCAGCGGCCTCCACCGGAGAGCGATGGGCGCCGCCAATGGGTTCAGTCACCACTTGGTCGGCAATGCCTAGCTCTAATAGGTCTTGAGCGGTGATTTTGAGGGCGGCGGCAGCTTGGGGGGCTTTTTTGGCATCTTTCCACAAAATGGCAGCACAGCCCTCCGGCGAGATCACCGAATAGACCGAATGCTCCAGCATCAGCAGCCGATCCCCCACCCCAATCGCCAGGGCACCGCCGGATCCCCCTTCCCCAATCACGGTGGCGATGATGGGCACCTCCAGCCGAAACATCTCCCGCAGGTTGACCGCAATGGCTTCCCCTTGTCCGGCTTCTTCGGCGGCTACCCCTGGATACGCCCCGGGTGTGTCGATAAACGTCAGGATCGGCAAGCCAAATCTGTGGGCATGATCCATCAGCCGCAGGGCTTTGCGATAACCAGCCGGATTGGGCATGCCAAAGTTGCGGGCGATATTGTCTTTGGTATCGCGGCCCTTTTGATGACCGATCACCATCACCGGACGGCCTTCCAATCTGGCCAGTCCTCCCACAATGGCCGGATCATCCTTGCCGTGGCGATCCCCATGCAGTTCAAACCAGCCATCACAGATGGTCTGCACGTAGTCAAGGGTGCTGGGGCGACGGGGATGACGGGCCACCTGCAGCCGTTCGACCGGAGACAGTTGCCGAAAGATTTCTTGGCGCAGCTCCAGGGCTTTGGCCTCCAGTTGCTGGATCTGCTCAGCCGCTTCGATTTGGTTGTCCTCTGCCAAGGCGCGGATCTCCTCGATGCGCTGTTCTAGGGCAACCACAGGTTTTTCAAATTCCAGGATCAGGCGGTCGGCAGTTTTGCTCATGGGAAATGACAAAAGGGTGAGTGATGAATTATTGAATACTGGGCTGATTAAGAGGTAACTGATTGAGATGTGATCGAACCAGGATCCTTAATTCCTATCCATTTTCTCATTTC
>CAZODP010000070.1:14155-17155 GCA_964578595.1 uncultured bacterium
CTGATTGAGATGTGATCGAACCAGGATCCTTAATTCCTATCCATTTTCTCATTTCGCCTCTTTTGGATAAACTGACGCATCACCCGCTCTAATGCCACCGCCCGCGCGGCCTTAAACAGGATCCGATCGCCAGGTTGAACCCAGGATGCCAAGGTTTGCACCACCTGCTGGCCCGTTTGGCAGCTTCGACAAAGCTGGGATCCCTGGAGCTGTTGCAGGAGCGGATCCATCTCCCCCTCCGGATCCAGCAGCAGCAGATAATCGAGCGGCAACTGAGCGGCAGCAGCTCCCACTTGGGCATAGAGATCAGCGGCATGGATCCCCAGTTCCCGCATTGGCCCCAACACCGCCCCATGTCGACCTGGTTGCTGACACAGAGCCTGCAAAGCCGCGATCATGGCCTCCGGTGCCGCATTGTAGGTCTCATCCAAAACCTGAATATCCTGCGGCAACTGGATCACCTGATGGCGTCCCGGCAAAGCGGCGGACAGATCCACAGGATCCGCAAGTCGGGCTAGATCCAACCCCAACTGCTGCACCAACGCCACCACACTGATCCAATTGAGGGCATGATGTCGCCCCGGCAGCGGAATTGGCAGGGTCAGATCCCCCACTCGGATGGTTTGGGCTTGCGGATCCCAGTCCCCTCGGATCTGTCCTTGGGATAGGCCAAAGGTGACTGCTGGACTCTGAAGGATCCCCTCAGCCGTGGCCAACAGCAGCTCATCTTCTGCATTCAAAATGGCAGCTTGCAGGGATCCCACCCCCAAAAGTTCACACTTGGCCTGGGCAATGGCCTGGCGGGATCCGAGTCTGCCGATATGAGCGGTGCCGATGTTGGTAATCAGGGCATGGGTGGGCTGAGCGGTGGTGGCCAGTCGAGCAATTTCCCCAGGGCCACGCATGGCCATTTCTAGGACTGCAAACTGATGATCGGGCTGGAGCTGGAGCAAAGTCTGGGCCACACCGATATCGTTGTTATGGTTGGCCTGGCTCTTGAGCACGGATCCAAATCGAGACAGAGCCGCTGCTGCCATCTCCTTGGTGCTGGTTTTGCCGGCTGATCCGGTGATGGCAATGATCGGGATCCCAACCTTAGTCCGCCACCACCGAGCAATCGCTTGATAAGCTGCCAACGCATCCGGCACCCGCCAGTATTGGGAATGGCCAATCGCCAAAGCCTGCTCCCCGATAGCCAGAACCGATCCATGATCCAAGGCTTGTGACACAAAGGCATGACCATCAAAGGTCTCTCCCCGCAAAGCCACAAAAACCGATCCCGGCTCCAGGGTACGGCTATCGGTGCTGATCCCCCGAAAAGAAGCCCCTGAACCTGCTGAAAAAGAGCCAAAATTCATCTGTAGGAGGTCAGCCAGCTCTGCTAGGGATCCGTGTGCCATAGAGCCAGAAGCCAGGTAAAAGTAAGGATCCTCAAGGGTTCTCGTCAATTGAGATCCTGAGCCAGTCTTAAACCGGCCTTAAAAAAACAGGATTGACTAAAATAGCCCCTGGATCCAGAGAAAATCAAACAATCAAACCAGACCAAACCGTAGCCGCATGACTCTAGCTTTGATCCTTTCAGCCTTCGCCTTTACTGGCAGTCTGGACGTAGAGAATGACCAAAAAAATTGCCGGAACCAGAATGACCAAAACAGTGCCCAACAGACCTAGAAAGTTAGTTTCCATGATGAGGGGGAGGTGACGACAAACTTTTCAACAACATCATATCACTCACGCTGTCCTAGACTGAGGGCCGCCGTCAGACTTGCAACGGGATGTTACGGAGCCTATTGAGTAGATCAGCTTAGGGCTTGGTTTTGACGCTGACATCCCCCATGACTTTGGTTTGGCAAGCTAGGCGGTAGGTCTCAGGCTTTTTGCGCAGGTGGCGTTCTTCGGCAGCGGTGCGAGGAGACAGATGCTCGGATCCTGCGACAATCTCCACCACACAGGTGCCACATTGCCCCACACCGCCACAGTTCATCATCTTGGCCACAAGTTTGTAGATGTCAATCTGGGCTTCTAGGGCCTTGAGCCGCAGGTTAGCTCCCTCAGCAGCCACCACATCTTTGCTTTCTTTGACAAACCGAATCGTAGTCACAGGATCCCTCTGGGATAAACAGCTCTTAAACTGTGCAATATCTGTGCAATCAGCCCGCTGCAGAATTGAGTTATCAAAAGCGAGCGTGAACTTATGTAACAAACATTGTAGAGGATCCTGGTTGATCCGGGACAACCCTAGAGCTGATAAAAGGTGCGCACCGCTGTCAGGGGGATCCCCCAGTTCTGCTCTGGCTGCCAGCCGTCGAGGTCAAAGCTAGAGCGACAGCCCCGTTCGTAGGCCGCTCGTAAGCGGAGGTCAATTGACTGCTCAGCGGTGATCCACAACCCCTGCTCATGGCTAAGCCGAGTCAGCCCCAGCAAGAGTATCAAGTGTGAGAACCGAAAGTGGCAGCCCAACAAAAAAGCCTGAACCTCCATCTCACCCATTAAGTCTGTGCCATAACCTGTCAAAACATGAACCCCGTCATGAAGTTGTTTTCTCCGAGGCCCCGTTGTAAATGGCTGTAGTCCCTGTGATTTTAAGTGGAATGCCCATTGATATCCCAAGCTCTCTGTCGGCAGCATAGACAGATATTCAATGGTCAGGATCTGGGGTTCATTGAGCCCTAGACCCACAGAGATTTGGTCAATTACGCTCAAGAATTGATCTACAAAAGTTGGCGTTAAAGATGGTGCTTGCATGATTCTAATATCTCCACGATAGTTGATCAGGATCAATTCTTGGCTGAGAAAGTGAATTGAGTAGTATTGAGGGCCAGTTAAGAACTGAAGAGTCAGAGTATCTTCCATTTTTAATAGGCCCCCTGAGAAGTTCTGAGTTTGGATTGAGAAAATTAGAGAGTCTCAATGACTCATCTATTGGAGCAAGGGTTATTGAGCCGACTATCTAGCAGTGAAATTACGTTCAGTCACCTGTTGATTGCCCTGTGGCCCAGT
>CAZODP010000071.1:0-16715 GCA_964578595.1 uncultured bacterium
TGCCCCTGTAGCGGATGTGGTCAGCCTTTTGGTGCGTCGGGCAGGGCTGAATGTGATTTTGAATGATGTGGATCCTGAATCTACGGTTTCGCTGGATGTGCAGGATGCCCCTCTTCAGGAGACCTTCAACTTTATTTTGAGACTCAAAGGATTGCAAGCTCGTCGTGTCGGTCAGTCTGTGTTTGTGGGAACCACTTTGCCGGGGGTGCAGGAGCGGGTTGTCCGCAGCTTCCGGCTCAATCAAGCGGTGGTAGAAGACACCGAAACGTTCTTGCAGGCTTTGTCTCAAGAGGGAGCACCTCTCGAAGGCGCACAGATCATCGTCGATGCTAGGACTCAAACCGTTACCATCATTGGCACCCCGCAGCAGCTTGATGTGGCAGCCGCCCAGATTGCTCAGTTGGATGTCCGCCGTCGCCAGGTGCTCATCTCTGTGCGGGTGGTGGATGTGCAGTTGGACAATGGAGAAAGTCTCTCGTTTGGGTTGGGGGGATCCTCAGGTAACTTCGCCATTGATTCTCTCAATCCGGGTGCTTCGGGTGGCTTTGGGGGTGGCCCAATTGATCAGCCAGATGGATCCTCTTCTCCCCCGATTGGCCCTGACGCCCCTGCGGGTACGTTTAGTGGTGTTTTTAGTAGCCTAAATCGCTTTCAGCAAGCAATTGGTCTGCGGGTTGAAGCGGCCATCAACAATCAAACCGCTAAGATTTTGACGGATCCGAGAATTGTGGTCTCTGAAGGAGAAGAGGGCGGCACATTGGAGATTGGATCGCGGGTGCCCACCAATGTAGAGCGATCCACCGAAGTTATCAATGATGTTCCGATTGTAACGGAAACTCTGGTGCTAGAGCCTGCCGGTGTTGAACTCCAGGTGCAAAATGTTCGGATCGATGATAACGGCTTCGTAACCATTGACCTCAATCCAACAGTGAACACACCGATTCCAGGTAATGTCTTAGAGGGCGGTAACTTTGCTGGAACTCAACTGTTCCAAATTGATGCTAGAGAGGTTGAGTTGAGTCAGATCCGCCTGCGGGATGGGGAAACCTATATTTTGGCGGGCTTGATCAGCGAGCAAGATAGTGTGACTGTTTCCCGTGTACCTTTGCTATCTCAAATCCCAATTTTAGGATCCCTATTCCGATCTCAATCCACTAACACGGATCGTAGTGAAGTCGTCTTTATGGTTACTCCGTTTATCATCAACGACTGAGCAGTTTCTGCCCTCTCTCAACCCTCAGTCAAACCGTGATGATTTGGCTTTCTCACTTCGGTTGGACAACATTTAGATCCCTGACTCTGACAGTGGGGATAACTTTGTTGAGCTGGACTGTGGGATCCGAGGGTGTTGAGGCCCAGACGGCACGAGTTGTGATCCCCGTTCAGGATCAGACTTATTCTCAGTTGGTGGAGCAAGCCCGGCCCTTGGTCTGGCAGCAATTGGCCCAACAATTTGGATCCGATCCGGATCGGTATGTGGTGACGGTTGAGGTGTTTGGGCAGCGGGGGGAGTCAAAAGCTCCGATCCTTTTAGTCACCATGAATCGGGATATCTGGGATAAGCAGCCAGCCCCAGCTCAACTGGAAAATCACGCTCAATTCTTTTTGAGTGCGATGTCTTTGCTCTATCCCCCGACCCCAATCCCTAATCCTCCCTCGCGCAGATCCATCTAGCTCAAAGTAGCCATTAGCTCAAAACAAATATAAAAAAGGATCCCACCGCAATGGCAGGATCCGCATCTTATCCACCCATCAGGATCCGGAGCAGATCAAGCTGGGTTTTCTCAGTGATGGTTAGTAATCAAAGTCACCACCGCCGCCGGGGGCTGGGGCAGAGCCTTTGGGTTCGGGCTTGTCTACCACAATGGCTTCGGTGGTCAAGACCATACCAGCGATAGAGGCCGCATTTTGTAGAGCAGACCGGGTCACCTTGGCCGGATCCACGATGCCAGCTTCAAACATATCAACGTAGGTGTTGTCTTGGGCGTTGTAGCCGGTGTTGAAGTCTTTTTCTTTGACCCGCTCCAGCACAATCGCGCCATTTTGACCCGCGTTATCGGCGATCCGACGCAGTGGGGATCCCAGTGCCCGCGACACCAAAGTGGCACCGCTGAGTTCATCACCACTCAGGTTGGATCCAGACCACTGTTCCACCATTGGGATCAAGTGAGCCAAGGTGGTGCCGCCGCCAGGGACGATGCCTTCTTCCACGGCTGCTTTGGTGGCGTTGATGGCATCTTCCAGCCGGAACTTGCGATCCTTCATTTCGGTTTCGGTGGCTGCCCCCACCTTGATCACAGCCACACCGCCAGACAGCTTGGCCAGACGCTCTTGCAGCTTCTCTTTGTCATAGCTGGATTCGGTCTCTTCAACTTGACGCTTGATCTGCTCACAACGGGCTTTGACCCCGGCTTCATTGCCCTCCGCCACAATGGTGGTGGTGTCTTTGGTGATGGTGACCCGTCGAGCGGATCCAAACGAGTCGATCTTGGTGGTCTCTAGCTTGAGGCCGCGATCTTCAGTGATCACCTCACCGCCGGTCAGGACGGCAATATCTTCTAGCATGGCCTTGCGCCGATCCCCAAAGCCAGGGGCCTTGACCGCCACCACATTCAAAACACCGCGCAGTTTGTTGACCACCAAGGTGGCGAGAGCTTCTTTTTCGATATCTTCGGCAATGATCAACAGAGGACGACCCGAGCGGGCCACCTGCTCCAGCACCGGCACCAAGTCCTGCACCAGGGTGATCTTCTTGTCGGTGAGCAGAATGTAGGGGCTTTCTAAGACCGCCTCCATCCGCTCCATATCAGTGGCGAAATAAGGGGAGATGTAGCCCTTGTCAAAGCGCATCCCCTCGGTGATCTCCAGCTCGGTGGTCATGGACTTGCCTTCTTCCAGGGAAATCACCCCTTCACGGCCCACTTTGTCCATGGCCTCGGCGATCATTTTGCCCACTTCGTCGTCATTACCGGCAGAGATGGCGGCCACCTGGGCAATGGACTTGGAGTCTTCCACCGGACGAGAGTGATCCGAGATCTGCTCCACCAGGTATTTGATCGCTTTGTCAATGCCTTTTTTGAGGGCGATGGGGTTGGCCCCTGCCGCCACATTGCGCATGCCCTCTTTGACCATGGCATGGGCTAGCACGGTGGCGGTGGTGGTGCCATCTCCCGCCGCATCGTTGGTTTTGGAGGCCGCTTGCCGGATCAGAGACACGCCGGTGTTTTCGATGTGATCTTCTAGCTCGATCTCTTTAGCGATGGTAACCCCGTCATTGATGATTTGGGGGGCGCCAAATTTCTTTTCGAGCACCACGTTGCGACCTTTGGGGCCAAGGGTGACGGCGACGGCTTCGGCCAAAATGTCCATGCCCCGCTCTAGGGCGCGACGAGCATCTTCGTTAAAAATGATTGACTTTGCCATGATGGATCCCTCAGAAGAGTGATTGAGTAACTACTGACCCTGTGAAGAGTCAAGTGAAAACAAGTGATCAGAGAACAGGAGCAAAAGCTGGCGGCAAAAGCTCAGCACTACAGCACAACGGCGAGGATATCCCGCTCAGTCAAGAGCACGTAGTCATCGGTGCCCAGCTTGACCTCGGTGCCGGCATACTTGGAGTAGAGGACTTTGGATCCCACTTCCAACTCAACGGCGATCAATTTGCCATCGTCGGTGCGCTTGCCAGGGCCAACGGCGGCCACTTCACCCACTTGGGGCTTTTCTTTGGCGTTGTCCGGCAGAAAAATCCCACCGGCGGTCTTCTCTTCTTGTTCGGCGATTTTGACCAGTACCCGATCCCCAAGGGGCTTCAGGGTGGAAACGTTTAAACTAAGTGCTGGCATGAAAATACCCTCCGTGATGTCTAAAGCACGAAGCAAAATCTATGGATCCTGGTGGAGAAATCCGTCAGATATTGCCTATGATTGGCTGATTTGGAATCTTGATCAACTTTGAAGTAGGCAGGAGTGACTTGACTTTAGCACTCTCACCTCTTGAGTGCTAGTGTACCAGTCTGCTTTCTGGCCTGACAATAGCCCCAGCCGGATCAAAAGCCCCCCAAAAGGCTGTGCAAGGGGTACGGATTACCGCCATAGAGCCGAACTGGATCCGGATGGCAACCGATTGTTGAGGGGTTTTGTCTGGATGTTTCCATCAGGGGGTTTCCATTTCAAGGGGGGCCGAGGGGGGCAGCACCGACAGACTGGAGATAAAGGTGCCTTCATGACGGACAAGGGATCCCAGTTGAGCGGCGGAGGCCTCAGTCCAGCGCACCACCCAATTGGGTTGGAGTCCAAGCATCACCACCGCCAGGGCGAGCACGGCAGCCGGTAGACGTTCGGTCAAAGTACGACGGGGCATACTGATGGCCACAGCAGACAGACGACCAAAAAAGGCCCGGTTGACCATCAGCAGAAAATAGGCCGCCGTTAAGCCTGTGCCCACCATACAGAGCAGGGTTTGAACTGGAAAAATCTCAAAGCTGCTGCGAAACACCACAAACTCGGCAATAAAGCCCACCATCCCCGGTGTGCCGGCACTGGCCATCACCCCCAAGATCATCAGACTGCCCACCAGGGGCAAGCCCCGTTCTGGGTTGAGCAAGCCCCGCAACAATTTCAAATCGCGAGTGCCGGTATTGGCATAGACCGCCCCCACCAAGAGAAACAACAAAGCCGAGATCAGGCCGTGGCTGACCATCTGAAATACGGCCCCCACCATACTCAGGGGGGTGGCCGCTGCTGCCGCCAACAGGACATAGCCCATATGAGCCACGGATCCAAAGGCGACAATTTTTTTGATGTCCCGCTGAGCTAGGGCATTGAGGGATCCATACAAAACATTGATCACCGCTAAGCCTGCCAGCCACGGGGCCACCACCTGCCAGCCCTCTGGCATCATCTGCACCCCAAACCGCAATAGGCCATAGGTGCCCAGCTTGAGCAGGATCCCCGCCAGCATCACCGATACCGGGGTGGACGCCTCAACGTGGGCATCCGGTAGCCAGGTGTGCAAAGGAACCAATGGGATCTTGATGGCCAAGCCCAACAAAATCGGGATCAACAACAACACCTGCAAGGGAAGGGGTTGGGTGGATCCTTCCAGGGCAGCATACTCAAACCCCGGGGCATCCCCCCAAAAAGCCATGCCAAAAAAGCCCACCAACAGTAGGATCCCGGCCACTGCTGTGTAAATCAAAAACTTGACAGAGGCATAGCCCCGCCGCGGCCCACCCCAAATGGCGATTAGAAGATAGAGCGGGATCAGTTCGATTTCAAAAAACAAGAAGAAGAGGATCAGGTTTTGGGCCAAAAAGGCTCCGGTGACCGCCCCCCCCAACAGCAACATCAGCGCGTAGTAGAGTCGCAGCCGTTGGCGAGTGCTACTGCCCCAGATCGCCACCAGCACCAGCACTGTGTTTAGCACCACCAGTGGCAGCGAGATGCCATCCACCCCCACCGTATAGCTGAGACCCAAATCTGGCATCCAGCTCAAGGTCTGGCTCATCTGTACCGTTGCCAAACTCGGATCAAACTGGCTCAGCAGCAGACCACACAGGCCCAGCGAAACCAATGCAATCACCAAGGCTAATCGCCGTGCCTGCTCTGGTCGAGGCCACAGCCCCACCAGCACGGATCCCAGAATCGGTAGCCAGATCAATCCACTCAGCACAGCTTTTGTCCCTTCTCGATCACGAATATACAGCTTCCTGGGCGCGACCCATTGCACTGAGAGGATTTTAACGCTTGCTAGCAAAGACAACAGTAATTTTACGTACTGCTATCATTTTGAGTTCTTAGTGATTTAAGAGACAACTGAGATGCATCCCAGTCCGCACGAATTTGCTCCTCAGTCCTATCCCAACCTTGTTGGATCCCAAACTCCAAACACTCTGCTATCACTTGCCTAAATTCCTCAGTTGATATTTCTTCCAGGTTGAGATTTGCAGATTTTCTGCTTGAGAATCCTACTTCAATTATGGTTGTCTCAGAATAATCAAAACGGCTGAATTAGGGTGGGCAAATTGAACCGGTACCCACAACTTACCAAGGGCTGAGTTCAAGTTTTGAAAAACCTCAAATCCCCGTAAAAGTTTGGCCTGTTGCTCAATCAAGATTGGCTGCTTCGTTTGTCGTAGGCTTGCCAGGCTAGATCCAGAAGGCTGTCGAGGATAGCAGCGGCCACCGTCGGGCCACCCTTACGACCATCGGTACGAATATGGGGAACCAGGGATCCAGCTAATTCGGTTTTGGATTCCACCACATCGACAAACCCAGCCGGGGTGGCAATCACCATAGCAGGGGCGATTTCACGACTGCGGATCAATCTGACCAGGCTAGACAGTGCGGTTTGGGATTGGCCGATCACAAAAATTGCTTCGGGATAGCGTTGGGCCAAGGTTTCCAGCCCCCAGGCGGAGCGGGTCTTTTCTTTTTGGGGCCGAGTGACGGCTTCGGTGCCGCAATAGATCGGGTTAGAAAAGGTCTGCTGAATGCCTCCAGCGATCCCCACTTTGACCATTGGCTCATCCACCACGATGGTGGTTCGGGCCGCCAGAGCCGCTGCTCCCGCCTGAAGAGCTTCGTTTGAAAAACGGATCGCCTGCAAGTATTCAAAATCAGCAGTAGCATAGATAACTCGTCGGATCACCTCATATTCTGCGGGAGACAGATCGTGCCGGCCCACCTCTTGATCGATGATGGTCAGACTCTCAGCGTCGGTAATGTGCCATTCCATGCCAGATCATGTCTCCTTGCCTGAGGAAAACAAAGCGTGAACTAAAGCGTGAACTGCGGAGATCAACTCCATCAGGATCCTGATTCAAGATACCGTTATTGTGCCGCTAACTGGCTCAAAAGGTAACCAAATGCACAGGCTGGGGCCGACGTTTCAGTTCACTGCAGGGATCCAGTGCAGGGGTGATCACAGAACTACCCTAGATTTTTTGGCTTGGGGTCGTAAGGTTAAGCACGATTTAGGCTGTGAGCCGGGATCCCAATCGAGCTGTAGGGCTGTAGGTTGGAAATAGCATCCCACTGATTGGTCTGACTGGTTTTTATGGTCACTTCGCTGACACCCACCCCTTCGGCTTCTCCTGCCCACATCTGTCCCCTCAGCCAAGCCTGTAGCTATCTCAGTGATGCTGCCACTGAATTGCGGTTAGATCCGGGGGTACTGGCCATCTTGAGTGTGCCCCACAAGGTAGTAACAGTGGCGATCCCGGTTCAGCTCGAAAATGGTGATTTACAAGTATTGGCGGGTCATCGGGTTCAGCACAGCAATGTCTTGGGGCCTTACAAAGGGGGGATCCGCTTTCATCCGGCGGTGACTCTGGAAGAACTCTCCGCTCTGGCGATGCTGATGAGCTGGAAATGCGCGCTGCTGGGGATCCCCTACGGGGGGGCAAAGGGGGGGATCCCGATGGATCCTCGTCGCTATCAGGTGCGGGAGCTAGAGCGGATCACCCGTCGCTACACCAGTGAGCTGATCAAAGATATCGGCCCGGCGGTGGATATCCCAGCTCCGGATATGGGCACCTCCGCCCGCGAGATGGCCTGGATTATGGACACCTACTCGATGAATGTGGGTCATGCGGTGCCGGGGGTGGTGACGGGCAAGCCGATTTCGATTGGGGGATCCCAGGGGCGTAACCAGGCCACCGGACGGGGGGTGATGTTGATGGTGCGGGAGGCCCTCAAGGATCAAAATCGCTCCCTGGCGGGAGCCAAAATTGTCATTCAGGGGTTTGGCAATGTGGGGGGAGCGGCGGCACTATTATTTCAGCAGGCCGGGGCCAAGGTGGTGGCAGTTTCCAATGGATCCGGGGGAATCTACGACCCGGAGGGACTGGACATCCCATCCCTGATGGCCTACGCCGCTCAACGGCATCGCCAGTTGGAGGGATTTCCCAGTTCGATCCCCATTAGCAATGCTGATTTGTTGACCTTGCCCTGTGACGTGCTGGTGCCGGCTGCCCTCGAAAATCAGATCACCGAGGCCAATGCCTGTTTGATCCAGGCCCGCATCATCGCCGAAGCCGCCAATGGCCCCACCACATTGCAGGCGGATCATCTGCTGACGGATCGAGGGGTGACGATTTTGCCGGATATCTTAGCCAATGCGGGCGGGGTGGTGGTCAGTTATCTGGAATGGGTGCAGGGGCTATCGTATGTGTTTTGGGATCAAGAGCGGGTCAATCGTGAGATGGAAAGGCTGATGGTACAGGCTTATCAGCGGGTGGTGCAGGAATCTCGCCAGCGGGGGATCCCGTTGCGGCTAGCGGCCTACACCTTGGGGGTGGGTCGAGTGGCTCAGGCCCTGATGGATCGTGGGCTTTATCCTTGACTGTGCTCTTAAGACCAGCACTAGACTTGGAAAACGGCCCCTTCCTGAAGCTAGGCCGATAGTTTTTAGAGTTTGTAGTTTTTAGCGTTTGTGCGTCCCATGCCCGATCTAGATCCTGAGGTCTCTGATTTGAATCGCTTCCAGTCAGCCCTCGAACCCCAGGCCCATCTGGTCTCGGAGCTGGATCTGATGATCCGGGCCCGCTATCCGGTGGTCTATCTGGTTAGCCCCGAAGAAGAGCCTGCCGAAGAGCTGCTGGTGCGGGTGGCGGATCGAACGGATCCCCCTCGGCAGCTCCATATCTGGGATCTGGTCCAAGGCTGGGAAGACACCGGCGAAGATCGGGGATCGGTCATGGGTGCCCTGGGTCGGGTTGCTCGCGCGGCTACCGAAGAGGATGGGATTTTTATCCTGCGGGATCTGCACTTTGTTTTGCGGCAGGCGGGGAGCGAAAAAAATGCCCCCGTCATTCGAGAACTCAAAAACCTCAGTCGCAGCCTCAAGCGCAGTCGCAAAGTGTTGGTGCTGCTCAGCCATACCCTCGAAATCCCTGCAGATTTAGCCGAAGATATCACCGTCATTGATCTGCCCTTGCCCAGCAGCCAAGAGATCAGTCGCCTGATCGATCTCTATATCGCCCCCGACAAGCTCAGACTAGGATCCTCTCTGGGCCGTGAGCAATTGGTCAAGGCCTGCCAGGGACTCAGCCGCGAACGGATCCGACGGGTGCTGGCCCGGGCACTGGCCGCCAAGCAGTGTGTGACCGAGACAGATATCGATCTGGTGCTGGAGGAAAAGAAACAAGCCATCCGCCAGACCGGGATCCTGGAGTTTTTTAGGGCGCGGGAGAGCCTCAAAAGTGTTGGCGGGCTGGATAACCTCAAGCAGTGGGTACGGGTGCGCCAGGAGGCCTTTACCGAAGAGGCCCGCCGCTACGGACTGCCCAACCCCAAAGGGATCCTCTTGGTGGGGATCCAGGGCACCGGCAAATCCCTTTCCGCCAAGACCATTGCCCATGAGTGGCGGTTGCCGTTGTTAAGGCTGGATGCGGGCCGACTGTTTGGGGGCATTGTGGGGGAAAGTGAGAGCCGGGTGCGGCAGATGATCCAGCTTTCGGAGGCGATGGCCCCCTGCGTGCTTTGGATCGATGAGATCGACAAGGCTTTTGGCAATATCACCAGCGGCGCAGACGGGGATTCGGGCACCAGTCGGCGGGTGTTTGGCAGCTTGATCACCTGGATGCAAGAAAAAACCAGCCCAGTGTTTATTGTGGCCACCGCCAACAATGTCCCCCTGCTGCCGCCGGAGCTGATGCGCAAGGGGCGCTTTGATGAGATTTTTTTCCTCAATCTGCCCACCGAGCCTGAGCGCAAAGAGATCTTTCGGGTGCATGTGCAGCGGATCCGGCCCAATCGGGTGCGGGAGTTTGATCTCGATGCCCTGGCTCAAAAGGCCGTTAACTTCAGCGGAGCCGAAATTGAGCAGGTGATCATCGATGCCATGTATCAGGCTTTTGGGGGGGCAGGCACCGGATCCCGACGGGATTTTGAGACCCAAGATATCCTCCAGGCCATCAGCGATACGGTGCCCCTAGCCACCATCGCCCGCGACCAAATCGAAGCCCTCAAATGTTGGGCCGCTCAAGCGGGAGCCAGAACCGCCTCCCAGGATGCCGTTGTCTTGGATGAGATGCGCCAATGTTTGGTGCCCGTCCAGGGATCCTGATTGAGCCAGGGCTTTGGATCAACGCTGCTGCATCAACTCGGTGTAGGCGGCTTCAAAGTCTTGCTGCTCGATCAGCAGTGAGGCTGGATCCACCTGCCCCGCCACCCGATGCCGCCGAATGGCCGCAATGGCCGCCCGATTGCTGAGAAGAGCCAGATCCGCCCCACTCCAGCCCTCGGTACGCTCCGCCCAAGCGGCCAAATCTAAATCGGATCCCAGAGGACGGGTCTGGTTATGCACCCCCAACACCGCCCGCCGTGCCCCCAGATCTGGTAGCTCCACCTGCAAATGCAATTCCAGCCGTCCCGCCCGGGTCAGGGCCGGATCCAAGCTGCCTTTGCGATTGGTGGCCGCCACCAACAACACCCCCTGTCGCGGTCGGATCCCGTCTAACTCCGCCAAAAGCTGCCCCAACACCCGATCGCTGACCCCACTATCCCCGCCATAGCTGCCCCGGGCGGGGGCCAAGGTATCAATTTCATCCAAAAAGATCACACAGGGGGCACACTGCCGCGCTCTGGCAAACAATTCCCGCACCGCTTGCTCCGAAGATCCCACCCACTTGCTCAGGAGTTCTGGGCCAGAGATGGCAATAAAATTGGCCCGGGCTTGGGAGGCAATCGCTTTGGCCAGCAGGGTTTTGCCGGTACCCGGCGGCCCAGAGAGCAGCACCCCCCGTGGAGCCTGGGCCTGCGCCCGCTCATAGAGTTCGGGATGCAACAGGGATCCCTCCACCGCCTCCTGTAGAGTTTGCTTGGCTTGCTCCAGTCCCCCGATCATCTCCCATCCCACTTGGGGGGATTCGATCTCGACTGAGCGCAGCACAGCGGGCTTGATCTGGGTCAGGGCCAGGGCAAAATCCGCCGCCGATACGGTTAAGTCGGCTGGCAATGGATCCTGAAGTTGGGGCACCTGTCGGCGCAAGGCCGCAAAGGCTGCTGCCTGACACAACCCGCGAATATCGGCCCCCACAAACCCCAAGGTCTGATCCGCCAAAGATCCCAGATCCACATCCGCCGCCAGCGGCATCGGGCGAGTATGGATCCGCAAAATCTCCAGCCGACCATCTCGATCCGGCACCTTAAACAACACCTCGCGGTCAAACCGTCCGGGCCGGCGCAGAGCGGGATCAATGGCATCGGCTCGATTGGTGGCCGCCAACACCAGGATCCCTTTTTGGGCCGCAAAGCCATCCATCAGCCCCAGCATTTGGGCCACCAGGCGTTTTTCCACTTCCCCTTCCACCTCGGCCCGGTTGGGCACCAGCGCATCGATCTCATCAATAAAAATCAAACAGGGGGCCGACTTGGCGGCTTTTTCAAACACCTGCCGCAGCCGTGACTCCGCCTCCCCGTAGTATTTGCCGATGATCTCTGGGCCAACGATGGCAATAAAATTGACCCCCATCGACTCAGCTAGGGCGCGGGCGGTCAGGGTTTTACCGGTGCCCGGTGGCCCCACCATCAGCACCCCTCTGGGGGGTTCCAGTCCCAATCGGGCCAAAACCTCAGGCCGCTTCAGGGGGATCTCCACCATCTCCCGCAGGGTTTGCAAAACCTCCCCCAGTCCCCCCACATCCCGCAGGGTGGGGATGGTGTCATCCTCAGCGGTGGTGTCAGGATCCGCCGGTCGAATCTCAGGATTGGGGGGGGGTTCTGGGTGGACAGTCGTTCTTTGGACTTGGGGATCCGTGCTCCAGGACTGGTCGCCACTGCCTCCGGAGGCGGTCTGGACACTGCCGGGAGAGGTTTTGAAGGGAGGACGTGGGATGGATCCCGCCCGTGGGATCGAGCTACCCAAGGGGCGAGATTGAATCCGCACTTCCGTTCTCAGCTCCCCAGATTGTTTCTTTTCATCCAGCTTTTGGGCCAGATCGATCAACTGTTCGATGCCCTGAAAAAAGTCACTCAGATCCGCCATTCGTAAGCCTGTGGGTGAAGATCATGCCATAGCCACCCCGCCGGTGAAGCCAGGAGCAGTTGATCAAGTATGACATCTGCCATCGGAGAGATTGAAGTCTGTTCCCAGCCACTGATCAATCCCAACCGGCTTAAGCTCTAGCCCCAAACAGTCAGCCATCACCACTGGGATCCGTTGTCCCAGCAGGTGCATCAGTGCCTCCGCCTCCCCAGACCAAAATTGTGACAGGGATCCGACGGGTCGATCTGTAATCCCGCAGGGGACAATCCGCTCAAATGCCCGCAAATCCGGATCCACGTTGAGGGCAAAGCCGTGATAGGTCACCCAGCGGGTCACCCGGATCCCCACCGCTGCCACTTTTGATCCCTGCACCCACACCCCCGTCAGTCCTGGGATCCGCTCCCCCTTGAGACCCACTGTGGCGATCACCTCAATCAAGATCTGCTCTAGCTGTCGCAAATACCAATGGAGATCCCTATGGTGGCGGCGCAGGTTGAGGATGGGATAGCCCACCCATTGCCCCGGCCCGTGATAGGTGACCTCACCGCCCCGCTGCACCCGCATCAGTGGATAGGGATCCTGGGCCGGATCAAACCTAAGATGCTCTAAACTAGCCCCCTGGCCCAAAGTATAAATCTCAGGATGAGTCAGCACCAAGAGGCCATCCGGCACCTGAGGATCTTGGATCATGCGCTGCACCCGGAGCTGCTGCCAATCCAGGGCGGTCGGGTAGTCCACCTCCCCCAGATGACATACCTCTAAGGTCTTCACATCCACATCACAACCAAAATATCGCAACCCAAAATGTCACAAGCGAAAGCATCCGAAAATCCGATCAGGAGGCTTTTAGTTCCCGCAAAACATTGAGCAGATCTTGATCATCGCGCTTAAAAACCGGCAGCCATTCCACATGTTTGTAGCGCAGGATCCCTTGCATATCGATGATAAAATAAGCCCGTTGGGTGCCTAAAAAACTATCCACCCCATACAGTTTGCTGACGGATTTATCGCTATCACTCAAAAGGGGAAACTGCAACCGCAGCTTTTGGGAAAAGGCTTGATGTTTATCAATAGGATCCGTGCTGATGCCCAAAATCTCGCAGCCCAGCACCCGAAATTGCTCCCAATCCTCCGCAAAACATTGCATCTCTGAGGTGCAAACCGGCGTGAAATCCCCCGGATAAAAGGCCAACAGCACATTGGTTTTGCCCCGATAGGCACTCAGACTGGTGGATCCGGTTTCGAGAGTGTTGGATTGAGGGCCATTTTGAACCGGGCGAATACTGGGCAGCGTAAAATCAGGGGCAAGGGATCCGATTTGGACAGACATCACGGCCTCCTCTGGGGCAACTCATGGGGTTTAGCTTTGTAACAGATTCTTTACCTTACCTTAGACCATCTGGATCCGGTCTTTTCAAGAGCCTGAAGCTGGACTAGCCCTCACAGAGCTGCTTAACTGTCCTGCTGTGGTCCTACCTGTCTAATCCTACAAAGGCAAAAAGTCTGTTCGGCTCACCACCTCCTGACCTTGAGCAGAGAGAGCAAACTCAAGAAAATCCCGTACCGCAGGGCTGGTGGGATTGGGGGCCGCATAAAATACAAACCGACTCAGGGGATAGCGATTTTCCCGCACAGCCGTTTCATCGGTGGGCAGGGTGCCATTGATGGGCACAATTCTGACGGTGAGCTGATTATCCGCCTGAGCCACGGTGGTGTAGCTGATACCATCCGTTTCGAGTGCTCGCAAAATCGGCGTGGTCACATCCTGCTCAAAGGTGATGAAATTAGGGCCATCTGGTGCAAAAGGCTGGCCCAGTAGAGTCAAATCCTGAAATAGAGTGTAGGTGCCGCTATTGGGGGAGCGATTCAGCACCCGAATCGAGCGATCTGGCCCCCCCACTTGGCTCCAATTGGTGATCCGCCCCTGAAAGATAGATTTAAGCTGCTCCATGGTCAGCCCCCCCTGGTAGGGATTGTTGACCCCCACCACCACCGCTAGAGCATCGCGAGCCACAGGAATGCCCCGGATCCCAGCTTGGATCTCAGCGGCATTGAGAGGACGGGAGGTGGCTGCCAATTGCACCTCGCCATTCAGTAATGCCTGCATCCCAGCATTGGATCCACGGGGTTGGCCATCAGGCACGCCGTAGGTCATGGCAATACCTGGATTTTGTTGGGTGTAGACGGCCTTCAGTCCCACCGATAGCCCCACCATCGTCACACTGCCATCCACCTGGATCACGGCTGGATTGGGCAGGCTGGTATTCAAACTCCCCAGGATATTGGCCCCCGATTGGCTACCCGATTGGCTAGAGGTGTTTTGGATCGGAGCAGTTTGAACCGGAGCAGTTTGGATCGGAGCAGTTTGGATCGGAGCAGTTTGGGTTTCGGGCTGAGGTGGAACGGGCTGGGCCGGCGGCAGTGGAGTGGACTGGGATCCAGAGCCTGGAAGTTGGCTGGTGATGTTGTCAAATGAGAGGTTCTGGACTTGGGATTGGTTGCGAAAAAAGTACCATCCTCCTCCCGCCAACAACAAAACACCGACGATGTAGACAATGGGGGGAGGGCCGGAAGCCTGACTAGTCATGCAGTGACTCCTGAGTAAGCGGCAGGGTTCGCACTTGACATCTCAATGGTAGCGGTAAAGTCTGTGGGGCGGCAGGTGCCTTGAACTCACCTCGACTCACACCTCTGAAAGCAGGCAGACTTCAAAGCCTCAGCAGTTTACAAATCCCTTAGGATCCCTTCTGGGCAATGACCAGACCCATCAGTCCCCCACTCAAAGGCAGAGACTTGGATGTGGTAAATCCTGCCTCGATCGCCAACTGACAGAGCCGGATCCCATCGGGAAAGGCTGCCAAGCTGGGCAAAATGTAGGCATACTCATCCTTGAGTCCCAGGCTTGCGGCCATTGGCACCACCACCTGCTGCAGATAAAACGCCTGGAACGCCCGCAACCACGGATCCTCAGGCATCTGAAAGTCCAAGATCACAGCCCGGGCACCTGGCTTGAGCACCCGCTGCATCTCCCGCCAGGCTTGGGGAATGTCGGTCACATTTCGCAGACCATAGCCCATAGTCAGCCCATCAAATTGCTGAGGGGCAAAAGGCAAGGCTAGGGCGTCCCCCTGGATCCAACGCAGAGCATGACCGGGATAACCCAGGGATCCTCGCCTTTCGGCAATGGCCAGCAACTGAGCCGAAAAATCTAGCCCCACCACGCTGCCCCTGCGCCCCACCCGTCGAGCCAACTCAAAGGCAAGATCCCCGGATCCGCAGCAGAGATCCAACACCTGCCCCCCCAACGGCGGATCCAGCCAGCGCACCGCCATCCCCTTCCAAATCTGGTGTAATCCCAGGCTCAAAACCTGGTTAAGGGCATCGTAATGGGGAGCAATCTGGTCAAATAAGGCCCGCACCTGATCCGGGGTCTGAATAGTGGCCGTTGGCATTGGATATCGCCAGGGTTGATGAGGGTTTGTCTACGGCTGTCCTAAAAACTTACCATCACCTGCCCAAAGGATCCCTGACGACCCACCCCCAACAACACTTGCGGAGGGCGAGTATCCAGATGGTTCAACAGTTGGGCAAGGCTAGTCAGCGGCTGACCATTGAGACTGATCATCTGGTCTCCAGCCCGCAAGCCAGACTGAGCGGCCACAGATCCAGGGTTGACCTGTTGGATCACAAGCGTTTGGGGATCCACTGTGACGCCAAGGCGATACCCCGTTGGGATGGTGGAGCCAGATGCCGCCCAATTGGGGGCAGGATTGGTCTGAGCCGAAGCGATAAACTGCTGAGCGGTGCCCACACTGGTGGCAAAGCCGATCCCCACATTCCCCACCCGCCCGCCGGGGCTGAGAATGGCCTTATTCACTCCGATCAGTTGTCCCTGTGAGTTGAGTAGCGGCCCGCCCGAATTGCCCGGATTGATCGAAGCATCCGTCTGTAAATCTCCATTGGGGGCGACTCGACTCAGGATCCCGGTGGTCAAAGTACCCGTCAACCCAAACGGGCTGCCAATGGCATAGACCTGCTGCCCTACCCGAATCTGACTGGGATCCGCCAGCTCAATAAACGGAAAAACCTGATTGGATTGAATCTGTACCAAGGCCAGATCATTGGGACGATCCACCGCCAACACCTGGCCTCGATAGCGATTGCCGGCAGCCGTCATAACCTGCACCTGCCCCCCCCGCGACAGGGCTGGACGCACCACATGATCATTGGTGATGACTAAGCCAGTGGCGGTGAGGATGGATCCTGAGCCAGTTCCGCCACCTGAGCTGATGGTGACCACTGCGGGGCTAGCTTTTTCATAGACATCGATGGTGGTTTGTTCGTCCACCTGCTGCTGAGCCTGTACCCCCGTAATACTCAGCAAATGTGGGGCCGCTACCCCTAACAGCACACTCGCCCCCACCACAGCACCCAACCGATTCCAGTTCATAGCTGCCGTTCCTATTTGTTTGCCAATCTGTTTGACTGTCTGATCTATTGGTTTCTCTAGGCTAGCGATCCAGGTTGTCCTCCACCTAGAGCCTAAAGCGCATATCCAGATCACCATCAGGATCCAGAGAGGGGGTCTGTGATTTTTCCACCTTGCATTTTGCTTGAGAAAAGCATCAGATGGATACAGCGTTTCTAGGTCCTATAAGGTATGAACCTCAGCTAGAATCCTTGTCGTCCAAAAACTAGAGCTATCTCACCTGAATGGAAAACGCTAT
>CAZODP010000072.1:0-7889 GCA_964578595.1 uncultured bacterium
GATGCCCTGATCTTGCGCAACCAAGGATCCATCACCACCGATGCCAGCGGCACCGCCACAGGCGGCAACATCACGCTTGATAGCGGGGTGATCAGCGTGGTGGAAAGCAGCGAAATTGTCGCACGTGCCATCGAAGGGCAGGGGGGGAATATCGTCATCACGACTGAGGGGATCTTTGTCTCACCCGATAGCCTGCTCTCAGCAGCCTCAGAATTAGGGATCGATGGAGTCATCGAAATTGTCACCCCCAACGTGGATCCCGCTGCAAATCTGGTGGATCTGCCGGATCAAGTCACAGATCTGGGGGATTTGGTGGCAACCCTGTGTCAGCAGGATCAGCAGACCTCTAGCTTTGTGGTGGTTGGTCGGACAGGGATCCCATCCAGTCCCTCCGATTTAGGCCAGGATCCGGTGGTCTGGCAGGATTTGAGAAGCCTAACCGAGTCATCTCCAGGAACTGTAGGTTCAGACCCCAGCAAAGCTAACTGGTATGCCCTTCGGATCCCGTGTACCAGGGATTGATCACAGACTTACACAGGCCGCCACCAATACCGCTTTTTGCATACCTGTGAAGGTGTTGATCCAAAGCACTAACATCGTCCTGCAAGCAAAACATATTGACGTGACTTGTGGATCCGGTGGGATTGTAGGGATCCACGGCGTTGCTGAAGAGTGGCATAAATTCGGCAACTCTTGCATGAGCCTGCTAGTGGTTCACCCGCCAGATCAGATCCAGAATCAGCAACGCCCATGTGTTTTCAGGGATCCCGCAGGCTTGCTTCTTTCTTTCTTTCTTTCTTTCTTTTCTATTGATAACCCCATTCTTGCAACAGCCAGAAACCGGCAAACGATTCGGATCCCAACTGCTCCTGGATCCCCAAAAAATGGATCCCTTGGGCCTGTTGTTTACGGGCCTCAAAGCCTTCGGCCTCAGATTGGGTTTTGTCATCGCGAAACTGCGCCATCCAGTAGCTATCGGTCTGGCCGGCCTCCAGAGCCAATCCCAGTCGGGGTCCTTTCAGGTAACGCAAGAAGCTGGGTTCAACCCCACTCATCCAGCCCGATATGGCCACTGCCCGCTGAGAGCCAATCAGCAACCCCGGAATGATGGTGTCATCCCCCATCTGATCCCAACCTGGATCAAAAGCAACATCCCCAAATTGCATCGGCCACCCCCTGGCCTGACGCAGATCTTTGGCCTGCAGGGTCACTAAAGCCCACCGATCCCCCAGCAGCTTGTCTGGCAGAGGGCTAGGATCCGTCAAAAACAGAGGATCCTCCAATACATCAGCAGGATTATAGGTGTAGGTTTCAGACTGGGGGTAAACCTTTTGACGACGGTCTTTGATCCAACGTTGTAAGTAATAGGTGCGACGACTGGGGCGCATCGGGATCCCAGCCGCCTCACAGCCCCGCTGCATAATCGAACTCATGCGGGAGCGAAAGACTCGAATCGCCGCCGGACGCATGGGGGCAGTCTCCAGCATTTGCTCAAGCTGACGGGCCACCCAGTCACTATTCACCTCTTGATTGCTGCAAAACCGCGACTCTTGAAAGGATCCTGTCCCATCACAGACCAGCAGATCCCAGACCCGTTTTTCCCGTTCATCCCGCAGCGGACAGGCATAAAAATCCATCTCCCAAATGGGGCTAACCCCTGTACTGACCTGATTCACCCGAGCCCCCAGTCACAGATTCACCCTTCACCATAGCAGGGGCCAATCGGGATCCGACTGCTAGAGTAGAGGGTAATCCTATTAGACTTAGGCACTGGCTCTAATCTGGATCAAAAGCTGGCTCAATCCAGTTGGTTTGGACATTTTTTTTGTTAGAGGCCCCTGTGATCAGCACCACGTCTTCCGCCCTCACCTCGTCTCAATCCCCCCCGCCGGATCCCTATCGCCGCCAGATGATTGTGATCCTGGACTTTGGCTCCCAGTATTCTGAGCTGATCGCCCGCCGGATCCGAGAAACCCATGTCTATTCAGAAGTTTTGCCTTACCGCACCAGTGCCGAGCAGCTTCGACAACTGGCCCCCCACGGCATCATCCTCTCCGGTGGCCCCAACTCGGTCTATGAGCCTCATGCCCCGCTCTCGGATCCTGATATTTGGGATCTGGGGATCCCGGTGTTAGGGGTCTGTTATGGGATGCAGTTGATGGTGCAGCAGTTGGGGGGCGGTGTCCAGCAGGCGGAACGGGGGGAGTATGGTCGGGCGGCTTTGCATATCGGGGATCCGACCGATCTGCTCACCAATGTCCAAGAGGGCAGCATCATGTGGATGAGCCACGGGGACTCGGTCACCCAGCTCCCGGCCGGGTTTGAAACCTTAGCCTCCACTGAAAATACCCCCTGTGCCGCCATTGCCGATCATCAGCGCCAGCTCTATGGAGTGCAATTTCACCCAGAGGTGGTGCACTCGGAGGGGGGACAGGCTCTGATCCGCAACTTTGTCTATCACATCTGTCGGTGCGAACCGGTCTGGACAACTGAGACATTTATTGAAGAAACCATCCGCGAAGTCCGGGCCAAGGTGGGATCGGCGCGGGTGCTGCTGGCCCTGTCGGGGGGGGTGGATAGCTCCACACTGGCTTTTTTACTGCACCAGGCCATCGGGGATCAGTTGGTCTGTATGTTTATTGACCAAGGCTTTATGCGCAAGAACGAGCCAGAGCGATTGCTGAAGCTGTTTCAGGAGCAATTTCACATTCAAGTCCACTATGTGCAGGCTCAGGAGCGATTTTGGCAACGGCTGCAGGGGATAACGGATCCCGAAGAAAAGCGCAAGCGGATTGGGTCAGAGTTTATCAATGTGTTTGAAGAAGAATCGCGGCGGATCGGGCCTTTTGACTATCTGGCTCAGGGGACGCTGTATCCCGATGTGATCGAGTCCGCCAATACCAATGTGGATCCCAAGACCGGCGAGCGGGTGGCGGTCAAGATCAAGAGTCATCACAATGTGGGGGGGCTGCCCGACAATCTCCGCTTCAAATTGATCGAGCCACTGCGTAAGCTGTTCAAAGACGAGGTGCGGCAGGTGGGTCGCTCACTGGGCTTACCCGAAGAGATCGTGATGCGTCATCCCTTTCCGGGGCCGGGGTTGGCGATTCGGATCATGGGAGAAGTCACGCCGGATCGGTTGGCCCTGTTGCGGGAGGCGGATATGATCGTGCGCCAAGAGATCAATCGGTCGGGGCTGTATCCCAAGCTGTGGCAGGCGTTTGCGGTGTTGTTGCCCAGTGTGCGCTCCGTGGGGGTGATGGGGGATAAACGCACCTACGCTTATCCGGTGGTGATCCGCATGGTCAGCAGTGAGGATGGCATGACGGCAGATTGGGCCCAGGTGCCCTACGAGCTGCTGGGGACGATTTCTAACCGGATTGTCAATGAGGTGCCAGGGATCAATCGGGTGGTCTATGACATCACCTCCAAGCCACCAGGCACCATTGAGTGGGAGTAACGAGTGGGGATAACTCAAGCATCTCAGGGCCAAAGCGGGAGAGGATCCCGCCATTGGCAGCTTTTTGGGTAAAGCGAGATACTGAAACAGAGGTGATAGGGATCCAGATATTTCATGAAAACCAACTCCCGTACCCAGGTGATGGATGCTGTCGAGCAGTTGGGCTGGCGGGTCACCCTGGGAGATGTGGCGTCTAGTACCGGTTTGGCTCTGCCTGAGACCAAGCAAGCCCTGTTGTCGCTGGCGCAGGAGGCCGATGGGCACTTGCAGGTGGCCGAGAGTGGCGAGATCGCTTATGTCTTTGACAAAGCCTTTCGGACCAAGCTGCGGCTCAAACAAACCCAAAACCGTTGGCGCAAGCTTCAACAAAAAGCATGGGGGCTGTTTTTGTATGGACTGCGGATCTCGTTTGGGATCCTGCTACTGGTGTCAATTTTGTTGATTACGCTGGCCTTGATTGCCCTGGCGACAGCGGGCCGCAGCAGTGATAACAATAATCGCAGTCGCGGCGGCGGCATGAACTTCATCTTTTTACCCCGGTTGTTTTGGGTGGGCAATCCTTTCTGGAGTCCTTATCCCTATCGGCGAGACTATGGCAGTCGTTATGGGGATAGTCGTTTTGCCAATACTCGTGGCGCTCGCTCCTCCAGAGGCGATCAGGCCGAAGGGGAGATGAACTTTTTGGAGGCGGTCTACTCCTTTTTGTTTGGGGATGGGGATCCCAACCAGGATCTCGATGAAAAACGCTATCAGTACATCGCTAATCTGATCCGCAATCATGGGGGTGTGATCACCGCTGAGCAGGTGTTGCCTTATCTGGATGTGGATCCTGATACTGCCGACGACCGCGAAGATTATATGCTGCCGATTTTGCTCAAGTTTGATGGCAGCCCGGAGGTGAGTGATCGGGGGGAATTGGTCTATCGCTTTCCGACCTTGCAGGTGACAGCGGGATCCGAAATCTCCCAGGTCAGTCAGGCAAACTCGATACCGGCCACCCTCGATGAAGTGGAATGGGCTTTTAGTAAGGCCACCCCAGGGCAGTTGACCATGGCGGGGGGCTTAGGAGGGTTGAACTTTGTGTTGGCCCTGGTTCTCTATGGGGCACGGGATCAGGTGGCGGCTGGGGCCGCTCAGGGATCCGAGATTTTGGCTTTGGTCAATCCATTGGTGGGCCTTTTGCTGGCCTATGGAGCGGCGTTTTTGACAGTGCCTGCCATTCGCTGGATCACATTGCAGCGGCGCAACCAAAAGATTCAGGAACGAGCCAAGCATCGCCGTCAGTGGATGTCCAAACTGCGGGATCCAGACGAAACCTTGCAGCAAAAGCTGGCCTTTGCCCAACAATTTGCCCGCCAAGAGGTGGTGGAGGAAGGTCAAGTGATCTACTCCACTGATCGAGATCTGATCGAACAACGGGATTACGAGCTAGATCGGCCAGAGTTTCAAGCCCTGCTCGATGATGAAAAATCTTCGTAGGGCCTAATCTTCACAGAGTAGAAATTGATAAATGGCCTGGCTCGGCTCAAGCTCAAATCAAATCGCCTGCCCCAAAGCCACCAAAGCCACTAGGGATCCGGTATTCCAGAGGCTATGGAGCAGCATCGGGGCCAAGAGATTGCGACTGCGGCTGTAGACGATCCCCAGCACCAGCCCCAGTGCCGTCAAGGGCAACAGATCCGCCAGACTGAGATGGGCCGCCGCAAACAGCACAGCACTGATCCCCACCGCCCCCCACATCGGGATCCATTGGGATAACGACGGCAGCACAAACCCCCGAAACAAGATCTCTTCAAACACCGGCGCACAGACTGACACCACCCCAAAAAAGATCAGCCGGGTCTGCCATCCCTGACTCTGGAGCAGTAGCGGCAACAGAGGATTGCCCCCACCCCCTTCTGGCAATAGCACCTGAGAGAGGGCACCCGCCACCAGCACCATTGGCATCGCGGCCAGATAAGCCCCAATCCCCCACAAGGGCCAAGGATCCCAAACTCGAAATCGAAACAGGTCTTGTCCTTGTAACGGGGTTTGTAACAGGGTTTCGGGTAGTGGGGTTTCGGGCCAGGTACTACGGGTTGACGGCAAAGACTCTAGTTGGCTTTCATCCCCCAGAGCAGGGGGTTCTGAGGCGGCGGCGGATCCCTGGGATGGTGGGATAGGTTGAGGGTCAGCCCTGGCCACCCGAATGATCAGCCCTAGGCCCACCCCAGCACTACTGAGATAGGTCAGTAATAATTCAACCGACCGCTGCAGTGGATTGAGTTGTCCCGCCGGGATCCCCAGCATCCCCACATACAACTGCGGCACCAGCCATCCCAACCCAAAAAAGCCCACAAACCAACCCGTCAGCACCCCCTGTACTGCCACCCCACTCCAGGGAACCACCTTCCATCTAGCTCCCACCAGAGGCTGCTTGTGCCAGAGATGCCAGCCCACCCAACCCAGCAGGATAACGATCCCTAGCCCAATCCCCACAATCGGGATCCCCCCCACCAATATCAGCCGTGTCAAAGCCGCAATGGCTCGCTGTTCTTGGTCTTGATTAAGGGTGTTGAGGGCATCTGTGCGTTGTTGCAGGGTGTAGAGCCGCTGCAGAGCGATCCCTCTAAACCAGCCATCCAGCCCGGAGCGCAACGCCACTTCAGCATCCGGCACAATTCGCTGAGGATTCCCCCATAATCCTGCTAAGGCTTGAGCGGTTGGATCCAGCTCCAAGGTGGAGACCGCTTGCCAGTAGCCCAGGGCTTGTTCCACCTCCTGCCGATAGACCGCCAGGATCCCGGTGCGGAGCCGCAGGGCATCCAGTTCAACCTGCAACTGATATAACCCTGCAGGAGGCTGGGTCCTGTCCAGAGGATCGTCTTTTTGCGATTTTTGTAAAGTCCCCTGCAACCGCTGGATCCGAGCATTGAGCTGATCGGTGGTTTTGGCATAGCGTTGAGCTGCGACCCCCACCAGATCAGATCCCAATAGGGGACTCGCCAGCGGCTGATACTCCGGATTGTCTAGGGTGCGGGAGGCTTGCAGTGCCAGATGGGTTTGGATCAGATCCAGTTGGGTTTGGGGCGGAGATTGAAACAAACTATTCAGCAGCGATAGGCCCGCCACCACCACCACCAGCACAGTCAGCAGATTTAACAGGATCCGACGCGGAGCAAGCCAAGAGGAAGTCATAGAGGTGAAAAGCTAGGTAGACAAGGCCAGAGGGATGGGATCCAATTCTACTGTGATGTCCTTCACAACCTTTGCGACTGACTTTAGGGCTTATGGGTCTAAGGCTTGTGGCTCTAAGGCAGGTGCGATGAAGGATGGAAAATGACTGGGGGATCCGGGCCGGTAGGACTTATCCCAAGTTTTTTGGACGTTGGTGGACGGCTGACTGGAGGGCAACCACTTGGGCGGTGGCATCGTCGAGGGCGCGGCGAAGCTCTTGGGCAGATTGGGCGTAATCTCGCTTGCGGATCAGGGCTTCTCTGGCCAGAGGTTCATCTTGATGGATCAGGGCTTTTTTGGCTCGTTCCAGCCAGAGATCCACCTGGTGTTGGGCGGCTTGATAACGGCTTTCAAGGGTTTTTTGGGTGGCGATGGCGGTGGCCAAAATTTTGCGGAGTTGGCGCGGATCCTTGGGTAAAGCGGGATCCCCGGAGCTGGGGGCAGGTCGAGGCCGCTGCCATTGTCTCACCCCCACCACAGCCAAAATCATCACCATCAAACTGGTGCCCAAAAGGGAGGGCAACAGCGGTGAGCTGGGGTTTCGCAATTCCTGGCCCATCTGTTGCCAGCCAGTAGGTGACTGAGCTTGAGTCTGCATCTGTGGCTGAGCATACATACCTAACCCCAGGGCCTGAGCCTGAGCCACTGCCCCGTCGTACCACTGCTGCAAGTCCGCATTCGGCAGTTGCCACGGAGCCACGGTGTGACCATAGGCCAAAAGCTGAGCATTGACCAAGCCATTTTCGGTGTAGACAAAGCCATAGATGCGGTTGCCGGATCCGATCTGTACCGGGTCAATTTGGATCCAGCTCTCGGCAGGTAACAGTTGACTGAGGGCCTGGGTGGCGGATTGCTCCCCCGCTTCCCCCAACTCTGGGGGTACAAACTGATAGGCCAAATTGACCGCAAACAGTTCGCCACTGATCTCCACCAAAACCTCAGTGCCCCCAATCACCTGCACCACCTGTGCCGGGATCGAAAACATCTGGGCTTGGGCTGACGTAGGGATGGCGACTGTGGCCAGATATCCCCATCCCGCCAGGGATCCAGCTCGTAGAGCCATTCTTTGTCGGCGCAGGGCAACCAGTCGAGAGCTAGCCATAGAGCAAGATTGGGGATAAAACATGACCGCTGTGTCTATGGTAGACCACTCCCTCTGCCAAGCTAGCAATAGCCTTGTGGGGGAGCCTATCGACTTTGAGACCCCAAAGCA
>CAZODP010000072.1:7989-11025 GCA_964578595.1 uncultured bacterium
CCCAAAGCAGATCAAAGAGACCTGAGTTCACCGGGATCCCCTCACCCCCTGAGAGAGCTGGTCGGATCCCAGATCGCGGGTTTGAAGGAGGGTTTCTAACTCCTGTTGCAGTCGACTAAACTCCACCCAATCTTCCTGTTCAAGAGCCTGTTGGGCCTGTTGCCAGAGGATTTGAGCATCTGTCAGCAGCCCAGAGTCAGGATCCCAATTGTCCCCTTCTGCCGGAATCTGCGGTTCTGGGGAAGGATCTGGATCCACAACGGGGGGGGGATCCGTTTCGGGGGCAAATAGATCCTTGAGGGCCTGATCAAGGGTACGGCGCATCACCACTCGATCTTGATAGACCACAATTACCTGGGTCAGTTGGGGCAAACGGCTATTTTCGGCCTCCAGGTAAAGAGGCTGGGCGTAGATCAAAGATTTGTCAATTGGGATGGCCAATAGATGCCCTAATCGCACCCGGGATCCATGTTGATTCCAGAGAGAGATGCGCTCGGTGATCTCAGGATTTTGGTTAATGCGGGCCTCCACCTGTTGGGGGCCAAAAATCAGCGTTTGCTTAGAAAACTTGTAGACCGACAAATGACCGTAGCGATCCCCATCACAACCGGCTGCCATCCAGGCCACCATATTTTGTTTGTTGGCGGGGGTGTAGGGGGAAAATAAAGTGAACTCCGGCTGACTGGCGGAGACCTCAGGTAAGTTGAGGATCAGATATTGCGGGGGCATCGGTCGAGGCCGATCATGGCGCACTTGATTGGCCACCTGCCACTGATCTTCACGATTGTAAAAAATCTGCGGATCCTGCATATGATAGACCGCGTATTGCTGAGCCTGAATTTGGAACAGGTCCTCAGGATAGCGAATATGGGATCGAACGCCCTTAGGCATGGCTGACGCCGGTTGAAACAGATCAGGAAAGAGGTTTTGATAGACCTTAATGATGGGATCTTGATCATCAAAGACATAAAAACTCACCGAGCCGTGATAAGCATCAATCAAGACTTTGACGCTATTGCGAATATAATTAAATGCGGCCCCTGAACCCAGCGAAGTATGTTCTGAATAGGGCAGATGATCGCTGCTGGTGTAGGCATCATAGATCCAGTAAAGTTGTCTATCGGCTATCACCAAATAAGGATCCTGGTCGTAGCGCAAAAAGGGGGCCAAGTGGCGGACTCGCTCGCCAATTTGACGGCGAAAGAGCATCTGACTGTTGGATCCAAACTCGCGGCTAATCAGTAATCTTGGATCCCGAAAAGCCCAGCTAAAAACCAATCGCTGCCCCAAGGATCCAATCGGCACCCCCCCCGTGCCAGCATAAGCTCCATAGACGTTGTAATCGGCTTCGGGGTAATCCAGCTCACGGGCGGATCCCCCCACCACCACATCCGTGGTTGTGATCTCGCCGTAGTAGATGCGAGGGTTATCCACCCCCAAGGTGGTCTCGACAGCCTCACTGACCGATTGCGGGGGAATATCCGACACAAAAAAGTCTGGCAAGCCTTCTCGCGTTACCACATTGACGGGGCTGAGGGTAAAGCCAAAGCCGTGAGTATAAAAAAATCGCTGATTGATCCAGGTTTGGGCCTGCTCTGGCACCCGGCCATAGTCCATCTCGCGGGCGGCGTGCATCACCTGTCGCAACTGTCCCCCGATGGGGTAGCGATCCACATCCACAAATGGAAATTGATAGTAGGGCCGGATCTCTTGGAGCTGGCGATAGGATTCGAGCAATGGCTCCGGATCCCAAAGGCGGACATTGCGCAGGGTGGCTGCATTGTCTTGTAGATCTGTGGCCGTCAGATCTCCGCCGCCCTCAAACGGGATCACCTCCACATCGGCCAAATCAAACCCCAGATGGGTGAAGTGAATGGTCTGCTCAATGTAGGGCCGCTCCCGTTCCAGCTCATTGGGCACCACCACCAACGATTGCACAACAGATGGATACACCCCTGCCATCAATCCATTACAGACCCAGTAGCCCAGCAACAGCGCCAGTGGCACCACCACCGACCGGATCCAGGGCTGCCGAGGATCCCCCATCCACCGCTGTGCCCGCACCACCGCCGGACTCAGCTGTCCCACCCCCACCCAAAACAAGCCGCCTGCTGTTAACAAAGCCACCCCCGCCAGCAGCGTATGGGCCGGTAGATGGGCCTGAACATCTGTAAAACTGGCCCCAAACACACTGCCCCGGGTGGAGTAGAGCAACTGAAAGCGGCTGAGCCAATGGCCCCACGCCACCGCCCCAAACAGGGATCCTGCCAAGGTGAGCAGATGCCGCTGGGCCGCCAATGTCAGGACAACCGTCAACCGTTGCTTCACCAGCCCCAGCTCTGTAACATAGACTACCGCCACCATGCCCAGTGTCACCGCGATCAGCCGCAAGACCCACTGCTGGGCCACCTCCCAAAAGGGCAAGGCAAACAGATAAAACCCCAGATCCCGACCAAAGACCGGATCCGCTTCACCCATTGGAACTTGATGGATCCAGCTCGCCAACGTGAGCCAGTGGCTCTGCAAAAACCAGCCAAAGCCGCCACTCAACATCAACACAATCAGCCACAGACTCGGTTGATGGGGATGTTTCCAAGCTCGACGGAGATTGTGCTGCAACACCCCTAGCGCTAGTCCCCAGCCCAGACCCAGCCCCAAGAGTCGCCAGATCACCCTCTGCTGTAACACCGAGCCATAGCCCAAGGATCCAAACCAGGCGATGTCCACCCAGAGGGCCGCCCCTCGATCCAGCAACACTATCCCCACCAGGATCCCTAAGCCGCCGTACACCAAAGGCCAAAACTGGAAGGGCCAAAACTGACGCAGCGGATTGCCCCAGGGGTGACGTGTCGGATCCGACTCTGGCTGATTCACACCTGCTGCATCCTTCTCAATGGGCTGTAGATTCTAAATGGGTTACAGATGAGGGTTATAGATGGGTTTTTCTAGCCTAGCCCAGTCCGCTCAAATCTTTTGCGTCAGGGGGTTCCCGATCGGGCCTAGTCCCTCAGTCTTATCACTTGGACGAGCTTATCA
>CAZODP010000072.1:11125-14516 GCA_964578595.1 uncultured bacterium
TTGGACGAGCTTATCACTTGGACGAGGGTGTGTTGAAGGATCAGATGGGTGCAGAAGAGGGATCCGCAGCTCCACCACCGTGCCACTCCCCTGCCGCCGTCCTCGCCACTCGATGGATCCTCCCACCAATTCGGTGCGGTAGCGCATATTCACCAGTCCGTGACCGCGACGGCGAGCTGTTTCAGGAGGCATTCCCACCCCATCATCGATGATCCGCACCACCACCGCACAGGGGGTCGAGGAGGCTAATCTTCGAGCTTGTGCTCCGGGCCAGGTGGGATCCTCTGGTGAGGTGTGCCCACAGGCTGTCTGGTGAGCGGTGGTGATGATCACATCCAGCCGGCCAGCCTGGGCGTGTTTGACCACATTGTTGAGGGCCTCCTGCACAATCCGAAACAGGGTGCTCTGGGCCAATGGATCCAAGGGGCTGAGCTGTCCTTCTGATCGATCCTCAAACCGGGTGACGAGGGGCTGTGGGGATCGCTGGGCCGCCCGTTCCATCAAACTTCGCAGCGCGGATCCCAGATTAAACGCCCCCATCGCAATCGGCTGCAGGTCTTCCACAATGCCGCGCAATGCCGTGATGGTATCCCGCAACTGCCCATCCATCAGGGCAACAGTCTGGAGCGCATCTCGACTCAAAGACGGATCCTTGGCTAAGTGATTGAGGCTGCGGGCCATGGCTCCCAGATCCGCCAGGGTTTGGTCATGCAAATCGGCAGCCAATCGGCGGCTTTCGGCCTCACGCCCTTCGGCTAGCCCCCGCACCGCAGCAGCCGTTGCCTCCTGACGCCGGGATCGCTCATAAAACTGCGCCCGCTGCAAAGCCATCCCAGTCATCTCCACCAGGGCTTGTAACAAATCTTCGTCGGCTTCTGTAAAGTCCCGATGCCGCGACTCCAAGCCACACAGGATCCCCATCATTTGCCGGTCACCCGATTTGAGGGGGGCACAGAGGATCCCTTGGATCGGGTGGATCTGGGATTTGGTTTTACCGGACTGAAGGTGTGGGGATTGGGTGCTGCCGGCCCCAGATTGCCCCTCAAAAGACAACCCTGACTGGCCAGATCCCAAGTGTAGGCAAGCATTGCGGTCGTAGCACTGCTGTTGGATCAGCCTCCGCAGCCTGGGGGGAAGTGGTTTGCCAATCCAATCAGAAGGACCCCCATCCCGCCGATAGCCCTGCTGAACTGTCAAGATCAGGTTTTCTGAATCCATTGGATGGCTCGATCCCCCCCCTTCATCTGGGTCAAAAGGCGGTTCAGGGGACGGAGGCAAACTACCATTTTCTGATCCGTCAATGGCTGAAGCACCACTGGCTAAATCACCGTTAGTCAAATCACCGTTAGTCAAATCACCGCCGGCTGGGCCAACCACAAACAAGCATTCCTCCACATCAAGAGTCTCTGCCATCCCCCTCAGGGCGATCTCCAGGATCCGGGCTGGGTTGTAGGCCCCACTAAAGGACTGAGCCACCTGCCGGAGTTGGCTTTCTCGCTGGGCTTGATGTTGAGTCTGGGTCAGCAGTCGAGCTTGGGCAATGGCAATGGCGGCCTGTTCTGCCACCGCTTTGGCTAGCTCCAGATCTTCCGGCTGCCAGTGGGGGGCGCTATCCCCGATCCGTTTGAGGCTGATTCCCCCCACCAGTTGCTCCCCCTGCAACAGCGGTACCAGTAACATTCCACGTGGATCCGTCAGAGGAGAGTTGGCCCACTGGGGGTTTTGCTGGAGCTGGGCCAAGTCGGGACAAAGAGCTTCGGGGGACAGCCAGGATCCGTCGGCTGAAGGGGGGCCTACTGAATCTTGAGAGGGGGAGTCTTGATAGGGATCCCAATCGGCGGGCAGCACGGTGGGGGTACGTTGTTCCAGCAGCAGCTTGGCTCCCATCCTGAGCCGGTGGATCCATTCGGGCGGTAGCGAGTCCATCGGTTGAGGGTGCAGCAACTGGGATCCCCAATCGATGGAAGGGCTGGCTTGGGTGGGCAATGTCAGCAGCGTTAACCCCGGCAGGGTTGCTTCTAGCTCTTGAGGGGTGAGGTGCGGGGCATAGATCCCCACCGGGCGCAGATAGTGGGATCCAGAATGCCAAAGGGCCAAGGTGCAGACATCCGCCTCAAAGGCCGCCCCAATCTGGCGAGTGATGGATTCAAACAGGGTGGCCGGATCCAAGCTGGAGCGGATGGCGGTGGTAATGGAATTGAGCAGGGTTTCTCGCTCTCGCTGTTGGCGGGTTTTTTCGTAGAGATGGGCATTGTCGAGAGCCAAAGCCGCCTGAATGGCCATCGCCCGCAACAGCTCCACCACCGCTGGCGAAAAGGGCTGTGACCGCCGCTGATAAACCGCTAAGCAGATCATCTCAGTGTCAAGCATTGGGGTGTCAAGCATTGGGGTGTCGAGGATCGGCTGCTGCAAGCCCAACGGCATGATCAGGATCACCCGCTGGCCTGCTGCGCTCCCCACAGCCTTCGTCAAAATCTGCTCCTGTCTCAACACCTGCCAACACACCGGATCCTTGAGCACGGCTAGGTAATCAGGACCAGGATCCCACGGCTGCTCGGTGGATGCGGGATCGGACTGGTGGGACTGGAGATCCTGGCGGTATGAGGCCCACAACTCTATGGACATCGTTTGGCTTGAGATCTGGGCTGGGGATCCACCCTGGCTGGGGAGCCGCAACAGATCACAGCCCTCCAGTTGCAAAGCGGATCCCACACAATCCACCAGGATTTGCCGCATGGTGAGGGGATCTAGGGATTGACGCAGCTTTTGGCTCATCTCTCGGATCGCCCCATCCCGTCGAGCCTGCAAAAACAATTGAGCCGTCTGCCGAGCATTGACCCAAGCGGTGGCGGTGTAGGCACTGATCAGCTTCAGCACCTCCAAAAACTCAGGATCCAGTGTGGTTCGGCAAAAAAAAGTCAAGGCCCCCAAAAGCTCAGATCCAGTGGCGATGGTGTAGGTGGCCAAACTTTGGATCTGTTCTTGCTGAAACCAGATTTGCGAGACAGGCCGCAGCCAAGGTTCTGCTAGTAGGTTGTTACTGAGGATCGGATCCCCTTTCTTGACCACTTTTCCCAGGGGGGTGTCATCGGGTTCGAGGCGATTGAGGCCGCCAGGTTCAATGGATCCCGCTTGCGCAATCTTTTCATAGGATCCATCCTGGGGGTGATAAGACCAAACCTGAACACTGGCTGCCCCCATCTCTTCCACTAGAGCTGTGGCCAAGGCTTGGGCAATTTCTATGCACCGATCCGCTGCCCCATGCCAGGGATCTGTGGGAGGAATCGCCCCCAAGGTGACCAGTTTTTGCAAGACATTATTGGCCACCTGCATTTGAGTCAACAGATCCATGGGAGGTTGTTTCCCTGCTTTTGTTTCCCTGCTTTTGTTT
>CAZODP010000072.1:14616-16466 GCA_964578595.1 uncultured bacterium
ACATCTTGCCACCGCCCGGATCCGACCGCCCGCAGAGCTTGAGACAACGAAAAGGCTTCGGCATAGAGGGCTTTGCCCACAATCACCCCTGTCACCCCCAGAGGTTCTAGGGTCAGCAACGAGAGCAGATCCGTCAGGCTGCCGATGCCACCAGAGGCCATCACCGGGATCTGACTGATGCGGGCCACAGCACGCAACTGATCCAGATTAGGCCCCTGCAAGGTGCCATCCCGTTGAATATCGGTGTAAATAATAGCAGCGGCCCCCAATTGGGCTACTTTTTCAACCAGTTCGGTGGCCTGGATCTGACTGGTGTCCACCCATCCCCGTGTGGCCACCCGGCCCGACCGAGCATCGATGCCCACAATCACCCGACCGGGATACTGCTCACACATCTGGGCCAATAGCTGCGGTTGCTCCACCGCCAAAGTGCCCATAATCACCTGATTGACCCCGGATCCCAGCAGGGATTGAGCACTGTCTAACGAGCGGATCCCGCCTCCCACCTGGATGGGAATGGCTAGATCCTGGGCAATTTGGCAAATCACCCGATGATTGACGGGATCCCCGCGCTTGGCCCCATCGAGATCAACGATATGGATCCGGGTGGCCCCTTGGTCGGCCCAGATCCGAGCCTGAGCGATCGGATCCGTTCCCACCGTTTCGGCTTGGTCGTAATCCCCCTGGTAGAGGCGCACACATCGCCCCCCCAACAGATCAATGGCCGGAATCACATCCATCGCAACTTCCTACAGATTGAGTGTGTTTGATAGGGCGTTTTCGATACTTGGGTCTGCACCGCACAAGACTTAGAAACGCTGTAACGTTCGTGAACGTTTGTGCCGTCTGCTCTAACGAGGGGTTGACTGCTACAGGTCAAGGTGCTGAAAGGTGCTTCATCAGCCATTCAAAGGGAAAGCAAGGATGATGAACAGTCTTTGCCAATTTTCCCTTGACCTTTTCCCCCTTGACATTTGAGGCTAGTACTTCAACAGTGGAATAATCCAGGCAGCAACAATACTCACCAAAATTGAAACTTCTAGGATGATCATCGCTGTCATCGGTTGGAACCAACTTGTCCAAGCTCCTTGCTGAACCTGTGCCCACCACTGAGAGATATGAGCTGGCCAGAGGGTGGGACTATCTTTGTCACGAAACTGCCAGGCCAGCATAGAGAGGAGTAATGGAGAGCCACCCACTTTGGCATTCATCAAAAGATGCAATGCGATCGCAGCCACCATCGCTACCCACGACACTAGGTGAGCGTAGTACCAACCGTGATGTAGCTCTCCTTTGGGCAACCAGGTTTCATCCATCATTTTACCGCTGAACAGGGCAAAGGTTAACGCCATCAAGGTCAGGGTATTGGTCACACGATTCAACGTGTACCACCAGATGGGTTTGCCCATTTGAGTTAGCTTGATCAGAGCATCAGCCTGCATCAGCCGCTTCTGGCCCCGGTGAAAGGCGTAGAGCACAAATGCTGGAAATACCAGCAAAGTCCATAATCCAAAGGTGCCGTGGATACCCTCAATATCTTGATAAGCGGGCAGGGGAATGCGTCCCCATCGCCCGTCGTAGGTGTCGTAAGTCCAGTAGGCCGTCAGAATGGCGGCAATCAGGAACAGCCCCGTCAAACCATGCAAAACCCGCAGGAGGAACGGCTGATAGGGAGAACGTTTCTTGATCATCGTTTTAACGAATTGGGTCTATGGCGTTCGATGCAGGTGAGATACCTTAGTTCATGACCGCTAAGGATCTTAGCTTAGGTCCATACCTCACAAGAGTCAGCAACCTGAGGGGGTGACAGAGGAGCTAGAAAGCCTGCCTGATAAGCTCTACAGCCCTGA
>CAZODP010000073.1:0-1456 GCA_964578595.1 uncultured bacterium
CCCCCTCAGCGTAGTCGCTAGAGGTGGCATCCCAAACGGGATCAACAGGGTGTTATCCATTCACCACTGCCCATCCGGCTGTGGATCCCCAGAGAGAGATGTCAGAGAGAGACGTCAATGAGAGGGGTAACGTTCAGCGCAAGTAAGGCATTGGATCCACGGCTGCGCCACCGCCCGGTCTGACCTCAAAGTGAAGGTGGGGGCCGGTACTCCAGCCCGTGTTGCCGCGACTCATGATCACCTGCCCCTGTTGCACCCACTGCCCTGCCGACACATAGATCTGGTGACCGTGGGCGTAGCGGGTGACGAGGCCGTTGGGGTGGCGGATATCGACCCGGTTGCCATAGCCATCGCGCCCAAAGGCAGCAAAGATCACTTCTCCATCCATCACCGCCACAATCGGGGATCCCACTGGGCCTGGAATGTCCACCCCGGCATGGATCCGGCCCCGCCGCCAGCCAAAACCAGACGTGACGCGTCCTTCAACGGGCCAGACAAAGCGACCGGTACTCGCAGCTTGGGGGGGAGCTTCGGGGGCCGGCACCTGATTGGCTCCAGGGATACGCAGGTTCTGACCGGCTTGGAGCAGGTTGGGATTGGGCATCAAGTTGGCTTGGGCAATCGCTTGCTGAGAGACCCCATAACGAGCCGCGATCACCCGCAGCGTTTCGCCGGGACGAACCGTATGGGTAGCCCCTTCAACTGGATTGACTGGATCCGGCTCTGGGTCTTGTTGAAAGTCTGCAGCCGTCACCGGCGGATCTGGATCCGGCAGCACGGCTGGGGTAGGGGCCGCATCCGGCTGATCTGGAGCGGGTTCACTAAGATCTGCTTCTGCCAAGGGTGTCTCGACTGGATCCGCCTGTGCTTCTACTTCGGGCAGCTCTACTTCGGGTAGAGGATCCGGTTCCGGTTGCAACGATAGGTCTTCTGTTTCTGCAACTGGAGCGGGTAAATCCACAGGATCCGGGGTTTCCACAAGTTCGGGCACAGGATCCAGAGTGGGTTCTACAACTGCTTCAGGGGTTGGGGTTGGCTCTGGGGTTGGGGTTGGCTCTGGAGTGGCCACCGCCTCAGGGGATGGCGTGGGGGAAGGAGTCGGCGTTGGCTCTGGTTCAGCCGCCACGACACCCGAAGATGGGATCTCAAGCTCTTGGCCCACCCGCAACCAACCGGGGTTACTCAGTCGGTTCAGTTGGATGATCCCGGCTTGGGTCACGCCATAGATGGCCGCAATCCGCTCAATGGTGTCGCCAGATCGAACCGTATGGATCCGGGTGGTGGCCCCATCGTCCACAAGCAAGACCTCGGCCTCTGCGGTGGCACCAGGGATCTGGATCGGTTGGCCCAGTTGCAACAGACGCGGGTTGATGGGCTGATTGGCCGCCAAAATCGCTTGTTCGCTGACCCCATACCGACGGGCCAACACTTCGATGGTGTCACCAGCCTGGATCCG
>CAZODP010000073.1:1556-16382 GCA_964578595.1 uncultured bacterium
CGCTGACCCCATACCGACGGGCCAACACTTCGATGGTGTCACCAGCCTGGATCCGATGGCTCTGGGGTCTAAGGGGAGCATCCTCTGGACTGAGAGCTGGCCCAGGAGTCGCAATAACTGCTGGCTCAGTCGGGGGATCCGTAGCCTGATCGGGATCCGGCTCATCATCTGCTGACTGTAGAGCTGCTGGCTGTTGAGTTGCCACCTGTGAAGCTGAGGGTGAAACCTGCTCAAAGGTGCCAGGGATCCGCAGGTCTTGCCCCAGTTGCAGCAGGCGAGGATTGACCCCAGGGTTAGCGTCAAGAATGGCCTGCTCACTCACCCCATAGCGACGAGCCAAAATCTCAATCGCATCCCCTGCCTCAATTCGATGGATCCGAGCTTCACTGATGGTGACATCCACAATCGGTTGCGGCGGTTCAGCTCCCCTATCATTGGGTTCAATGTCACTGGGTTCAATGTCACTGGGTTCAATGTCACTGGGTTCAATGTCACTGGGTTCAGCATCAACCAGGCCCGGATCCTGGTTGAGATCCTCTGCTGGCTGTTGAACCACCGGCTCAATGGTCTCAACCACCGGGATCCGCAATTCTTGCCCGATCTGAAGCAGGGTGGGATTGAGGGGCTGATTCAGAGCCAGCAGATCCCGCTCGCTCACCCCAAACCGACGAGCAATCGCTTCGACAGTGTCCCCCGATTGGATCCGGTAGACGGCAGGCTGGGTGGGATCCGCATCCGTAGATTCACTCATCTGAACCTGATCTTCAACCGGAAGGCCTCGTTCAGCCCTCAGTAATTCCCTCAGATCCCCAGGCACCAAGAGCGGCTGACCAATTTGGAGCCAATTGGGATTGGTGAGCTGAGTCGCGCGGATGATGTCCCCTAGCGACACCCGGTAGCGGCTAGCGATCCCTTCGAGAGTATCCCCCGGCTTGACCAGCACAATCAGTCCCGATTCCCCTGGGATCAGCAGTTCTTGCCCAGCTTCTAGCTCAGTCGCTGCGGTGATCTGGTTGGGGATAGCAATAGCAGCCGCATCCACCTGATAGCGGCGGGTCAAAAGCCAGAGGGTATCCCCAGCCTCAACGGTATGGCGAATGATGCCCGGTCTTTGGGTCTCGGTCAGCAATTCCCCCGCTTCGAGGGCAGCCGAGGCCGCCGCCAATTTCTCGGCATAGTTTTGTTGCAGCACCGCTGTCAAAAGCTGCCGGGAGGGCAACACCACTTCCATGACCGGATCCTGCGGCTTTTGGAGCAGATCAAACGCTCCCCATACCCCCGCCAGGCCCAATAGTGCCCCCACCCACGAAAGCCCACCCCTAATCAGACGCGGATCGATCAAACGCAGATCAATCAGGCGAAGATCTTCGAGCGATTTGGGTAACCCATGTCCCCACTCAGAAAGGCGGGATCCACGCTGACGCTGGATAAAAGTCGGCTCCAGGAAAAAGTGATTGAGTTCGGCATAGGCTGCATAGCTGTCCCAGTCCCCTAGCAGTTCTGCGGGATCAGCATAAGTGTGATCAGCGTCATCCAGACTTGAGCTGGCCTGAGCGAGGGTAGAACCATCTTCCTGAAGGGATCCGGTGTTGGGAGCTTGACCCTGATCAAGCAGCACTTCATCGCAGGTTCCTAGAATTTCGGCAGCGCGCACGGCAGCACTGCGGGTTCGGTGGGCAGCCCAGAGCGGCTCACGACCGGGCTGGCCTGTCGTTGATGGCTTCAAGGAAGTCTCCTCACTCAATCGGGAACATAGAAGAGAAAACCAAAAGTAGCTGGGATCCTCAGCCCGTGGGCATTTGAGGCTGCTAGTTTGGGGGTGGTGAGTGTTACCTCAGGTTAGGTTACCGTAGTTAACACTTTCACACAAGTTTTGTGACGGATCCTGGCCCGATGAAGCGGTTTGAGCCTTCTCCTGAGCGTCCTCCAAAATCTGGGCCAACCCCAGACTGGCAGCGGATCGGAGATGCAGTTGCAGCCCTTGAAACCCAAGCGGCTCTCTGGCTGGAGCAGTTGCTGGACGGGATCCCCTATGATCCCCCCCCTGGCCCCCAGGCTCGGCAGGTGTTGGGCTGGATCGAGCAGGATTTACTGCCCCGAGTCCGGCAAACCCCGGCAGAGATCGAGCAGCTTTTACAGGGCTTGGCGGGGGGGCATATCAGCAGCGGCCCCTCTGGGGCACCGACACGAGGACGGCTGGAGGTACTGCCCACCGGACGTAATTTTTATTCAGTTGACACGCGCGGGATCCCAACCGAAACCGCTTGGCGGATCGGCTCACGGGCAGCAGAGCAGGTGATCGAACGCTATGTCCAAGAAGAAGGAGAGTACCCTCGCCGATTGGGTTTATCGGTCTGGGGGACGGCCACGATGCGCACCGGGGGGGATGACTGGGCCGAAGCCTTGGCGTTATTGGGGGTGCGTCCGGTCTGGCAGGGATCCGGGCGGCGGGTGGTGGATATCGAAGTGCTACCGCTGGAGGCTTTGGGACGGCCCCGGGTGGATGTGACCCTGCGGATCTCAGGGTTTTTTCGAGATGCGTTTCCCCACTTGATCTCGCTGTTTGACCGAGCCGTGCAGGTGGTGGCGGATCTAGCTGAGGATCCGGATCTCAATCCCCTGCGGGCCAAAACCGATCAAGAAGCCCAGCACTGGCAACAACAGGGACTCTTGCCAGAGCGAGCCAAGCAGCGATCTCGACTGCGGATCTTTGGATCCAAGCCTGGGGCCTATGGGGCCGGATTACAGGGGCTGATCGAGTCCCAAAACTGGACTAGTGATCAAGACCTAGCCCGGGCCTATCTGCACTGGAGCGGCTATGCCTATACCGGAGCAGGTGACGGCCAAGCGGCCCCCGACTGTCTGGAGCGACAACTGCGGGATCTGCAAATCGTGCTGCACAACCAAGACAACCGCGAACACGATCTGTTGGATTCGGATGATTACTACCAATTTCAGGGGGGATTGATCGCAGCCGTCCGCACCCTCTCAGGCCAGGATCCCAGAGCTTATTTTGGGGATCACAGTCGGCCAGACAACCTCAAAATCCGCTCCCTGAGCCAAGAGATCGACCGGGTCTATCGCTCGCGGGTGGTCAATCCCAAATGGATCCGGGGGGTGATGCGACATGGCTACAAAGGGGCCTTTGAGTTGGCGGCAACCGTGGATTATTTGTTTGCCTACGATGTCACCGCCCGCTGTGTGCCGGACTTTATGTATGAAGGGGTGGCGAGGGCCTATCTGCTGGATCCCGATGTCCATGCTTTTGTGATGGCACACAATCCCTGGGCGATGCGGGATATGGGGGAACGACTGCTCGAAGCCCATCAGCGGGGATCCTGGGCCACAGCGGAGCCAACTCTGCTAGCTGAAATTGAAACCCTGATGCTGGCCGCTGAAGCCGTCGTAGAACAAAAAAACTAGCCTAAAACACTCAACCCGCACCTCAACGGGCACCGGATTTGCGCACAGCGATCAGGCTGCTAGTTGTCCCCAAAAACAAGCCCATCCCCAGCAAAATCACGGGCAAGACCCAATCCTCCAGGCCATCGGTGCTGGTAATGCGCAAAAAGGGCAATGCGATCAACTTCGACAACACATCCTGCAACAATTGCTGGGATCCCACCACCATGCCCCAGGCCCCCATCGCCCCCATCAGCCCAAACAGAGATCCCTGCAAAATGAAGGGCAAATAGATCCAAGCCGAGGTGGCCCCCACCAAGCGCATCACCTCAATCTCGCGGCGACGAGCCATCACAATCAGCCGAATCGTGGTCGTAATCACCGCCACCGTGGTCAGGGTCAATACCCCAGTGATGGTTAAAGATCCCAGCCGAATCGTATCCCGCACCTCTCCCAATTGGCGGATCACTTGGTCGCCGTAGTAGACCTCGTCAACGCCCTCCAGTCGTTCCACCTGTTGGGCCAGTGGGCTGATGGTATCAGTGCTATCCGCTTGGATCCGCAACGCATCCACCAGAGGATTGTCCCCCAGTTGCTCAGACACCGCCTGAGGATCCTCGATGCCCATATCCCGCAGCAGGTCTCGCCAGGCTTGGTCGCGGCCAATCACCTCCACTTGAGCCACATGGGGCCATTGCCGCACCTGCTCCCCCAAGGTCTCTCCGGTCGCCTCTGGGGTCAGATAGGCCGAAATCTCCACCTGGGTGCCCAGTGAGGCCACGGTCGAATCCAGCCCCCAAGACAACTGCAAACTGATCCCCACCAAAAACAGCAACACCGTCAGGGTGCTGACAGCGGCCCAATTGAGCCAGCCGCCCCGCTGCAACCCCAGCAGCGTCTCTTGCAACAGATAGAGAATCTTATTCAAAAACCGAGCCATCACGTTCAGCATGAGTGTCAATCTGGATCCTGATCTGATGCTGTTTGCCAAAGTTTAGCGAAAAAGGGGGGGTTAGCCCAAATGGAGGCCGGATCCCAGGGCAAGGGGCACGAATCGTATGTACCGATAAGCCTGCACGAATAAGTCTGCACAGATAATGGGAGAAGTATTTCCTGTTGCACTGTTATGTCCACTGGATCCACAACCATGACCACGCTTTTATCTCCCTCATCGCGCGCGGGTGACTTTCCGATCACGGCAGTGGTGGGACAACAAGCCCTCAAACTGGCTCTCCTGTTGGGGGCTGTGGATCCGAGCTTGGGGGGGATTGCCATGGCTGGACGACGGGGCACCGCCAAATCTGTGCTGGCCCGGGGGATCCATGCCCTGCTGCCTCCCATTGACACTGTCGAAGGCTCTTGGTGCAACGAGGATCCGGCTCAGCCCGCCACCTGGACAGCCGCCACCCAAGCCCGCTATCCATCTTTAAACCCGCCACAACGGGTGATCCCAGCTCCATTTGTGCAGATCCCGCTGGGGGTGACCGCCGACCGATTGATGGGATCCATAGATGTCAGTGAGTCTGTCAAAACGGGGGATCCGGTGTTTCAGCCGGGATTGTTGGCGGCGGCCCATCGGGGGGTGCTGTATGTGGACGAGATCAACCTGCTGGATGATGAGATCGCCAATCTGCTGCTGACGGTGGTCAGCGACGGAATCAACCGAATTGAACGGGAGGGGATCAGCCTAGAACATCCCTGTCGGCCCCTACTGATTGCCACCTTTAACCCCGAAGAGGGATCCCTGCGCACCCATTTGCTCGATCGAATGGCGGTGGTGCTACCGGCTGAGAACCAGATGACCCTCGATGACCGGATCGAGGTGGTACAGCGGGTGGCCCAGTTTGCCGATAGTCCGGCCCAGTTTTTGACAGAGTACACCTCAGGCTTAGAGGATCTGCGTACCCAGATTGTGCTGGCGCGGGAGTGGCTAGGTCGAGTCCGGGCGCGGCCAGAACAGATTCGCTACCTGGTGGAAGAAGCCATTCGCGGCCAGGTGCAGGGACATCGGGGGGAGCTATTTGCCCTCAAGGTGGCCAAAGCATTGGCAGCCCTGGAGGGTCGAGACTTTTTGGATCCAGAGGATTTACAGCAGGCGGCTCAACTGGTTTTGATCCCCCGTTCCCGCTTGGCCCCCGACCAGATGCCCCCACCGCCACCGCCGCCGCCAGATCAGCCTTCAGATCAATCTCAAAATCAGTCCCAAGAGCAATCGCCAGAGCAACAAGAGCAACAGGACGACCAAGACCCAGCGGATCCCCCACCTGATTCTCCTGATCCCGAATCCGCCCAGATCCCAGAGGAGTTTATTTTTGAGGCCGAAAGTGTCTGGCTGGATCCCGATCTATTGATGTTTGCCCAATCTCTCAACCAGCAGGGCAAATCCGGATCCCGCAGTCTGGTCTACAGCCAAGATCGGGGCCGTTATATCAAGCCCGTCCTGCCCCAGGGATCCAATCCCCGCATTGCTGTCGATGCCACCCTTCGGGCCGCTGCCCCCTACCAAAAAGCCCGACGTCAGCGGTCTCCCGGTCGCAATGTGATTGTGGAGACGCCCGATATCCGCGCCAAACGACTGGCCCGCAAAGCCGGATCCCTGGTGATCTTTGTGGTGGATGCTTCTGGCTCCATGGCCCTCAACCGGATGCAGTCCGCCAAAGGAGCTGTTTTGCAACTGCTGACCGGGGCCTACCAAAACCGGGATAAAGTCGCCTTGATTGCATTTCAAGGAGAACAGGCCCAAGTTTTGCTGCCCCCCACCCGTTCGATTGAACTGGCTCGCCGCCGTCTGGAGACCCTCCCCTGTGGCGGTGGATCCCCCTTTGCCCATGCCCTGACCCTGGCGGTACGCACGGGAGTCAATGCCCTGTCCAGTGGCGATGTGGGGCAGGTGATGCTGGTGGCCCTCACCGATGGCCGGGGCAATATCCCCCTCAGTCGTTCTCTGGGCACGGCTCAGCCCGATGATCCCAAACCTGATATCAAACAAGAGTTGCGGGATATCGCCGGTCGTATTCGTGCCCTGGGGATCCGATTTTTGTTAATTGATTCCCAGAGCAAGTTTGTGGCCTCCGGTTTTACAGAGGAGCTGACCCAATTGGGGGGAGGCCGGTATTTTCATATCCCTCGGGCCACCGACCAGGGGATCGCCGCCGCCACCCGTGCCGCCATGCAGGGGCTTTGAGGGTGTCTTGGATTGTTGATGATTGGGATCCTAGTGGGATCCTAGGCTTGGAGATGGTCGATCCAGGCTTTGATTACATCCGGGGATCCGTACCAGCGTTGGCGGGGCGAGTGATAGACCCCCTCCAAGGTCAGGTTTGTGGCCCCCTCCAAATGAGCTGCCATGATCGGGGTGATGCCATCCCCCCAGGTGTCGCCGATACCACAGGTGAGTTTGTAGCTCTCATAGGCAATCCAGGTGGATCCGCTCCATTGGCCCGCCCGCCACGCTTGCCAGCCCAGCTTTTGCCCCTGCACCGCTCGTCCCGCCACACAGACATAGTTCACCCCCGGACAATAGGATCCGGGATAGTGGTCATTGACAAAGTTGAGATTTTTCAGGGTCCACCGCTCCTGGCTGGTGTGGGGGGTACCCAAGGCAATCAGACTGGCCACCCGCTCCTGCCCGGCCCAGACCTGGCCATAGTAAGGCACGGATCCCAAATAGATCCGGCTGAGCCAGCCCCCGGCTGAATGGGCAACGATATTGACTTTGGGGGCATCAAAGACTTTCAGTACCGCCCGAATCGTCTGATCCAAGCGGGTCAAAATCGGGTTAATCGAGCGGCCCCCCACCGTGGGCAGCCAGTTTTGAGACTTGAGTGGCACCACCCGCGCCGGATAGCCCCAGTCTTCGAGCTGCTGCCGGATCGGCTCATACTCCGAGGATCCCGCCAGATACCCCGGCAAAATCACAGTGGGATAGGCTTTCATGGTTGAGCTTGCCTCAGGGTTGCAGTCATCAAAAATCTAGCGATTGGGATACCAAAACATCCCCTTGATCCCCTCTGGATCCGGTGTAAAGCCCAGCCGCTCATAAAACTCCACCACCCCCCGATCCGCAAACAGCGTGATATTGCTGATATCCTGGCTGCGCAACTCTCGGATCACCTTGTCCATCAGGGCACGCCCCAGCCCCTTGCCCTGAAACTCAGGATGCACCACCACATCCCAGAGGGTGGCATTAAAGGCATGATCTGACGTGGCCCGGGCAAAGCCGATCAAACGTTTGAAACTACCCTGCTGCTGCCACATCCCCACCACCAAAAAACTGTGCTGAATGGCCTTGCGGACTTTGTGAATCGGCCGCCGCGACCACCCCACCGCATCACATAATTCTTCTAGCTCGTAGAGATCGATCTCGCTATTGGTGGTAAAAAAAATCCGATCAGGCCGCTGCTGGAGCACTTCGACCGCTGCACCAGTGACCACAGTGCCGGCCTCTGGGGAACCAAACAAGCCACGCCAAAAGCCCATGCTCGTCAAACCTGATCACGTTGCTAAAGGGTCTGAGGGCAGTTGAGGGTGGGGGCAATCGTGTGGAGAATGCCATCCCGCCCAAAGTCTGTCACTGTTGCTCAGTATAGCCTTGCGGGATCCCTCCTCTGGCACAAATTGTCGCCACCCAGCTAAGTGCCTGCTGCCCATAGCTGAAAGGATCCTGTCCCCTTGGCCGCTGTCAAAGCCTTCCTCAAGACCGCTAAATTGGGAAAGTTATCTTGTTTACTATTTTCCGTCAAGCTGGTGCAAGGGACGCAAGCTCTTCATCCAGCTTCAAATTAACTCAAAACAGATCCAGTTGAGATTGTTGAGATTAGCGAAAAGGATGGATCCGATGCAACGTATCAGTATTTTTGGAGTTGGCTTGCTCTCTGCTGGGTTGGGGATGCTGGCCCCTGCCAACCCACAGCATCTGTTTGCCCCCACAACTCAACCCATCCAGACTCAGCCTCACCAGTCTCAGCCTCACCAGTCTCAGATTGAGCAGCTTCCTGCCCCCGTCCCCGCCACACCTCAAAACCCCGCCACACCTCAAACCCCCACCCCATCTCAAACCCTGACCCCAGTTCAGGATGGGCCAGCCCTGGATCCAGATATTCCCACCGTGCCCATTGTGCCGGATGGGGGCCATGCGCCAACGGATCTTGAGGTCTTGCCCACTCCCGCCAGTGGATCCGGCGAAACTGACATCACTGGGATCATCAACTCCAGCCGGGATTTGAACCGGGCCAAAAATCTAGCCCGCCAAGCGGCAGAAATTTACAACGGTGGTCTGCAAAACTACCGAGCTGAGATGGCCATGCACACCGCTGGACTGGCAGCTCCCTACACGGATCAAGGGGATCACTGGGTCTTTAACTTTCAGGGCGCTGCCCCTGGTGCCACCGTCATGACTATCGAAAGTGAAATCCGGGTGGATAAGGGCAGCTTTCGGACAGAGGTGCTTTACAACGGCCCGATCCGTCCCTAAATGGAGTTTATGGGAGCTTACGGATCTGCTGCCAGTTGGGATCGTTGAAAAATCTTTATTTAGTGGCTGCTCTTTACCAAAGACACTGGATATAGTGTTGAGGAGGTTAAGACTCTGGGCAAAAGCGAACCTTGATTGGGGGTAATGCTCTCTCGACAGAGCCAGACTGGATGACGTAGCCTGAGCTTCAGAGTTAAAACCGATGGTACCCTTGCCCAGGGATACTGTTATCCACACAGGTCTCACCCCTTAGCACTTGCACCGCAGTATCCCAGGAGGATCCTAGTATGAACCCTATGCACCGTTTTTGTTTGATTGCTGTCCTGATGGGTGGCATCGTGGGGGGTGGCGCTACGCCAGCTTTTGCCCAGGCCGCTACCCCAACTCCCGCTCCAGAAGTCCGCAGTGCTGTGGCAGAGCGGCTCAACATTGTTCCAGTCTTTACGATTGTGGCGAATGACGGATCCCCGATCTTGGCCAATATCGAGCAGGAAGGCCGCACCATCCAGGTGGCTAGCTTTTGGCTCGACAAAACCCAAGCGGATCAATCTCTACAGGAGGTTCGCACCACTAACCCTGATATCGGCAGCAGTGCCCAGGTAATCCCGGTGCCCTTGGGAGAGGCCTTTGAGTTGGCCGAGCAGCAGATGAGCCAACGTGATGACATTATTTTTCAGGTGGTGCCCCGCAATTCGGATCTGCAAACGGCTCTGACTGTGGCCCGACAGCAGCAGGCGGATCTGGCCCAATTTCCTGGTGTACCGCTGTTTTATGGCTTATCGGATCAGGGCTATCTGACGCTGGAATCGGGTGGTGTAGAGGTGGTGCCCTTCTTCTTTGCCCAGCAGGATCTAGATCGGGTGTTACAACAGGGGGCACAAACTGATCCGGCCATCTCTGGCCAAACCCGTGTGGAAGTCACCACGCTGGAGCAGGTGGTGGACTCGATGCTTGAGGACTCCAATTCTGATGTCAATAAGATCATCTTTGTGCCCTCCCGCGAGTCGATTCAATTTGTGCAGTCCCAAAACCCTGAAGCCTTTAACTTGCAGTAGCCCCCCGCTCTGTCTGTGAACAGGATCCCAAGCTGGGTGCAGTGGCGACAGCAGGCTCGACAGCAGGCTCAAGTCCAAGGGATTGATCCGGTTGAGGTGGATCGGCTGTTGGCCTGGGCAGGCTGGGAACGATTGCACCAACTGCAAGGGATCCCGCCCGTTTCCCTTCAGACTGAGGTCTACAAGCTGTGCAGTGAACTGTGGCAAGCTCGCCTTGATCAACGGATCCCGTTGCACTATCTCATGGGCGAGGTGATGTGGCGGGATTTGACGTTGCGGGTGGATCCGGGGGTGTTGATCCCGCGTCCCGAAACGGAATTGTTGGTGGATGTGGCCCTCGACTGGTTGACCCAGCATCCCCCGACGGATCCCTGGCTAGATCTGGGCACCGGCTCTGGGGCGATTGCGATTGCGCTGGCACGGGCCTGGCCTGAGCTACGGATCCTGGCGGTGGATCTAAGTCCAGAGGCGCTCCAGGTAGCCGCCCAGAATATCGACCGTTATCAGGTGGGATCCCAGATTGAGTTGATCCAGGGCTGTTGGTTTGAACCGCTGGGATCCAGGGCTGGGGGGTTGGGGGGGCTGGTCAGTAATCCTCCCTATATCCCCACGGCAGAGATCGATCGCCTTCAGCCCGAAGTCCGGCTGCACGAGCCGCATCTGGCCCTAGATGGTGGACCGCAGGGGACAGAGGTTTTGCAACACTTGATTACAACCGCCCCCCATTACCTTAAGCCCGGATCCCTGTGGGCCTGCGAATTGATGATCGGTCAAGCGGATTGGGTTTGCGCCCAACTTGAAAAGACCCAGGTTTATGATCAGATCCAACAACATCCAGATTTGGCCGGGATCCCTCGTGTGGTCAGTGCCCGCAGACTTTAGAGATTCAACTTCAGAGATTTCGGGGATTTTGGGCTGCACTGAGAATAGATCTACCCTGCTTTGTCCTCCTATGCCATGGTGATATCCTTTCTGCTCCATGTCCCCCAAAAACTACCCATCACTCACAAGCAATTCTTTGAATTGGTTAAAGCTACAGTCTACTTAGGTGAAATAGGTACCACTTGAGAGGCTGAAACTCCTGAACAGAAAGATTTTCTGGCTTTGTACTGTACCCCTTGATGCATAAACAGACTGTAAGCTGAGAGCAGATTGAACTGGATGGATAACACTCTAAAGACAGCCAGAGCTAGGATCCTGGCTGTCTTTATGTTTCAAAATAATTAGATAGTACTCCAAAATAAGCGGGATCCATCAGCGATCCACTTCGCCCATGATGATATCGATACTGCCCAAGATGGCAATCATATCGGCCACCTTCATCCCTCGCACCAGTTGGGGCAACACCTGCAAGTTAACAAATCCGGGTGGACGGATCTTCCAACGCCAGGGGTTGGTGTTGTTATCCCCGATCAGGTAGATCCCCAGCTCGCCCTTGGCACTCTCCACCCGCACATAGTTTTCGCCTGACGGGATCTTGAAAGTGGGAGATGTCTTCTTGGAGATGAACTGGTAATCCCCTTTGTTCCACTCCGATTTGGGGCCTTCAAACATGCGCTTGGCTTCGAGGTTTTCAAACGGGCCGCCTGGCAAGGTTTCGAGAGCCTGCTTGATGATCCTGATGCACTGGCGCATTTCTTGTAGTCGCACCCGATAGCGAGCCAAGCAATCCCCATCCGGATCCCAGGCCACCTCAAAATCAAAATCGTCATAGCACTCGTAATGATCCACTTTGCGCAGATCCCACTTGACCCCGGATCCCCGCAACATCGGCCCCGATAGCCCCCAGTTGATGGCCTCCTGCCGACTGATCACCCCCACCCCCTGCAAACGATTGCGGAAAATGGGGTTATTGGTGATCAACCGCTCATACTCGTCAATCTTGGCGGGGAAATAATCGCAAAAGTCCAGCGCCTTATCCACCCAGCCATAGGGCAGATCCACCGTGACGCCCCCCACCCGAAAGTAGTTGTTATTGATCAGGCGCATCCCCGTCACTGCTTCAAACAGATCGAGAATGTACTCCCGATCCCGCATGGTGTAGAGAAAAGGAGTTTGGGCACCCAGATCCGCCAAAAAGGGGCCAAGCCAGAGCAGGTGATTGGTGATCCGGGTCAACTCCAGCATGATCACCCGTAGATAGCTGGCTCGCTTGGGGACTGTCACATCCGCCAGCTTCTCAGCAGCATTAACCGTGATGGCTTCATTGAACATCCCGGCTCCATAATCCCAGCGGGAGGTGTAGGGGATGTATTGGATAACACTTCGATTTTCGGCGATCTTTTCCATGCCTCGGTGCAGGTAGCCGATCACCGGCTCACAATCGGCCACATCTTCGCCATCAAGGGTGACCAACAGCCGCAACACCCCGTGCATGGAGGGGTGATGAGGGCCAAAATTGAGCACCATCCGGTCGGCGCGGGTTTCGATCATGGGCATTGATGGTAATGTCGGCATGAGGGCCGTCTCCCGCTCTTCAAAGTTTGCAACATTTTCTCTCATTATATGATGGAGAGAGGTGATCGTCCCTGCCAGTTGAGACCAAAAGTATAGGGATTCCTGGGGGGTGTGGATTAGGAGAAACCTATGCCGGATCCGGTACGTGACCAGCAACACCCGCAATATGCCACCGACCGGGAACTGCTCAACCAGGTGTTGGCTGATCTCAAGCGGGATCCCGATGGGGCTATGGTGCTGACGGAGTTGGCCCGTCTCCGGATCCGCTATATGGGCTTTCCGGGGGCGCGGGATATTCAGCAGGACCTAGACTCAGCCCTCCAGACATTGGAGATGACGGAGGCAGAGCTATTTGATATCACCCGCCGGATCCATAGCCGTACCGTCAGTTCTCTCAATGCGGTCTACACCGAGAGTTTCAGCAAACGGGATGACTGGGCCTAGAAATGGGATACCTACCGGTCAAGACCTGGCATTGAAATCCCGGCGCAGCTCCTGAGCCATCTCAAGATAGGCTTTGGGGTTGCCGGCACTGCTAAAAGAAGCCCGCTCGGTCACCTGCTTGCCGGATCCCTGTTTGGTTTTGCGGTTAAACAGGTCTGTAGCCATATCCATGTAGTCCTTGGGGTTGCCACCGCCACTGCCCCGAATCTGGTCGCTGCGCTCTGCCATGGGGATCCTTAGAATTGACGAAAGGTTGAGGATGGGTCTGATCTGATCCTGGCATTATTTGAGCCATCTGTGGTGGGAAGGGATCCAGAAGTTGAGAGATCCGTTGAGCGTTTTTAGAGATCCACCCATTTAGCCCACCTCCGGAAATTGCATCACGCCTGCTTTGACGCTGCTAAAGGTGAGTAGGACTTGCTCCATTGAGGCTATTTCCAGAACCATGCTGACCGCCTCAGGCACATTGCACAGACAGAGGGTGCCCCCGGCTGCGCGGCACTTGTGTAGGGTAGAAACCAAGACCCCCAATCCTGTGCTGTCCATAAAGGTGACCTGGGCCAGATCAATCAACAGATTGGGATAGCCAAAGTCAATCACCTGCTTTAGGGTTTGGCGCACCTCGGAGGCAGCTTGGGCTGAAAATCGCCCCTCTAGGGGGATCACGGCCAACTTGTCCCCTTTGGGGGTGAGGGTGTTGCGCACACGCACTTGAAAGTCCATCGATCACCTCATGGATCACCTGGGGTCTCTGCTAGCCGGATCCCAATGGATCAAACTGGTGGAATTATACCTGACAGGTTTGTCAAGTCGGGCTGACCTAGACTGGCCACTTGTCCCACCACCACAATGGCCGGCGGCTGCAAGCTATGGGGATCCGCCGTCAAGACCTGGCCCAGGGTGGTGACCAGGGTGGTCTGCTCTGGAGTTGTGCCCCACTGGATCACTGCCACCGGCGTCTCTGGGGCCAGTCCACCCCTCTGAAGCTCTTGGGTAATGGTGGCCAAATTATGGATCCCCATGTAGATCACCAGGGTATCGGCGGCTTTGGCAATGGCCTGCCAGTCTACGCTGGGTTGATATTTGCCGACGGATTCGTGACCCGTTACAAACATCACCGACGAGCTGAGGGAGCGATGGGTGACCGGGATGCCGGCATAAGCAGGGACCGCCACCCCAGCGGTGACACCGGGGATAATTTCCACTTCAATGCCTGCGGCTTGCAGGGCCAGCATTTCTTCGCCGCCGCGGCCAAACACAAACGGATCCCCCCCCTTGAGCCGAGCCACCACCGCAGAACATTGGGCCTGAGCGATCAAAATCTCAGTGATCTCATCTTGGAGCAGGGTATGGGATCCGCGCCGTTTGCCTGCATTGATACGAACAGCTTCAGGGGGCACCAAATCCAAGATGGCTGGACTGACCAGAGCGTCATAGACCACCACATCGCAGTGGGTCAGGATCCCTTTGCCTTTGACGGTGAGTAAGCCCGGATCCCCAGGGCCTGCACCGATTAGATAAACTTTGCCCATGGGCGGTGTGACTGTTGTTTGTCGGTTGTTTGTCGATGGGGGTGATCTGTGGGGAATGGGTTGGATTAGAGATTGGATCCCTGATCAAGTCGCTGCACAATATGACGGATCTCCCCTAAGAGCACATCAAATCGCTGATCCTGCTCGGCCTGTCGCTGTTGCATAGCGGCTTGTTGGGCTGAGAGCTGATCCACACGGGCCACCACCTGCTCCACCTGGGCAGAAACCTGATCCACCCGTTGGCCTAAGCGAAGGATCTCTGTGGCCATCAGTCCCAGTTGCTGTTGGGTGCCCAGTTGGGCTTGGGTCAGAGTGTGCAAACCCTCCTGCAAGCCCCGGATCCCGCTGGCACTGGCATCCGCTACCCGCTCAATGGCATCGGTCAATCTATCGAAACGTTCTTCATCTGTCATGACAGGTCTCCCTAGAAAAGTGATGCGCTACCCGGGATTGGATCCCTGAT
>CAZODP010000074.1:0-4167 GCA_964578595.1 uncultured bacterium
TCCCTCGCCCTCCACCTCGGATCCTGGCGGGGGATCTTTCGGGAGTATGACGGATCCTCGCTGGCTCTCAAGTCCCAAAAGCGCAGCATCATCACCTTTACCCAGCCCGAACCTGGGGCGATTTATCAGCGCAATACCTATCTGCCGATGGATGCGGATCCGACTCAAACTGAGGGATCCAACGCTTCGATGGGCTGGCTCTATCGCAACTATGCGGCGGGGTTACGCTTTTTTGGCGATGGATCCTTTTCCAATGGGCGGGTGCAATTGGCTCCGTTTAGTGACTTTGGGGTGGAGCAAGGTTTTTTGTGGAAAGAGCAGAAGGCGCGGGTGGTGCAGCTCTTTGACCAGGCGGGTGCTTTGACCACCGTGACCACCATTTTAGAAACACGACAGGGTCTGCCAGAGCTGGATCCGATGGTTTTGACTGGCGATGATCTGCTGGGATCCTGGCGGGGGGAGGCTGTCACCTTGACAGATCAAGACCACCAGCCCACCATCGAGCCGGTAAATCTGAACTGGACTGAGATGCCCCAATATCTATTGCCCGGATCCCTGTGGATGGGGGGGGCAACCACTCTGCCGATTCCCACCCAACATCGCGATCGCAGCTTTGAGATCAGCCTGGGCTGGATCCCGGAGAGGGGAACCCTGCGGCAAATCATCCGCCGCTATGACTCGACAGGAGCCTGGTCTTCTGTCACCCTAATAGCAGCAACCTCTGGCTAAATGGCAAAACCCGGATCCCTATCGCGCCCAGCTCTGAAGCCACCCCTGCCCCTGATTGGTTGGCGGGAATGGGTGAATCTGCCGGATCTGAAACTTCATCAGATCAAAGCTAAAATTGATACTGGAGCCCGCACCTCAGCCCTGCATGCGGTGGATATTCATCTGTTTGAACAGGACGGTCACCCTAGAGTCAGGTTTCGGGTGCATCCCCATCAGCGGGATACCCAGCAGACCGTCTTGATTGAGGCCGATCTGGTGGAACGTCGGCAGATTCGCAGTTCTAATGGCCATGCTGAAGTCCGCCCTGTGATCTTGACCCCGATTCAGATTCACGGATCCCAGTGGCCGATTGAGATCACCCTGACCAATCGCAAATCCATGGGGTTTCGGCTGCTGTTGGGGCGGCAATCCCTGCGGGATCGGTTTTGGGTGGATCCGGACCGCTCCTTTTTGGTTTCGGATCTGGTCTCGGAGCAGCAGAGTGGGAAGCTCTCTGAGACAATAAATCTCGAAACAGATCGGATCCCCACTGCTTTCCAGTAATGTTGAATCCGATAGAGCCGAGATTTGGGCCTTAATCCAATCATCATCATGAACCGCTAGCATTCTAGTGCTGCCAATTCAGCCTTTTTGACTGTTATGAAAATAGCCATCCTCTCTCGCAAGCCTTCGCTTTATTCCACCCGTCGGCTCAAAGAGGCGGGCGAACAGCGGGGGCATCAAATGCATGTGATTGACTACCTGCGCTGCTACATGAACATCACCTCTTCGCGGCCTGAGATGATCTACCAAGGCTATGCCCTGGAGGGCTTTGATGCCATCGTGCCTCGGATTGGGGCCTCCAAAACCTTTTATGGCACGGCGGTGGTGCGGCAATTTGAGGTGATGAAAGTTCTGACCGCCAACGGATCCCAGGCGATCTCGCGGTCACGGGATAAACTGCGCTGTTTGCAGGTGCTGGCTCGCAAGGGAATCGGCCTGCCGGTGACGGGGTTTGCCCATTCCATCAAAGACATCGATGGGCTGCTCAGTATTGTGGGGGGGGCACCGCTGGTGATCAAGCTGCTGGAGGGCACCCAAGGGATCGGGGTGGTGTTGGCAGAGACCGCAACAGCGGCCCAATCGGTGATCGAGGCCTTTCGAGGGTTGGATGCCAATATCCTGGTGCAGGAATATATCAAAGAGGCCAAAGGGGCTGATATTCGCTGTCTGGTGGTGGGGGATCGAGTCATCGCCGCCATGAAACGACAGGGAGCCGCCGGGGAGTTTCGCTCTAATCTCCATCGGGGGGGCACCGCCACCGCCCTCAAGCTCACCTCTGCCGAACGCAGTACCGCCGTGGATGCCGCCAAAGCGATTGGACTCAAGGTGGCGGGGGTGGATATTTTGCGGTCTAATCATGGGCCGGTGGTGATTGAGGTCAATTCTTCGCCGGGGCTAGAGGGGATCGAAGTAGCCACTCAGGTGGATGTGGCCGGATCCATCATTGAATATCTGGAAAAAACCTTGGCCCAAAATAAAAACCGGGATCGGATCGAAGTATGAGCATGGGGTTCAAACCTTTGGTTCAATCTGATTGAAGATAAAGTTGGGGCCTGGGGTGCTGAGATCAACTGCGCTGGCAATGATGAAGATTTTGATGGAATGGGGATCCCTCATCGCTTTGGGACTGATGGCAGGATCTGCTCAGGCTCAGTCCATTGTGGATATTGCCGCCGGATCCCAGAGTACGTGCGTCTTACGATCTGATGGACAGGTCAGTTGTTGGGGCGCAGGGGCCATGACTGGGATCTCGACTGGGATCCCGGAAGCTCGTCTGATCTCGGCGATGGGATCCACCATCTGTGTGGCAGGAGGATCCGTCAAATGTTGGACAGCCCAGGATCCGCAGCCGCAGATGATTGAAAATCTTTCAGAAGTTGTCAGTCTCAGTGTGGGTCAAGATCACGCCTGTGCTTTGGATCCGAGTGGGCAAGTCTATTGCTGGGGATCCAATTTGATGGGGCAGATCGGGGCGGGCACCTGGCTGGGGATCCGGGCCTCAACTCCAGCACGGGTGAGCCTGACCCAAGCGGCTCGGTCTTTGGTGGCGGGATCCCGGCATAGCTGTGCGCTATTGGCGGATACTAGCGTGGCCTGTTGGGGCGGCACCTGGCCTGGTCAGGGATCCTATCTGCCGCAACCGCTGGAGGGGATGTGGGGGGTGATGGCTCTGGCGGCGGGAGATACCCTCACCTGTGGACTGCTGACGGATGGACGGGTGCCCTGCTGGGGATCCGATGAGTTTGGGCAGTTGGGCAATGGGGAGTTGCCCAGTGCAGGCCGGATTGTCTTGGCCAATGGGATCCGGGAGGCGGTGGCCATCAGGACGGGGCTTTATCATGCCTGTGCCCTATTACAGAATGGAACGATTAAGTGTTGGGGGGCCAATACCCTGGGCCAATTGGGCAATGGATCCCATCGCTCCTCTTCGATTCCGGTCACGGTGGCGGGGATTTCTACCGCTAAACTGATAACGGCGGGGGATTTGCACACCTGTGCTGTGCTAGAGAGTGATGCAATCCAGTGTTGGGGGGCCAATGACAGCGGCCAACTGGGGGACGGATCCCGCCAAACCCGATCGCAACCGGTATCTGTAATCCCTTAATTCCATCCTTCTTCAGAGTCGGGAGGTATCGATCTTGAAAGGTATCGATATTGAGGGGATCCACCGTAGCTTTGGTGATGTGTTCTGCCTTGAGGGGTATTAAGCTATGACTGAACCGTTGGTGTTTCCTGACCTATGAAACGGATCCTTCTGGTGGATGATGACGAGCTTTCGTTGAAGACCTTGAGTCGGCATCTGTCTCATCAGGGCTATCAGGTTTCTACGGCCATGTCCGGGGCAGAAGGATTGGAGCGATTTTCGACCGATAACCCTGATGTGGTGGTCTCGGATGTGGTCATGCCGGATATGGATGGCTTTGAGTTTTGTCGGCAATTGCGGCAGCGGCGGGTGGGGGAGTTGGTGCCGTTTATTTTTTTGTCATCGCGGGGGGAAGTGGATGCTCGGGTGCAGGGCTATGAGCTGGGGGCCGATGATTATCTGACCAAACCGTTTGAGCCACGGGAGCTGACCGCCAAAATTGAGGCCCAGATTGAGCGCACCCGCCGGATGCAGATGGAGATGATGCGCCTGATCCAAACCAACACTCGATCTGAACCCGCTGCGGCGGTGATGGCATCGGATCCCCCGGCCAAGCCAGAGGTTTTGCCCCTCACTCCTGCCGAGGAACGGGTGTTTCGGGAGGTGATCCGGGGGGCCACCAATAAGCAGGTGGGGGAAACCCTGTTTATCAGCCCCCGCACCGTCCAGACCCATCTCACCAATATCTTGGGCAAGCTCTCGTTAGAAAACCGTGCTCAACTGGTGCGCTATGCCTACGAGCATGGCCATAT
>CAZODP010000074.1:4267-14516 GCA_964578595.1 uncultured bacterium
TCTCGTTAGAAAACCGTGCTCAACTGGTGCGCTATGCCTACGAGCATGGCCATATCAGCGAACCCGCCACGGATCCCGACCTCTAATTTTCTATCTTTTTCTCTGATGCAGGGTTGAGGGGCAGCTTGAGGATGAATCGTGTCCAGCCGGGTTGACTGGCAACCGCGATGGATCCCCCCAGGCGTTCGGCCAATTCTTTGACCAAGGCCAGCCCCAGACCGGTGCCCCCATGTTTCCAGCGATCGGATCCGGTGATGCGATAAAACCGTTCAAAAATGCGGGTCTGTTCTGAGGCGGGGATCTCAACTCCGGTATTGGTGACAGAGAACCGCATCAACCCATCCTCAGCACCAGCCTCCAGGGTGATCGATTCGCCGGGGGGGGTGTATTTGCAGGCATTTTGGAGCAATTCTTGCAGGATCCGACCCAGATAGGGGGGATGGGTGAACAGCGTGGGGCTTGGATCCGTCAGTTTGAGTTGCAGGTGTTGTTGGTTTTGCTGGGCTTTTTCGGCAAAGGAGGGGATCAGTTCAGCCAGAAATATCTCCACATCTAGGGGTTGGACTGAGATCGGATCCGCCCCGGCTTCGAGGCGCGAAAACTCCAGTAGATCGTTGATCAGTTGGATCTCTCTTTGGGCTTCTTGTTTGAGCACACCAAAGTGTCGGGCCAGACGGGAGGGCGGATCCTCGGTCAGCAGGCCCTGTTGGGTCAGGCTCATCTCCAGTAGACTGATGGCCATTTTGATATTGGACATGGGGGTGCGCAGCTCATGGGAGACGGTGCTGAGAAAATCATCCTTGAGCTGATTGAGTTTTTCCAGTTCCTGCACTTGGGCTTGGGCGGCGGCATAGAGCTGGGATTGGCGACAGGCGATGGCGGCTTGAAAGCTGAGTTGTTGCAGCAATTTCATCTCCCAGCCCTGCCAGTTGGAGGCTGCATGACGATAGACCACCAACCAGCCCCACAGGATCCCATCGGGTTTGATCGGGGCAAGCAAAGCAGAACGGGTCGGCAGTTGGTTGATCAAGCGGATCAGCGGCGAAAAGCTCAGATCCTGCAACTGGATCCGATCTCGATCACTGATGGCCAAGACATCCCCAAACCAGCGATAGAGTGGGGCCGAGGCCGGATTGGGATCCGGCACCAGTCGTTGATCAGACTCAAAAAGCTGATGCCAGCCCGCCGACAGCCGACCCAATTGGGTGTGAGTTACATTGTCGCGGGTGGTTTCGGTTAGACAGTGGGCATAGTCTGGATCCCGCTCCGGATCCCAGCCATAGACCAGCAGATGATCAGCAGCCAGGATCCGCTGGGTCTCTTGGAGCAGGGTTTTTAAGACTTGACCAAAATCTAGGGAGCTATGGACAGATTGGACGATATTGCGCAGGATCATCTCCCGTTCCATCTGGATCCGCAGGGCATTGGTGCGCTCCTCGACTCGCTCGTTCAGGTCTTGGTTGAGCTGGGTGAGGCGATTTTGGGCCTCTTTGATTGGGGTGATATCTCGAAAGGTGAGCACCACCCCATCCCCCAACTTGACTGCGACGATCTCAAACCAAGCTCTCAGCTCATCCTGGTCGTAGTAGAGATCCTGCCGAAAAGACTGCCCGGTATTGACCACCTCAATCAACCGATCGATCAAAGTCAGCGACTCCATCCCTGGGAATCGCTCTAAAAGTCTGGCCCCCACCAAGTCTGCTTCGGTGTATTTCAGCAACCGACAGGCGGCGGGGTTACAGACCTGATAGATAAAGTCGAGGATTGTGCCATCCGGATCCCGTAGGGCGCGAAATTGGATAATGCCATCCAGCGAGCTATCCAGGATCCGGCTGAGCTTATCTTCAGTCTGTTTGCGGCGGGTGACATCCAGAGCAACTCCGTACCAGACCACCGTTCCATTCGGCTGGGGTTGAGGTTGAGCGGTGGATTTGACCCACTTGATCGCCCCCGATTCATCTACGATCCGCCACTCATGGATAAAGGGATCCAGAGTTGCCAAAGAATGTTGAATAGCAGCAGCATGAGCGGCCCGATCATCGGGATGGATCTGGCGATACAACAGATCCGGTTGGGCTAGCACCTGCTCAGGAGAAACCCCATGAATGGCTTGCACCGCTTGACTGATGTGCTCAAAGCTGAGGGATCCATCGGGATGGCCAATCAAGATATAGATCACCGCCGGAGATGAATCTGAGATCCGGTGGAATCGGGCCTGACTCTCCCGTAGGGCCAGCTCTAGCTCTTTGCGCTCAGCTAGATCGGCGGTTTTTTGGGTTACCTCCTGCTCTAGGGTCTGGGTGTAATCCTGGCGGAGCTGCTTGGCCTCCCGCAGCGAGAGGAGCATAGCTTGAAAAGATTGGGCAAAAGCTCGGACTTCTCGGATCGAACTCTCCGGGATCGCCACATTCAGATTTCCAGAGGTCACCGCCTCAGTCACCGTGGTCATCTCCCCCAAACCCCGCCGGATCCGCCAGGTCAGCCAAATGCCGTAGATCAGCCCCAGCCCCAGACCCACCTCCAGCAGCCCCACGATCCACCGCCCATCCGCCACCAAAAAATCCTGGATCCGATCGCTAGACCGCTCCAAAAGGCGATCCGAAATCTGCTCTAGGGCCTGATCACGGTGGCGATAGACCAGATAGCCCACCCCCGCCAGCACCGAGCATCCCTGAAATAGCAACGGCACCATCAGGATCCAGCCCAACGGGATCCCCAGCTTGGATCCGGGTGGGGAAGAAGGTTGCCTACCGATCCAGCGACTGATCCCTGTCTTCATAGACGGCCATAATTTGTTATTTCAGCCTATCCCCCAAAGGGGGATTCTTTTGGGAAAAAGTAGCAAAAAAGCCTGGGATCAGCAAAAAGTTGACAAAAATATCACTACCTTAGCACCAGTGACCACGGATCCCCCGGGTTTACAGCCGGATTAGCTCAGGTCTAATTGCCCGTGCAGACACAGGATCCTCATCCAATCGTTAATAAAACTAATTCCTAACAAAAGTCGTGATATCCTTTAAGTCATCTAGTTAATCATTAGGCGATTAACTGAGTGATTAAGCAAAATCTAAGCCGCCAGCACCGGTGCCATTGGCTAAGATCATGGCAAAAACTGAGATCAGTCAGGCCATACTAGCCAATACTAATCGCCAATCAGTCTGAACAAGCATTAAAAGCATTGGAGTCAAAACATGAGCAACCAAAATCGAATCAAGCTATGGGTGGGGATCGGATCCTCGGTGATGTCGGGTGTGGTGGCGGGCGTTGCTGCCACAGCGATGGCCTCTCCAGTCACCAACGAGCCGCTGTCACCAGCACCCCTTCAGCCGGAGCCTAATCTGTCGGAGTCTAATCTGTCGGAATCTAATCTGTCGGGTGCGGGGAGCTTTGAGCTAGCCCAAGCGGGTGAAGAAGGGGAAGGGGGCGGCAGTTATGCTGCTTACGATGACAAACTCAGTGGTGACGAATTGCTGGCTGCTCTGCAAGCGGGGGGCCATGTGATCTTTTTCCGCCATGCCCAGACCGATGAAGACTACGCTGATCAGGCGGATCCCAATCTTGATCTGAGCAATTGTGGGACACAGCGCACCCTCAGCGAGCAGGGTTGGCAGGATGCCAAAACCATTGGGGCGGGATTTGAGGCAGCTCAGATCCCAGTGGGTGAGGTTTACTCCAGTGAATACTGCCGCGCTTGGCAGACCGCTGATCTGGCCTTTGGTCAATACGAAAAAGCCGCCGATCTCAACTTTGCCCCCGCCGAAGAATACACCGAAGAGCAAGTGGCCCAGATGCGCGAGGGTCTGCTGCCCTATTTGACCACAGTGCCCGCCGCTGGCACCAACACGGTGATTGTGGGCCATGATGATGTCTTTGATGCGGTCACAGGCATCTATCCCGATCCACAAGGGATCGCATTTATTGTCACCCCAGATGGCAATGGCGAGTTTGAGATTGTTGCTGACCTGCTGCCCCAAGAATGGGGACAATTGGCCCAGTAGTCTCTCAGGATCCTGGCTCCATGCTCTGTATTGCGGATCTGGTCTCTGCCCAAGAGGTGCAAACGATTGTGCAATCTTTGTCGGATCTGACCTTTGTGGATGGAGCCACAACGGCGGGGGGACAAGCTCGCCAAGTCAAGCACAATACCCAAGCCCAAGAAAACAGTCAGGGCACCCTGGGATCCTTGCAAGCGTTAGTTGTGCGTGCCCTCAGCCGCAATCCTTTGGTGCAGATCGCCGCTTATCCCAGACGGATCCGGCCCCCGCTGTTTAGTCGCTATGGGCCTGGCATGAGCTATGGCACCCATGTGGACAATGCTTTGATGGGGGGGGCCGATCCGATTCGCACTGATTTATCTCTGACGCTTTTTTTGAGCGATCCAGATGGTTATCAGGGGGGAGAGTTGGTAATCGAGAGCACCCAGGGGGAGCAGTGGTTTAAGCTGCCGGCTGGAGCTGGGATCCTCTATCCGTCCGCTTATCTGCATCGGGTGGAGGGGGTAACGGCTGGGATCCGGCTGGTGGCAGTCACCTGGCTCCAGAGCTGGATCCGGGATCCGGCCCACCGAGAGATCCTGTTTGATCTGCAAACGGTGCAAAAAACTCTGCTGGAGCGATCCGGTAAAACCCCCGAATTGGACTTGCTCGCCAAGACCCAGGCCAATTTATTGCGGCAATGGATGGATGGCTGATGTCAATGGGTTTGATTTTGGATCCAGCTTTTGGAGAATGCCAAGGCCCAATCAGTCAATCAACTCTGTTGCCCCCCCAAAATCGCTTGACAGCGGATATACGGCCCGCCTGCATCCACCTTGGCGGGCTGACCTTTGCCACAGTGGCCGGATCCCAGATCCCAGACAAAATCGCTAGAGATCGCATCCACACTTTGCAGCACCTCAAAAGCATTGCCGGTCAGGGTCACCCCCCGCACCAGCTCCCCCAGCTTGCCATCTTTGATCCGGTAGGCCCGTTCCGCTCCAAACATAAACTCCGCCGTTGCATCCGCCTGGCCATTGCGGGCACCATCCAGATAAAACCCATCCGGCGTGCTGGCAATGATCTCGTCTAGGCTTTGGGATCCGGGTTCGATATAGGTGTTGCGCATCCGGATCAGGGGCTGGTCGGCATATTCCCAGGCGCGGGCATTGCCGGTGGGATCCACCCCAAAATGGGCCGCTGTTTCACGGTTGTGCAGATAACTCTTCAAAATCCCCCGCTCAATCACAGTGGTCTTTTGGCTGGGCACCCCCTCATCATCCACAGGAATGGATCCGCCCGCCCCGCCGTGGTACTCGGAGTGACCCGAATCGCACAGCGTCACCAGATCGCTGGCCACCCGCTGCCCCAACTTGCCCGCCGCCACGGATCCTGACAGCACAAAATCCGCCTCCACCGTATGGCCAATCGCCTCATGCACCAGCAATCCCACAATCGACGGCGACAAAATCACCGTTTTGCGACCTCCCTCCGGCTGGCGGGCCGAGAGCAGATCCACTGCTGTGGCGGCAGCTTTTTCGGCCATCTGGGCCGGATCCTGGCGAAATAGACAAGCCCAGCCCCCGGTCACCCCAATCGACTCGGATCCGCTGCTCATCTGGCCCGCTTGTTCGGCGATGGCGGAGATGCGAAACTCAGGCCGCACCAACCGAAAACTGACATTGGCCCCATCGGTGGTGGCGATGGCTTTTTCTTCGTAGATTTCGTTGTAGGTGCAACTGGCGGAGGTGATCTGAGCACTGGATCCCCGGGCATGAGCTTCAGCAGCCAAGGCCATCTCAATTTTGGCCTCCAAGGGTTTGTCTAAAATCTCCTCGATCCCCGGCTCAGCAAACTCCCCCTGGGCTAGGTTGACCGCAGGCAGAGATCCCAACTTGTGACGGCGATACTCAGCACTGGCCCGAGCCGCCAAGCGCGCATCCGCAATCCCCCGCCGGATCGAATCGGGATCCAGCTTGCCCGTTGAGGCAAATCCCCAGGTGCCCGCTTCTAAGACTCGGATCCCAACCCCAGACCGCCGCCGGATACTGGTGCGCTCAATCTTGCCTTTTTCGGCAGTCAGGCTGCGAAAGATTTTGCTGTGGTAGCGCAACTCCACAAAGCCATCCACATCGGCGAGGCAGGCTTGTAGTAGGTCTCTCATATCAGTCTTAGATCCAGGGGACGAAATAGATTTTTTTAAGCTAACCGATCTGGGATCCTTTGGCTGGGATGACATATCAGGGATCCGAAAAGAAATAGCATGGGTGGGGTTGATGGAGTTGACCTGCCGCTTTGGGTAACCTACCGATAGGGATAAGTAATGAAGGTAACCTTGTGGCTGGTTTGACAGGCTACCTGACAGCAGAATTCTGGAACAGAACTCGATAACAGGAGGGCGTAATTGTGGCAACTGTGCTGGTGATTGATGATGCCAAAATGACCCGCCGCATGATCTGCGGAGCCTTGCAAGCCGAGGGGCACACCACCTACGAGGCTGCCAATGGCCGGGAGGGGCTAGAGCAGGTGCAGGCCCACCAACCCACCTGTATCTTGCTGGACTTGTTGATGCCCGATATGGATGGGTTTGCCTTTCTCAAGGCCCTAAATGAACTGAAGGTGGATACGCCCGTGGTGGTGATCACCGCTGACATCCAACAAACGTCGGTGGAGCAATGTCTGGAGCTGGGAGCTATCGCCGTCATCCACAAACCCCCTAGCCCGGATAAAGTTAAGCAGGCCATCAACCAAGCCCTCAGCTTTCGGTTGGGTCGTCGCAAACTCCGATCCCTGACTTGATCTCGCTTTTTTGATCTATTGCCGTATTCACCAGATCAAATCAGACTCAAAGCTGGGAGCCTGCCCAAATGCCTCTGAACGAAACGCAACTGGAAAAAATGCGCCTCGATGAAAATCAGCGGGATGTCTTACAAGAGGTGATCAACATTGGGGTCGGCCATGCGGCTGGGGTGCTCAATCAGATGCTCAGTGCCCACATCACACTGCAGGTTCCTGTTGTCCGCATCTGTTCGGCGCAAGAGGCCCGTCCTGAGTTGTTGATTATTTTGGGGCAAGGGCATTTGGCCGCCGTTCGCATGACCTTTACCGGATCCCTAGAGGGCAAAGCTCATCTGATCTTTCCCACCGAAAGTGCCTCCAAACTGGTCTCAGCTCTGACGGATGAAGTGCTCGGATCCCCCGATTTAGATTCCGTAAAAATTGGCACCCTCACCGAGGTGGGCAATATCGTGATCAACAGCGTGATCGGGTCCATTAGTAATCTGCTCAAGGAAAGGTTTAGCTATCATTTGCCGCTCTACATCGAAGGATCCGTCGAAGATTTGCTCAATGGATCCGTGACTCCTGAGGCGATTTTTTTGATTGCTCAAACTCAATTTTTAATTCAATCGATGCAGGTTTGCGGCAATATCCTGCTGATTTTTGAGGTGGGCTATTTTGATATTCTGATGACCAAGCTCGATCAGGAATTTGACCTAGCTCTTTGAGTATTTGTTGACCATAGATACCAAGATACATTGACTGAACAAGGCTAGCTCTATGTCCTCCGGACATCCCTCTTCAAACCCCTCGGCTGAACTGTCCACTTCCATTTCTCAGGCGGAATGGGATTGGGTTAAGTCTAAGTTTGAGTTTTTGGATCATCTGCCGGTGGGATCCTGTGTGCTGCGGCAAGATTTTGTGATTTTGTACTGGAATCGGCAACTAGAAGAATGGACCCAGTGTCGCTGGCAAACCGTGGTGGGATCCGCGATTGGGGATCACTTTCCCCTGCTCAAACAGAGTAAATATGCCAGCCGTTTGGAGACCGTCTTTGGGGGTGGGCCGCCGGTGATTTTTTCATCTCAACTGCACCAAACCATCTTTTCATCGCTGGCCCCCGATGCCCAACAGCAGATTCAGCACACCACCATCACAGCGGTACCCAATTGGAACAAGACCGGCTACTATGCACTGGTTTTTGTGCAGGATGTCACTGATCTGACCCAACGGATCCAAGCCTATCGAGAGATGCGCGATCAAGCCCTACGGGAAGTGGAAGAACGTCGCCAAATTGAACAGCAGATCCAACAAAAGTCATTTGAATTAGAACAGCGTAACCGAGAATTGACCCAGCTCACCCGCATGAGCGAATTACTCCAAGCCTGTGTCACCCTCAAGGAGGCCGCAGAGGTAATCGCGTTGGAGATGAAGGTTTTATTCCCAGACTTTGCGGGTAGTTTGTTTTGGTGTAAGCCAGATCATCAGACCTTAGAATTAGCCGCTAGCTGGGGATCCCTGTCAGGTTCTGCACCCCTTTTTGCGACTCAGGAGTGCTGGGCCTTGCGATTGGGTAAACCTCACCTGGTGAATGGGGTGGATTCGCCCTTGCAATGTCAGCACATCGAGGGATCCCTGACTCAATATGCCTGTATTCCCTTAATGGCCCAAGGGGAAGCATTAGGCTTATTATTTTTTTGCACAGACAGCACAGATCTGTTGGATGCCAATCGTCAAATCTTGGCGGTGAATACGGCTGAACATTTGTCTTTGGCCCTAGCCAATATCCGCCTCCGAGAAACCCTACAACACCAGAGTATTCGGGATCCGTTGACAGGTCTCTACAATCGTCGATATATGGAAGACTCCCTAGAGCGTGAGATCCATCGCTCAGAACGCAATCAAACCTTTTTGAGTGTGATCATGCTGGATGTGGATTATTTTAAGCGGATTAACGATTCGCTGGGCCATGCGGTTGGAGATCAAGTCTTGCGCTATCTCGGTCAGTTTTTGCTCAAACAAGTGCGCACATCGGATATTGTTTGTCGGTATGGGGGCGAAGAAATTGTCTTGATTTTGCCGGATACCCCTCTAAACATTGCCGAAAAACGGGCCGAACAGATCCGAGAAACCATCAAAACATTTCCCAGTCCTACGTTTACGATTTCGGCTGGAGTGGCAGTATTTCCACGGGATGGGGTGACCGGTGAAGCCCTGCTACAGGCGGCGGATGCTGCTCTCTATCGGGCTAAATTAGCAGGCCGGGATCGGGTCATGGTGTCAGGGAGCTGATTTGCCCCCGGCTAGATGGCTTCCGCTTCAACAGCCCATTTTCAACAGCCTATTAAGGGTGGAGCCTGCCCTGCTTTCCACAGCGGCAAACTGACGGATCCTGTCCACGGATCCCGCCCTTGTCCCCACCAACCATAGGGATCCAGCGGCATCGACTGCCCATTCCGGCCCCATCGCCGCACCTCAAAGTGAAGATGGGATCCTGTGGCACAGCCCGTATCCCCTGCCCAGCCAATCACATCTCCTGCGGCAATCGCTTCTCCTTCTTGAACCGCAATAGCACGGAGGTGGGCGTAGAGGGTTTCATAGGTTTGCAAAGGGGATCCCTGATGCTGGATCCGCACCCGCAACCCCTGGACGACCTGGCCCAAATGTTCGCAAAAGAAACTCGGTTCTGGACGCGCCACCGTCACTCGCCCTGCTGCTGCCGCCAAGACAGGGGATCCGGGTAGCAACGGCCAATCATAGCCCCGATGTCCCGATTCTTTGGCACAAGGATGGTCTGGATCCGGCTCAAAAATCTCCCCCTTTAGGGTCAAAAAAGTAGCGTCAAGATTGTGATCAAACCAATGATTAGCCGGTATCTGTCCCTCAAACGGCTGCTGCAACAAAGGGATCCCGGCCTCCGGCAACACCACAAAAGGATCTGGCAGTAAAGGATCTCGATCCAGCCATTCCGAACTCAGGATCCCCTGTTGAAGGGTGTTTTGAGGATCCTGCGTTGCCTCCAATCGGCTAGCGATGACTGGCGACCAAGCCATGACAAGCGTGAGGATCCCGACCCAGCCAAAGGTGAGGATCCTGAGCCACTGCCATGTTTGTCGAGCCAGCATTGCTAAGAGACTCTCTACTCAATCTTTTAGTTTCAATCTTTTAGTTAGAACCTGAGGCGGATCCTCAGTCTTTGCTAATCAAGTAGGTGATGGCCCTGTTCTGCTGCTCGACCACATCGCGTAGTTCAGCAATACTGACCCGCAATTCGGCAATATCCCGGCTATTTTGACTGGTCTGCTGAGCCACAGCTTGAATGGTTTGATTGAGGGTGACCTGCTCTTGAGCCAGAGTTTGCATGATCTGATTGAGGGTGACCTGCTCTTGAGCCAGAGTTTGCATGATCTGATTGAGGGTGACCTGCTCCTGAGCCAGGGTCTGCATGGTTTGATTGAGGGTAACTTGCTCCTGAGCCAAGGCTTGTACGGTTTGAT
>CAZODP010000074.1:14616-16293 GCA_964578595.1 uncultured bacterium
TGCATGGTTTGATTGAGGGTAACTTGCTCCTGAGCCAAGGCTTGTACGGTTTGATGGGTGCCAACGATGGATCGGGAGTTTTCGGCGGTTTGTTCCGCCACTATCATTAGGATGGATTCAATGCGGTCAAGACGTTCTGTCATGGGTTTTTCTTAATTCCTTTGGATCCTATTCTAGTCAGCCCATACCTCCTTTCCTTGTTAGGGTTAAGTCTCCCACTGATCGTCAGTCGATGGCCTACGATAATGTCTGCAAATATCTAGTCGAGCGGTTCCCCGAGCAATTTGCTCAATGGCTGCTTGGATCCCCGATTTCTCTGACCCAATTGGATCCAACCGAACTGTCGGCTGAGCCAATCCGGGCTGATTCTGTGATTCTGCTCAGTGCCCTCGACCGGATCCTGCATCTTGAGTTTCAAACGGATCCGGATCCGCAGTTGCCCTTTCGGATGGCGGATTATCGCCTGCGTCTCTATCGCAAATATCCCCAGCGACGGGTGCAACAGATCGTGGTTTATTTGCGCCGGAGCGGATCCTCGTGGGTGTTTGAGACGGAGTTTCGTGCTGATGAACTGAGCCACCGATTTGGGGTGCTGCGGCTCTGGGAACAGGATCCGTCCTCTTTGTCAGCCCTACCAGGTCTCTTGCCTTTTGTAATGTTGACCCAAAGTGACCAAGACCCGGAAGCCACCCTACAACAGATCGCTGGCCAGCTTCAACAGATACCGGATCCGCAGCTCAAGGGGGATCTAAAAGCATCGACGGCAGTTTTGGCAGGGCTAGTATTGAACAAAGATGTGATCAAGCAAATCTTGGAGGAGATAGATATGCGGGAATCAGTGATCTATCAAGAGTGGCGAGCCGAAGCTCTCAAAGAAGGTCGTCAGGAAGGTCTACGGCAAGGGCTTGAGCAGGGGCTTCAACAAGGGATCCAACAGGGGCTTGAGCAGGGGCTTGAGCAGGGGCTTCAACAGGGAGTTCAACTGGGTGAGTTGCAACTAACTCTACGGCAGCTTGAGCGTAAGCTCGGATCCCTATCTCCTGATCTGGCAGCTCGGATCCGTGTTCTGTCTCTGGGTCAATTGGAAAATCTGGCGGTGGCTTTGTTGGACTTTGCTTCAGAGGCTGACTTATTGGCTTGGTTTGAGGATCCTGGAGCCTGACTGAGGTGAATTAGGATTCTCATGTTATCCTAACGATTCTTGAGAATGACCAGGTGGCATCGGCAATCAGTCCTGGCCGAGGAGATAGGTGATGGATCGGTTTTGTTGCTCCACCACCACCCGCAGGTCGGCAATGCTGAGACGCAAGTCGGCAATGCTGAGACGCAAGTCGGCAATGTCACGGGTGTTTTGGCGGGTTTCCCTTGAGACCTCTTGCAAAATGGAAGAGACGTTTTGTAGGGTTTGACTGATGATGGCCTGGTCTTGGGCGAAGGTTTGTAGAGTTTGATGGATGATGGCCTGGTCTTGGGCGAAGGTTTGTAGAGTCTGATGGATCCCCAATATGGCGTTGCTGTTGGCGGCGGTCTGTTCGGCAACGGTAAGCAGGATGGCTTCAGCTCGGTCTAAGCGCTCGGACATAATCTTCAGGATCCCTATCGGGTTAGCTCTATGTTAGCGATGTTCTAAAAAGTCGCGGCGGAGATCGCGGATCTCTTGGCGGATCTCGTGCATTT
>CAZODP010000075.1:0-7089 GCA_964578595.1 uncultured bacterium
GCTCGGCCCTGGGTTTTTTTCATCAGTTGGCCGACAAAGTAACCTAAGAGCTTGGTTTTGCCGGATCGATACTGTTCGAGCTGACTGGGACTGGCCTCGATCACCTCGTCGATCATCGCCTCCAGTGCGCCCGTATCAGAAATTTGGGTCAAGCCCTTGGCCGTTACCAGCTCACGAGCGGATCCGCCTTTTTCTAACAACTCTGGCAGGATCTCTTTAGCGATTTTGCCGCTGATGGTGCCGTCACCAATCAGGCTGATCAGCTCCGCCAGGGTCTGGGGCTGAAGCGCGATCTGGGTGATGGATTGCTTGGCACTGTTGAGATAGCTGGCCAGATCACTCATGATCCAGTTGGCCGCTGCCTTGGGATCCGCTCCAGTTGCCACCACTGCCTCAAAGTAGGCTGCCGTTGCCGGGTCATCGCTGAGATAGCTGGCATCGTAGGCCGATAGCCCATAGCGATCCCGGTAGGTGGCCCGTTTGAGGGCAGGCAATTCGGGCAAGGTGGCCTTCCAGGCTTCGATCTGATCGGGGGCCAACCGCACCGGCAGCAGGTCTGGCTCCGGGAAATAGCGGTAGTCACTGGATCCTTCTTTTTTGCGCATGGAGGTGGTGCGCTGGGCGTTTTCATCCCAGAGGCGGGTTTCTTGGATGATGGCCTCACCGGATGCGACCGCTTTGGTCTGCCGCTTAATCTCGTACTCAATCGCCCGCTGGATGGCATTGAAGGAGTTCATATTTTTGATCTCCACCTTGGTGCCAAAGGTGGGGGATCCCGCCGGACGAATGGAGATATTGACATCACAGCGCAGGGATCCCTCCTGCATATTGCCGTCGCTGACCCCGATGTAGCGGACAATGCGCTGAAGTTCTTGGGCATATTCTGCCGCCTCCCGGCCTGAGCGCAGATCCGGCTCCGAGACAATCTCCACCAGCGGCACCCCCGCCCGGTTGTAGTCCACCAGTGAGTGGGTGGATCCCGCGAGGCGGTCGCTCCCCGCATGGACTAACTTGCCCGCATCCTCCTCCATGTGCATCCGGGTAATGCCGATCCGCTTGGTCACCAGCTCCCCCTGCTCATTTTCATAGTCAATCTGGATCCAGCCGTGCTCTGCAATCGGCAGATCATACTGGGTAATTTGGTAATTTTTGGGTAAATCTGGATAAAAATACTGCTTCCGGTCAAATTTGCTGTAGGGGGCAATGGCGCAGTTCAGGGACAGCCCCAGCTTGACGGCATACTCCAGCACCCGCTCGTTTAAGACCGGCAGCGTCCCTGGCAGCCCCACACAGATGGGGTCGATGTGGGTATTGGGATCCGCCCCAAATGCCGCTGAACTAGCGGAAAAGAGTTTGGTCTGGGTATTGAGCTGGCAGTGGGTCTCAAGACCAATCACAGCCTCATAAGTGGTACTGGTGTGAGTCGCGCTAGTGGGGGCAGTCACAGTCATGGCTGAAAATTAGCTAAAGATCAAGAGGGGCAGCAAGATGTTCTCTATCCTAACCTTGAGCCTGTCCCCGCCATTGCCTGCCATTTCCCAAGGCCATTGCTGCATACTAGAGTCAGACCTGTGAAAGATTGACAAATCCAGCTAAAAATCCTACAAATCGAATCCATCGCTTGATTCCTGTTCAGTACCCTGTGACGTCTGACTGCCCCATGAGTGCCCCTCGGATCCTGGTTGTTGATGACGATCTGTCCATTCGCACTCTCCTGCTGCGATATTTGCAGCGACGCGAGTACAGTGTGGAAACGGCAGCCAATGGCACCGAGGCCCTGGACTTACTCCAAACCTTTCAGCCGCAGTTGGTGGTGCTGGATCTCAATTTGCCGGATATGAGCGGCTTTGAGGTCTGTCAGCAGATGCTGCAAGGGTCAGGGGTTTTGATCTTGATGCTCACCAGTCGAGTCAGTGCTTCCGATAAGCTGATGGGTTTTAGCTTGGGGGCCGATGACTATCTGACCAAGCCTTTCAATCTGCCCGAACTCGAGGCACGGGTGGCCGCTTTGCTGCGTCGCCAACGGGGATCCCTCGCCCCTGCTTTACCCCCGCTGATTCACGGTGGACTGACCATTGACCTAGAAAGTCGCTCGGTCAAGCGAGGGGAGGATCCAATTGCCCTGACTGCACTGGAGTTTGATCTGCTCTATGCCCTGGCCCGATCCCCTGGCCGGGTGCTGCGTCGCTCCCAACTGATCCAAGAGGTCTGGGACTTTAATCACGGTGGCGATGAGCGAGTTGTGGATGTTCATATCGGCCAGATTCGCAAAAAACTAGAAAAGGATCCGAGTCAGCCTCAGTACATTCTCACGGTTCGGGGTGTCGGCTATAAATTTGCTGGATCCTAAAGCCCCTCAGAAAAGACATGCGGCTGAGAGGATTCAAACAACACTTTTAGACAGCGAATAAATAGACATATCCATAAAACGTTTTCCTTTTCTGAGAAGGTGGAAAATCATGTGGCAGCCATCTTCAGCTATCAACCCAAGAACTCACTTGACCATCGATCCCACTTGACCATCCAACTCCATTTTAAGTAAGATTAAGGGTAAACGATTATGAGATTTTCAGCCCATGGCTAGCACCGGTTTTCCTCAAGAGGCCACTGACACCGATCTGGAGGGATCCTTGCCTGGGATTTTTTCGCCTGAGTTTTGGCAAGAAACCTTTGCCCTGACCCGACGATGGTTTATCCAGCTTCAACGTCGTCCGACAACCTTGTTGGTGGGGATCATTCAGCCGCTGTTGTGGTTGCTGTTGTTCGGTGCCCTTTTTCAGAAGGCTCCGGCAGGATTTTTTGGGGCTGGGCAGGACTATACTCAATTTTTGGGGGCTGGCATCATTGTATTCACAGCCTTCGGGGGTGCCCTCAATTCAGGGGTGCCAGTGATTTTTGATCGAGAGTTTGGCTTTTTGAATCGGTTGCTGGTGGCTCCTCTGACCTCTCGCTTTTCGATTGTGTTGGCCTCAGCCATCTACATTGTGACGTTGGCTTTGGTGCAGACGGCGGTGATTATTGGAGCCTCTTATCTACTGGGGGCGGGGATCCCCGATCTGGCTGGCTTGGGCATTGTAGCGGCGATTGTAGGACTACTGGTGCTGGGTTTTACAGGGTTGAGTTTGGGCTTAGCCTTTGGGATGCCAGGTCATCAACAGTTACTAGCTTTCATTTTTTTGATTAATCTGCCGCTGATTTTTTCGAGTACGGCATTGGCTCCCCTCAGTTTTATGCCCACTTGGTTACAGTGGGTGGCTAGCTGTAATCCTTTGACCCATGCCATCGAACCCATTCGGCACATCTATCGTCAGGCAGATTGGTCGCTGACGGATGTGGTGTTACAGGCGCCCTACGGTGATCTAACCCTTGGATCCTCAATCGGATTACTAGTGGCTTTTGTGGTGGTTTCCATCGCATTGACCCAAGGGATCCTGCGCAAGGGACTGACCTAAAAGTTGGCACGAAACCCGATCTAACTCGATCTAAAAGGATGGATCCGTGATGGGATGGTATGGCAGGGTCATGTTTCCTCGACTGTTGGAACTGGCCATGTCGGATCCAACCTACGAGAGCTATCGCCGTCAACTGTTGACTCAGGTGCGAGGATCCATTTTAGAAATCGGCTTTGGCACGGGGCTTAATTTGCCTTGCTACCCTGATTTTGTCCGTGAGATCGCCGCCATTGATGTCAATCCTGGCATGAGTCCACTGGCTCAACGACGGATCCAAAACTCTGGGATCCGGGTCAATCTGCAGGTATTGGATGCTCAACACCTACCCTTTGGCTCCCAAAGCTTCGATACTGTGGTCAGCACTTGGACACTGTGTAGTATTGTCAACCTTTCTTCAGCATTGCAAGAGATCCGGCGGGTACTTAAACAAGACGGATGCTTTTTGTTTTTGGAGCATGGACTTCATCCCTCTCCCCAGGTTCAGACGTGGCAGCGACGGTTAGATCCAATTCAAAAAGTCTTGGCGGACGGCTGTCAGCTGAGTCGCCCTATGGATCGGTTGATCCAAGCAGAAGGCTTTGAGATCGATCACCTTGAAACATTTGAAGCAGTCAAAACACCGTCATTTTTAGGTTATTTCTATCAAGGCAGTGCCAGGATTATTCGAGACAAATCCATTCCCACCTAAATGATTACTCGAAAGCCATTGACTGGGATCCCAGTTCGCTGCTTTACATCTAAAACCGATTTGAAAGTTCCGTTGAGGGTACGTTCTCGAACTATTTTTTGAGCAACATTGGCTTCAAGACCAAAGATAACCAACTCCTCAACCGATGAGGTGTTGAGGCGATGCCATGAGTAATTGAGAATCTGTTGTGCCCGTACCCCAAAAGCTAAAATTGGAGACAGATGGTCAAGATATTCCCCAGGGATCCCAGCAAGATCTTTGAGTTCTGCGAGATCGTTGAAGCAAACTCCCTCTTCTCGCAATTCTTCGATCACATTGGCATAGACAATTGGGATCCCCAAAAAGCTCACCATTTCATCTTTGGAGATGTTGTTGATATCGGAAGAACCATAAATTGTGGCAAGTTTAGCAGCCGTTTGGCGATCTCTAGGTTTGTAGGTTCCTTTGGGTGCAGTTCGTAAAATGTAGTCTTGCCGATAGAGCCAAGCAAAGGCAATTTGCCCCAGCCAGACTAACCCCGCAAGAGTGGGTAAATAGATCACAGTAACTGACAGAAAGCTGGCCCAAAATGCCACAAATCCAGCCACAGTCCAAGACTTGAGCCGAGTTCGATAGCCCGCAAACACCATAGCAGCGGATCCAAAGACAGGCACCCAGGCCCACCACACCCAACCGGGGGTCGGAGCTGTCGCTAACTCATCAGACTGCAAACCAGCTCGGCCAGCATTTGAAGATTGGGGCAGCGGTGTCAAAGACATGGAGTTGTATCTCTAGCAGTATTTTGGATGTCTGGCACAACAGGTCTACAGCAGGATCCAGTCAGATGGATTTGAGGATCTTGACCCGCTTTTCTTCATACTCGCCCGCCGTAATAATGCCTCGGTCATAGAGACCTTTGAGTTCGGTTAAGGCCTCTGCTTTATCTTTGGTGGATTCAAGAGTATAGTTTGTGGTGGTTTGCAGACCATTGTATTTGGCATCAAAGGTCATATCGGGCATCAACAGCAAAAAAATACAATCAAACAGACTTAATAGACCTGGAATCAAAGTCCAAAAAAAGAGTAAATACAGGATCCCAGACAACCCTTCCCCCAAATAGAACTTGTGGATGCCAAAGGATCCGGCAAAAAAAGCAAGCAGTGCCGCAACAAGTTTATTTCGCATGATGCGTAGGCTCCTGAGAATGGCGAACTGAGATCTGAGATAAGCGAGCCAAGATAGGCTGTCTTGCAAAGTATAGGCAGGCAATCATCATCTGAACCATCAAAACTGAGGCGGCTGAGTCCACCATTATGGGCAGATCCCCAGCAGATTTGAGATGAATCATGGTGCCGCCCAGCATGATCAACATCATCAAGGCCAACTTGTCTAGGCCAGAATAGGTGGAAGCCTGCCCCATCACGCCCTCCAGCAGGGATCCAGTTGGCTTTGGATTTGAAGAAGCTGGAATCGAAGCAGACTGATGCACTTCAGATTTGAATTGGCGCATGATGCAGTTGTTCTCCATTGCACAGGCCCTTTCCACTTCGTTATAGCCCTCTGACCCCCCAGCCGACAATTAGCCCTAGAGCTGAACCTGACTTGAGCCGTTTTATTTCCCTTGAGTTCTTTAGTGATCTTGGCCCAATAAGGCCATCACCTGCTCATATCCCAAGCCCTGTCGCACCACCTGTGGGATTTCTCCGGTCAGATCCAGCACCGTTGAGACCTGACTGCCATAGGGATCCTGATTATCCACGACCAGATCCACCTGCTTGCCCAAACGGATCAGCTCTTCAGGATCCAACCCCAGTGAGGCCACCGGATCCTCAGACCCCAATTTTGCCGAGGTAGAAATAATGGGATTATCCAGCTCCTGCAACAGTGCTTGACACAGGGGATGATCTGGCACTCGGATCCCAGTGGTCTTGCGTTTGGGATCCATAACCAGCTTTGGCACCAGCTTGGTGGCAGGCAAGAGAAAGGTATAAGGCCCTGGGATCAACTTGCGCATCAGCCGATAGGCGGGATCCGTCACCTGAGCATAGGTGGCGATCCGGGATAGAGACGGACACAAAAAGGTCAGGGGTTTATGGTTGGACAGCCGTTTGAGCTGCCGCACCCTCTCCACCGCCTGCCTATGGGTGGCATCACACCCGATCGCAAATACCGTATCGGTGGGATAGAGCATCACGGCCCCCTGCCGCAATCGTTGCACAATCTGCTGGATCTGATAGGGCTGAGGGCTATCGCCACGAATGGTAAACGTTTCTGCCAATAGATCCTTCCTCTTACCCAAGGACTCTCACCCTAGCAAGTCCAGGGATCTTGTGGCCCAAAATCAGCGAACCCAAACGGTTAGGTAACGGGGGGAGGCTGTACCAGGATCTTGACCAAAAGCGGCACCAGCACCACCACTGTGATCAGACGGGCCAAGTGCATCACCACCACTGTTGTGGTTTGGGCACCCAGATCCAAGGCCAAAAGGCTCATGCCCGAAATTCCCCCCGGAGCTGTACTGAGGAGGGCGGTCAGTTGCTCGATCCCCAACCACCGAGACAGACACAATGCCGAAAGGATCCCAGTTAAAATCGCAACCGTGGTGCTGATCAAAACCGGCTGCCAAAGATGCTTGAGTGCTGCAAACATCTCCGGCGACAGCTTGGATCCCAGCGTAATCCCCAGCCCCAACTGAAGTGCGAACCCAACCCAACTGGGCAGTGGCGGCACGGTCAGATGACCCCAAACCACACTCAGGCCATTCCCCAGTCCCACCGCAGTCATGGATCCCACCAATACCCCCGCCGGCATTTTGAGCTTGAGTCCGACCCAAGCCCCCCCCAGCCCCAAGGCCAGTAGCCAGAGCCACCGCATACCCTGCGAGAGCAACTCAGGCAAACTAACTCCAAGTGGGGGCATGGCTTACCTATGCAAAGGAACGTGCAAAGGGAGAACAGGTGAATCAAAAAT
>CAZODP010000075.1:7189-15978 GCA_964578595.1 uncultured bacterium
AATCAAAAATTGTTCAATCAAAAATGCTTAACGGCGATTTGACTCAGCCCAAAGGGGGATAAATGGCTCGCCTAGCTCAACCGCAGATCTTTAGACGCGGCTGGGGGGCCTTTCAACCGTGAGCTGATCGGGGCGGCGACGTTGGCTGATGCTCACCTGGATCCCTTTGGCTCCCTCAGCCTCTAGGTCAGCGACGTAGGCAGCCTGGTGCTGAACGGCTTCTTGCTGTGCGTCGAACGGGCCGAAGTAATAGGTGCAAGCTGGCTCAGATGTGGTGATCTCGATCCAGAACTTTCCGAATCCGGGCAAAACGCTCAACGCTTTGGCAAAGAAGTTCACAGGCTTTTCCCCTCACGGCCTTCTGTTAAGAAATTATGCAATAGTTGACCCACCTCTGACCAGGGGGGGCATGGTCGATTTCATCGCTTGGCATTCATCTGGTAAACCCATCTGGGGGATTGAGAAGACCCTAAGACTTCGGATCCTAAGTGCGCTTGAGGGTACGCTGCCACCGCTGTCGGCACACTTCGTAGAGGGCCATCCCTGCTGCCACAGAGGCATTGAGACTTTGGGTGCGCCCCTGTAACGGAATCGTTACTAATAGATCGCACCGCTGCTGGGTCAAAAGGCTGATCCCTTCCCCTTCGGCTCCCACCACCAAGACCACCGGCCCCGAAAACTCAATCGTGTGGATGGGCTGACTGCCACTGGCATCGGTGCCATAGATCCAGAAGCCCTTTTCTTTGAGGGTTTCGAGGGCGCGGTTGAGGTTGATCACTCGGGCGATGGGAAGGGTGGTCAAAGCTCCAGCAGCCACCTTGAGGACAGTGGAATTGACCCCAACCGCCCGCCGCTGCGGAATCACCATCCCCTGTGCCCCCATGGCCTCAGCGGTACGGGCAATCGCCCCCAAATTATGAGGATCCTGGATCCCGTCTGCCATGATGATCACCGGATGAGGGGACTGCCGCAGGGCTGTATCGGCCAGTTCTTCCAGGTCTGTGTAGGTGTAGCTGGTGCCCTGGGCCGCGATGCCCTGATGATGACTGCCGTCGGTAATGTCACTAAGGCGGGCGGGGGTAACCTCATCGATGACGGTGCCCCGTTGTTTGGCACTTTCGAGCAGGGGATGAAAGCGGGGGTGGTATCTCAAAGGGGCGATCACCCAGATGCGGTTGAGGGTGCTACCGGCCTCCAATGCCGCTAAAACACTATGGCGGCCATAGATCAGATCAGATTGCTCTGGGTCTGTCCCGTCAGGATCCTGGGCACTGGGATCCAACCCTTGGCGTTCGATCTTGCGGTTACCAAACCGTTGGCCTGCCACCCGCTGATCCTCTTCTGACACCCAGGTGAAATCTTGGTCTAACTCAGGATCGGCTGCCTGAGCAGGTTTCTGAAAGGGGGTGGATCCTTTTTTGAGGATGGGGCTGGCCTTGTGATCGCTGGGGTGATTACTGAGATCTTGAGGTCTGGATCCAGGGCGCCGGGGTTTTCCTGCTTTGAACGCCCCCCCCTTAAAACTATCTCTTTTGGAGCTGTCCCCTTTGAAACTACCAGAGCCAAAACTACCCGAGGGGCGAAAGGATCCGGCCCCGCTTCTGCTATTGCTACTTGTGCTGATACCACTTTTGCCACCACCACTGTTCGGGGTGCGCCTGCGGTCGGATCCCCCCTGTTGGGAGGAATCAAAGTTGCGATTTTCTCGCTGCTCTCGGGGTTTGGGATCCCATGATCGGTTACCCCGCTGCCCAGATTCTTGGGGGCTAGCATGCTGGGATCTGGATTCCCGTTGATCCCGCTGCTTGGGGCGGTAGGGAGCCTCACGCCGGTCGCCCCTATCCTCGCGAAGTCTGGGCCGATCCGAGCTGGACTGGGGTCTTGAGCCGCCCTTGTCCTCGCGGGCCTCAAACCGAGGCTTTGGAGACTTTGACTTTTGAGAGGGGCCAAAAGACTTACCTTTTTTGCCAAATCGTCCAGCAGAGGATCCTGATCGAGGGGTAGGACGAGATGAACCGCGACGAGGGGTAGGACGATCTGAGGGCATGGGATCCACCGGATGAGAAGATCCATACTGCCATAAATGACCTGAAAGCACCCATATTCGGGATCCTGTTCTACCCCCTAGAGCATTTCAGGCGGGTCTGGCAGATGCTGCGATTAGGGATCCCGTTTGAGATTTAGCTTAGTGGCTAGGGCTGATGGGGCTTTGTTTTGAGCAGACAGCGGATCCAGAGGCCGCCCGTTTCGGGATGGTTGCCAGCGGTGACCGTGCCACCGTGGGCTTCGATGATCTGCTTGACAATAGCCAGTCCCAGTCCGGTGCCTCCCTCGCTACGGGCGCGGGCCGTATCTGTCCGATAAAACGGCTCAAAGATAGCCCCAAAGGCATCCTCCCGCAGTCCTGGGCCATGATCATAGACCTCAAGGGTCGCCATACCCTTTTGAACAGACAGGACGATGTGGGCGGGGGTGCCAATTTTGCCATATTTGATGCTGTTATCCAAAAGATTGAGCAACAGTCGATAGAGTCGCTGCTCGTCCCCCCAGAGGTGCAGCTCCTCCGGCCCTTCGTAAGCCAGAGTTTGCTGGCGCGGCTCAGATTGAGGGATCAGGCTGTCCCAGGCTCGATGAACCAGCGGTACAAGGTTGATGGGGCGCATCTGCAGAGCTGCAGCGGATCCCAGATTGAGGCTACTGAGTTCGAGCAGGTCTTGAACCAAGCAACTGAGGCGGATGATCTCGTTGAGCAAGCGATCCACCCAATAACGAGAATCCGAATCCACGCGGCTTTGCAGGGTTTCTGCCACCAAACGGATTGAGGTCAGGGGGGTTTTGAGTTCGTGGGCTACATCGGAGGCCCAACGATCCCGCTGCTGAGCCAGGGTTTTGGCCTCCAGGCGGTCTTCCAAAAACAGAGCCACCTGCCCCTGAGAAAGAGGGATAGCCCAGCCCCGAATCGGCACCGGCTTACCTTCGCCACCAGAGGGATAAAACACCCACTCCCGCATTTGTCGAATCGGCCGTTTGTTGGACGGTTTATTTTTGATTGTTTTGGGGGATGTTTTGAGCATGGGTTGACGAGTTTGCTGCACCAATTGATCCAGCTCATAGGATCGCACCCACTCCAAAAGTACTTTGATATTGGGCCGCCAATTTTCAATCCGTAAGAGGTTTTGAGCCACACTATTACAGCGAAGCACCAGATTATTTTGATCCACCTGAATAAATCCCAACGGCAGTTGTCCGCTCAGGATCTCCCAATCTTGTCTGTGCTCAGTGAGAGACTCAATCTCTACTTGCTGCCGCTCGATCTGCTTGAGCAGGTGAACCATGATCTGATCTTCTAGGTCAGTACGCATCCACAACAAACCCTTGTCTGAAGAGGGCAAGCTCAGTCCTGGGAGTGACTCCAGACGAGCCATCCAATGCCGGCGCTTGTGATAGGTGTGCCATCGCCAGCCCAGATAAGAGGCCACCGCGATTCCCACCCCACTTAGGATCCCCCAGACAAAGGCCATCGCTTTTGGGTACTCAGCTCAAAGACAGTCCTCACCACTGGATCCCAGGGGCTTGCCTCAATTTTAGTAGGGCTAAGCGTAGATGTGCTTCATCGGGTGAAGCCTAGAGGCTTTATTGGTCAAGATCAGCAAGACTTAGGATCTTCAATAGCAAGAGATCTAAGAACAAGAAGTTCAAGATCAGGGTTCACCCTCAATGAGACAAAATCTGCGAGAGAAAAAGCTTGCTCCGTTCTTCTCTGGGATTGTTAAAAAACTCATTTGGAGTGTTTTCTTCTACAATTTGGCCCCGATCAAAAAAGATGATCCGATCGGCTACCTCGCGGGCAAAGCCCATCTCATGGGTCACACATACCATTGTCATGCCTGACTGAGCTAGCTCTCGCATCACATCTAGCACTTCTTTGATCATCTCCGGATCCAAGGCTGAGGTGGGTTCATCAAATAGCATCACCGCCGGACTCATGGCCAACGCCCGGGCAATTGCCACCCGTTGCTGCTGCCCCCCCGAAAGTTGCCCCGGAAATTTGCTGGCTTGTTCAGCGATACCCACTCGCTCCAACAGATCCATCGCCCGCTGTTGGGCCTCAGGTTTTTTTATTTTCTTGACGTTGATTGGCCCCAGTGTAACGTTTTGCAACACAGTTAGATGCGGAAACAAATTGAACTGTTGGAACACCATGCCCACTTCTTTGCGGATGGCATCGATATTGCGCAGATCACTGGTTAGCTCAATTCCGTCGACGATGATGCGACCCTGCTGATGTTCTTCGAGGCGGTTGATGGTGCGAATAAAAGTGGACTTTCCGGATCCCGATGGGCCGCAGACCACCACCACTTCCCCTCGACCCACTTGGGTGGTCACCCCTTTGAGCACATGAAACTCGCCATACCACTTGTGAACATCTTCGCAGCGAATGATGGCAGGATCCAGGGTGGAAGACTGGGTACGGGTGGGATTGTCAAGTTGAGTGTTGCTCATGGACAGGGTTCCAAGGGGGCTTTCAGCAAAAATAGTCTTAAATCTATTGAGTGGCAATGAGTATGTTGCTGTTCCACACCCTCAGAGACGGATCTGGGGCTAAATCTTGAAACTCTGTCATATCATCACCTGGGCGAATCCCAATCGGGGTGAGGGGTGGGCTAGATCATGAGTTAAGTCGAAAACCCATACTCGGATCCCTGATCCTTTAACCCCAAGTGTGAAGGCAACCCCAAATGTGCAGGTTGCTAAGATTTGAAGATATTTTGGAACCGCAAACTAAATTTCATGTTAATCTTCCCTACCTTCCTGCCTCTTAGTTGTATCTGATGCAACATTTTCGATCAAGGGAAGCGGTAACCTAACATCAAGAAAATCCCCTTTCACTGAGCACTATGGAGAAGTTTTTCATGACTGAACACACCACTAGCTTGGGTTTGCCTGTGTTGAGCTGGGCCAAGCGGCTCCTGCCGCTGTCGGGGGCTGCGCTTATGGCTGCGGTCTCGCTGGTTGATGCAGCCTCAGCTCAGACCATCACCGATGCGGTTAAGGATCGGGGGGAACTGACCTGCGGGGTCAACAATGCTCTGCCGGGATTTGGCAATGTGGACGAAGACGGAAATTATGTGGGCTTTGATATTGATATCTGTCGAGCGGTGGCGGCAGCCGTGTTGGGGGATCCCGACGCGATTCAGTATGTGTTTTTGACTGCGGCCAACCGGCAGTCGGCGATCCAGGCTGGCGAAATTGACATCATGAGCCGTAACACCACCTGGACGCTGACCCGCGACCGGGAATGGGGGGTAACCTACGGGCCAACCACCTACTTCGATGGCCAAGGCTTTTTGGTTCGGGCTGAGCTGGGGATCAGTGATCTGGCTGAGCTGGATGGGGCTACCATCTGCGTGATTGCAGGCACCACCACTGAGCTGAATCTGGCAGACACCTTCCGCGCTCGGGAGATTGAGTTTACGCCTGTCACCTTTGACGGGGATGATTCTTCCTTTAATGCCTATGAAGAGGGCCGTTGTGATGCCATTACCAGTGATCAGAGTGCACTGATCTCGCGACGGGCCTCTTTGGCTGTGCCAGAAGATCACGTCATTTTAGAAGAGATTATCTCTAAAGAACCCTTGGGGCCGCTGGTGGCTCAGGGGGATGAGAGCTGGTCGGACATCATGGATTGGACGGTCTATGCGCTGTTTTATGCCGAGGAAGCGGGTATCACCAGCGAGAATGTGGATCAGTTTTTGGAGTCTGAGGATCCCAATATTCAACGGTTTTTGGGGGTGGATGGCAACCTAGGGGAGCTGCTGGGGCTAGAGCCGGATTGGGCCTACACCGTGATCAGCAGTGTCGGCAACTATGGCGAAATCTTTGAGCGGCATCTGGCCCCATTGGGGGTGAGCCGGGGCCTGAACCGTCCCTACACTGAGGGTGGCCTTCAGTACGCCATGCCCTTCCGTTAAATTCCCGCAGCCAAGCCCCCCCTTTTGCTAAGCCCAGGATATTGCCCTTTGGGGATTGCATCCTAGAGGATCATCCGCCTGGTTCCTCTGGCTTGATGCCCAGTCCTGAGTGATGGAACAGGTCGATTTGGGTGGATTAGTATTTCTGACGGGGCTGAACTGTTCGGCCCCTTTTTGATAACTTATACTCTGCCGAAACTATGACTTTTTTAGAACCTCAAGCCAAGCCTCCCTGGTGGCGGGATGAACGGATCCTCAAGGTGGTCTTGCAGGCTGCTTTTTTGGGGCTAGCCGTGCTGGTGATGTCGCTCTTGTTGGGCAATTTGTCGCGGGGGATGGCCAGAGCTGGATTGTCGCTGGGGTTTCGCTTTTTGGATAATTCAGCCAATTTTGGTATTACCGAAGGGGCGGCTCCTCAACCCAGTTGGTGGCTGATCCCGGCGGTGGGGATCCCGATTGGAGTGGGGTTGGCGGTTCAATGGCTGTTTGGGGTCGGACATCCTCTGCGGCGGATCCCTCGATGGGCTGAGAGCTTTGGGGATCTATTGCGCTCGATAGCTCTAGGACCGGTGATGTCTAACTTGTTGGGGGTTTTGGCTCTGCTGGCTAGTGCAGGATTGTTTTGGTGGCTGGCCCCGGAGTCGCCGCTGTCGTTTGCCCCCTACAGTCCTGCGAACAGTTACCGCACCGCTTTTTTGGTGGGGGTGGTCAATACCCTCTGGCTATCGGTGGTCAGTATTGTGTTGGCGACGGTGATGGGCTTAATGCTGGGGGTGGCGCGGCTGTCGAGTAACTGGCTGGCCCGCAATCTGGCCACCGTGATCACAGAGATCTTTCGGAATGTGCCGGTGCTGCTGATCATCTTGTTTTGGTATCAGGGGGTGTTGTTGGGATTGCCGGGGGTGCGCGATAGTATCTCGTTTTTTGATCTGTTCTATGTCAGCCAACGGGGTCTCAATTTCCCCAGTTTGGTGCCGTCTTGGTGGATCCTGCCCACACTGCTGTTGATGCTGGGATCCGGCTGGCTCTTGTATGGGCGATTGCGGCGGCGGCGACCTGATCTGGAAGGGATCCCTCAGATCATCATTGTCGGATCCGGGGTGGTAATGGTGGGGTTGGGCTGTTGGGTCTGGATGCCCCAGGTGCCACTGGCCCTGGATATTCCGGTGCTGGGCAATTTCAATTTTCGCGGCGGCGGCCAGGTTTCGGTGGAGTTTACCGCCATGATGTTGGGTCTGGTCACCTACACCGGTTGCTACATCGCCGAGGTGGTGCGAGGGGCCTTTTTATCGGTGGCACGGGGACAGTGGGAGGCATCGCGGGCTTTGGGGCTATCGGAACTCAATACCTTTCGACTGGTGATTGTGCCCCAGGCCTTGCGGATTATGCTGCCATCCCTTAACACCCAGTATTTGACCCTGATCAAAAACTCCAGTCTGGCCATCGCGGTGGGTTTCTCGGATCTGTTTAATATCAGCAGCACCATCATCAACCAATCCGGCCGCTCAGTCGAAATGTTCGCCATCATCATGGCCGCCTACCTGGTGATGAGCTTGTCGGTGTCCTATGGCATGAACTGGCTGAATGGCCGTGTCAAACTTGTGGAGCGTTGAACCATGACCACGATGTCTCCCTCTTCTTCCCCCGACCTGGCGCGTCCCCCCGCCCAGAAACTAGGGCCGGTGGAATGGGCGCAACGAAACCTGTTCGATTCGTGGCTGAGCACAGTGTTGACTCTGATATCGGGGGCCATTGTGGTTTGGCTGGCAACCGGCTTTGGAGATTGGGCCGTTAATGATGCCAACTGGGCCGTGATCAGCTCCAACCTCAAAATCTTTGCCAGTGGCACCTATCCTCGGCAGCAGTTGTGGCGGGTTTGGCTGGTCCTGGGACTGGTGATGGCCAGCCTCGGATCCGCAGGTGGAGCTTGGGGGGGGGTGTTGCGCCAATACATGATTTTGGCGGCAGCGGCTCTGGGTCTGGGAGCACTGATCCCAGCCGGCCCATCACAGCTCTGGCTAGCAGCATCCTCCCTGCTGACGTTTGCGGGTTTAGGTCTGGCTTGGAATCGGGGATCCTGGCGGCTGGGCACGGTTTTAATCTGGGCGGTGGTGCTACCGGTGGCCTTGGAATTGCTGTTGGGATCGAATCTGCCTCAATTGCGGTCGGTACGGGCGGAGCAACTATCGGGATTATTGTTGACTTTGATCTTGGCAGCGTCGGCCTTGATCATTGCCTTTCCGATTGGGGTGCTGTTGGCGTTGGGGCGAGCCAATACCAATCTGCCGGTGATCAAGTTCTTTTGCACTGTGCTGATTGAGTTGTTCCGAGGGGTGCCACTGACGACGATTTTGTTTGCGGCTTGGTTATTGGTGCCCTTCTTTTTGGGTGGGATCAGTGTGAACCTGCTGATCAGGGCAGCGGTGGGCTTTATTCTGTTCACGGCGGTCTATGTGGCCGAAGATGTGCGAGGAGGGCTGCAATCGGTGTCGCGGGGACAGGTGGAGGCGGCTCGTGCTCTGGGCCTCAATCCCTTTCAGATCACTCTGTTGGTGGTATTGCCACAGGCGTTACGGGTATCGGTGCCTGCCCTGGTGAATGAGTTTCTGACCCTATTCAAAGACACCTCATTGGTGTTTATCATTGGCCTGATCGATCTATTGGGATCCGGGCGAGTGGTGTATACCAATCCCAACTGGTTGGGCACCCATAAAGAGGTGCTTTTCTTTGTGGGGGTGGTGTACTTTGTCTGTTGCTATGCCATGGCCTATGCCGCTAAACGGATCGAGAGTAATCTCGGCTTAGGCCAGCGATAGG
>CAZODP010000076.1:0-15587 GCA_964578595.1 uncultured bacterium
CCTCACAAGACCTAGAAACGCTGTAAGATAAAATGTTCCAGGAATTTTGACCCAATTAGGTCTAAGATGGATCCCAATTTAGTTCTAAACACTGCTTTAACTCATGACCTTGAGACACAGTTGGCTCAGATGTCTGTGGAGGCAAAAGTTGGGCAGTTGTTCATGATCTTTTTTACCGGATCCGAGGTTTCCCCACATCTCAAACAGATGATTCAGTCTTGCCAAGTGGGGGGGATCATTCTTTACAGCATTGCGGGCAATCTCAGGAACCTAGAGCAGATTCGGGAGCTGGTGGGGCAAGCCCAAGGGTTGAGCCAGATTCCATTATTGGTCAGCGTCGATCAAGAGGGGGGATCGGTGGTACGGCTGCCAACTCCGGCCACCCATTTCCCCAGTGCCATGATGTTGGGGGCCACAGGATCCCCTGATCTGGCCGATGAGATGGCCAGGGCGACGGCCCAAGAATTGTTAGCTTTGGGCATCAATGTCAACTTTGCCCCCGTGGTGGATGTCAACAGCAACCCTGCCAACCCCATCATCGGCAATCGGGCTTTTGGATCGGATCCTGTTTTAGTGAGCGAGCTAGGCTTGGCCGCTATCCGAGGCTATCAACAGTCGGGGGTGATCCCCTGTCCCAAGCACTTTCCCGGACATGGAGATACCGATCAAGATTCTCACCTGAGTCTGCCCACCATCCATCGCTCTTTGGCTCAACTGGAGGCCATTGACTGGATCCCGTTTCGAGGGGCGATTGAGGCGGGGGTGGAGTTGATCATGACTGCTCATGTGCGGATCCCGGCTCTGGCAGACAAACCAGCCACCCTCAGCCCCGAAATCATCCAGACTTGGCTGCGGCATCATCTCGGCTTTGGGGGAGTGATCATCACGGATTCGCTGACCATGGGAGCGTTGGCCCAGACCTACAGCCCCCCTCAGGCGGCGGTGATGGCCTTCTGGGCCGGATGTGACATCCTGTTGTTTGGAGCAGATCGTGGCTTTGGGCCAGAGGTGCAGCTCAGTGCTTACGCCCACCTGCTAGACCGGGTCAAACAGGGATCCATTCCCCCAGAACGGCTCGATCAATCGGTGCGGCGGATCCTGAGGCTCAAGGCCCGCTACGGATTGCTAACATCCCCCCTATCCCAAGATTTGCCTTTATCCCATGATCTGACGGTCATTGGATCTGAGTCTCATCATCAGCTAGCCCTGACCATTGCCCGACAAGGCATAACCGGCAATCTGGGCCCGCCTTTGCCCAGAGATGATTCGCTTTTGATCCTACTGCCCCAAGGAGTGGCTCACCTGCAATCACTACTGATCCAAACTTTTCCCTCTGCCCAACTCAAGATCTTGGATTCAGACTCCGACAGGCTGGAACTGGAGTTTGTGGCTGAGCGGATCCTAGTGGGCTTGTGGCAACCAAAACCACTGCGGCAACACACAATTGAACAAATAGTTGAACAATTCCCAGCTCACCGATGTCTCTGGCTTGCTCTAGGATCCCCCTATGACATTCAGCTCTTACCCGCCAATAGTCAGACCTTGATCCTCTACGACCAATCCCCCGCTACCCTGAGCCTGCTGCCCCAGATTCTAAGAGGGGAGATCACCCCACAGGGCCACCTCCCCATCCAGCTTTGAACAGCACTTGATCAGATGATCAAAGATTCAAATGGGTAGTTTAAGTTGGGCTAAAGTAGCTTGGTTGAATTAACCGGGGTTGCTGAATAGTGGCATGAATTCGGCAACTCTTGTATGGGCCTGCAAGGGGGGTACCCACGAGACCATACCCAGAATCAGCAGCGCCTCAAAACCGACTCAAAACCGATGGGCGTGGAGTATTTCCACATCACAGAGATAGGCAATGCCCGAATAGTCGTCGAAAAATTGTGCTGCTACGGTATCCGAGATTTTAAGAGCCATCTCCCGACTGGGGGTGAGCACCTCAATCTTAATGTTTGAGAAGGTTTCAGAGACATTGGGATGCCCCGAAGAGCGGACATTGCGGCTGCCCTTGCCACCAGCAGACACCACTGTGTAGCCGGTAGCACCGGCGGCGTCAATGATTTTGGCAATCTGTTTCAGGAGTAACTTTTCTGTAACGATCACCAGTTTGCTGGCTGCTTTGGTGATGTAGGGCTGAGTCATATGTGTTACCTCTTGACGCGTGTAGTCATAGAACCTGGTGAGCAAAACCTTGGTGACCAGGCTTGCTCAGACTTGACTCAAGTCAGGGGCGACCTCCTGCCGCCACCGTGACTCTGGTTAGTTGCCCATCAATGCTTGGGCCAAACCGATGAAGAAGGGGATCCCGATGGCAATCGCAACCGGGGTGCCAACTGCTGTGGAGGCTCCCACATAGGCGGAGGGGTTAGCGGACGGGATCCCAGCTCGGAGTGTGGGGGGGCCTGAGATATCTGAACTGGAGCAGGCAATCACCGCCAGAATCACAACCCCTCCAGGACTAAATCCGGTCAAATAGTGGGCAATCATGCCGAGACCAAACGCAATCAGACCATGTAACAGGGGTGCCACAAAGGCATAGACGGCATACCATTGGGCCACCTTGCGCAGCTCGCCGATCCTGGCCCAAGCCTCCATCCCCATCACCAGCATCAGGATGGACAACAGTCCCCGAAAGAGGGGATTAAAGAAGCTCTCATAGACGCTGTCTGGCTGAGTCAGTAGCCCCAGGCCAATGCCCAACAACAGAGCTGATAGGGCGGGACCCTGAAGACTTTCTTTGACAATGGGCCAGATTTTAACCCGTCGACCTGGGGCGCCGATCTGTTCTTTAGGATACCCAACCGCAACAATCGACTGTTTGCTGGCATATCCACCGGCGGCTACCGGCTGCTTGCTGAAAAACTCCTGCTTGCTGGAATGATCCTCCACGCCACCCCGCTGTTTATCGGAGTAGATCGTGGCCAAGACAATGGCAGTCACCAACGCTGGGATATCCATAAAGGGATAGAGGGCACCGGCCCATGCCTCATATTGAATGCCTTCCGCTTCCATGAGGGTGAGGGCGGCAGCGAGGGTAGAGCCACTGACGGCCCCAAATAAGCCCGCCGTTGCAATGGCATCCACGGTTTTGACGTAGGGCATCCTGCCCAGGGTATAGCGACCGATAAATACGATCAAGATCCCGGTGGCTATCGCAAAGATCGCAGGCAGCAGCATCTCCGTTAGATTGGACTCACGGATCGCAATGCCGCCACTGAGACCCACCCTCATCAGCAGCATAAAAACGATGAACTTGTAGATCGCATCTGGAATCACCAACTGGCTCCCAAAAGCCGCAAGAATCAATCCTCCCAGCAAGAAGCCCAGTGTGGGGGATTGCAACTTCTCCACAAATCGCCCTAAGAAATCAGACAAAAAATCCATACTTGAGTTCCTCATCCATTTGAATAAGTGTTGGCAAATCGGTATTGGGCAAGACATCGAAGGCTGCCAGAGACGAATGACCTTCAGACTTCAGTTGGCGGCAGGGCAACACCGTTCTCAATCAACCTGAAACACAAAACAAGATGGCCCCGGACAAACCCGGTGCTTGATCTCTGAACGTATCGATAGCCAAGAGCTGAGCGGATGCAAAAAAATGAGACTGAGCAGCAGCCACAGAACCACAATCCATGATGTGATCCAGGGTTATTCCCATTTTTGAATCGGCCCCTTTCTGGATCCGTTGGAGGACAGAATAGAGAGGATCCTCCTGATGTCTCGCCCCATACAACAGAGATCCCAAACCCAGGGACAACCTTTGCCAAGATCCGGCTCGCCACCACAGTCCAGATGACCCTTGCTTCCTGTAGCGACGCCCCCACAGAGTTCGCCCCCGCAGAAATGGCCTCCCCGTAGGCAACCTACCCCCAGAAGAGTGATAGTGAAAAAGCTCCCCTGGGATCTGTACGGGTCTAATCCGATGAGAACTCCGCCTCAGTTTGATGTGAAACCGTTTTGGCATCGCTCTACTCCATGGAAAGGCTGAGGGGATGGACAGAGGGGTGGCTAGGAGTGAGTAACGATCCAGGAACCGATGCCTGCAGCAACCTGAAACCCAAAGGGATCAAGCTGATTGATAAGCACCGGATCCTGAACAGATGGACAAACCCTTTGCCCGAGTTTCGGCCCAAGTTCAACCAAGCTTAGGACAATCCTTAAATAGAGTAAATATAATTTTTCCTCTGAAGACTATAGAGCTTAACCTATGAATAATCTGCTGCGGGCTGGGGGCAGCCATCGTAGAGTGTTGGTCAGACAGCCAAGGACAGAAAATCCCAGCCCCTGTTTTTTGTTGTCGGCCTAGGAATAGACTAAAATCTATTTTCAGTCCCTTAAAATAGACTCTGCATGATGATATGTTGGGATGACTCATTTTTGTATGGCTCTATGCCAATTGATGTCAGGCCCAGAGACTAGCCTCAAAAACATTACTCCTCTTAGGGTGGCGGATCAGGTTCGCTGCTGAAAGGGGATGGCGAGGGTGCTTCTCAGCTCTGTTATCTAGGTCTAGCGCTTGGCTGGGTTTCCAGTCCGGGCTTGGTGGGTGATGAGGGACAACCAGGGATCAATTTTGCATCATTTAGCTATCACTATTGTGTTGAGATTCTAGGAGGTTCACTGAGGTGGAGATCTTTGTTTTTACGACCATTCTCTGTGGCTTTTTCGGGATACTCTTGAAAAAGAATCTGATGATGAAGATCCTGTCTATGGATGTCATGAGTACAGGCGTCATTTCTTGTTACGTTTTGGTGGCCTCCAAAAAAGGCTTGGTAACCCCTATTCTTCTGAGCACTGAACCCAAGGCTTTTGCGGATCCAGCACCCCAAGCTGTGATCCTAACGGCCATCGTAATCGGCTTTTCGATCCAGGCACTCATGCTAGTGGGAGTTATGAAATTAGCTCAAGATCATCCCACACTTGAGACCCAAGAGATCGAGAATAACTACACTTCCACGCCATGAATACAATCTCGATGAGCAGCAATGAAGCAATCACTATTATCTGGTTAACTTTGCCTTTGGTGATTGGCTTTATCTGTTACCTTTGGCCTCGTTTTGATCGAATTTTAGCTTTGGGGATAGCTTTAACTTCGTTTTTATTTGGGTTGCCTAGGCTTTGGATGTCTGAACCTCAGATCCTTCACCTGATCGACCAAGTGGGGGTAACCCTGAGCATAGATTCTTTGAGTGGATTTTTTGTCGTCACGAATGCGCTCGTTACCCTATCAGTTGTTCTCTACTATTGGCAAAGCAAAAAGTCTGCTTTTTTCTATACTCAAGTTATCATTTTACACAGTTGTGTGAATGCTGTATTTGTGTGTGCTGACTTCATGAGCCTGTATGTGGCACTAGAGGTCATTAGCATCACTACATTTTTGCTGATTGCTTATCCCCGAACGCACCACTCGATCTGGGTAGGTCTACGGTATCTATTTGTGAGCAATACGGCTATGTTGTTTTATCTGATTGGAGCCATTTTAGTCTACCAGACCAACCAATCCTTTGCCTTTTCAGGATTGGCGCAAGCCTCAACTGAGGCCGTGGTGCTCATCCTGGTGGGGCTATTGACCAAAGGGGGAATCTTCATATCAGGGCTATGGCTACCGCTGACCCATGCTGAATCTGAAACAGGAGTTTCTGCGCTGCTGTCAGGATCTGTGATTAATGCTGGCGTTTTTCCCCTGATCCGATGTGCTCTTGCCTTGCCTGAACTGGGACAGGTGTTAGGGATCCTGGCAGTAGGCAGTGCCCTGCTGGGGGTTGTCTATGCCATCACAGAAACCGACATCAAAAGATTACTGGCCTTTAGTACCGTTTCACAAATGGGCTTTGTGTTGGTGGCCCCGTCTGTCGCTGGCTTTTATGCCCTAAGCCATGGATTGGCAAAAGCAGTCCTGTTTTTATTGTCTGGCAGTCTGCCCAGCCGGGATCGGCATACCTTACAACAGACCTCAATCTCGCCCTTCCTCTGGATCGCTTTGGCCCTGGCTAGTCTCTCAATGTCGGGGTTCCCACTCCTGGCTGGGTTTGGATCCAAAGTTTTGGCCCTCAAGGATCTGGCCCCCTGGCAGTCCATCGCCATGAATACTGCGGCACTGGGAACAACCATTGCTATGGCAACATTTCTCTGGATCCCACCAAAACAAAACCAAAGGCAAAACCTCGATCTGGAGCTGACACAGGCCAGAAAAACCAGAACAATAGGACTAGGATTAGCCATCACTGTCCTACTTAGCGGGCTATTAGCAGCTAATTTTTTGCATCTGGAAGTTTATACACTGGCCAGTATTTCTAAAGCGCTGCTCCTAGTCCTTGGGGGTTGGCTTGTCTCCATCCTGGGACTTCGGAAACTTCGGATCCATCTGCCCAAAGTGATGGAACAATTCAAACATCTGATTGGAGTGATGACCTTGACCTTAACTCTTCTACTTTGGATGGTGGTTTCATGATTGGTTATCTAGATCTTTTGTTGCGACTGACCATTTGGTTCTTGTTGACGGCAGATCTAAGCTGGGCTAATGTCTTGATCGGCGTTAGTGTTGCACTCATTTTGCCTCGGGGCTATCTTCAAACAACGGTTTTGCGAGATTGGCTCCATGTGTTGTGGGAAATCTTGATCGCGATTCCAAAAGCCTACATTGAGGCTTTAGAGATTATGTTTTGCCCTCACAACTTTGAAGCCGTTACCATGGAGCGAGTTAAGCCCAATCGAACTCCTGGTCTGATTTTTCTGGATATTTTTCTGATTACTTTTACCCCAAAAACAATTGTCCTCAAATATCACCAGAATGGTTGGTATGAGGTGCATCGAGTGGTTCGCAAGAGGTTGTCATGAAACTGGTTTTGTTGGCCATGATCCTGGCACTGCTGATTCCAATCTATGAGGCTTGTCAAGACGAAGATATTTGGCAAAAAATGTTGGCGTTTGCTAGTATTTCCACCAAAACTTCGGTCATGATTTTGGTGATCTCAGTGCTGCGAAATGATTGGATGATCGGGGTGGTTGGGGTGTTGATCTTGAGCGTGGGAAATGCAGCGCTGATGCTATTGGCTCACGTCCTGAGGCGGATGAATCAATTATGACTGATGCTTTGAGTTACATTCTGATCGGGATCGGCGTTGGGTTTTGGTTTTGGGGCACCCTGCCACTGTTGGGTCAGCGCTCGGTCTTGTTTAAGCTCCATGCCCTATCGGTGGCTGATACCTTGGGTTCGATGAGTTTGGTGGTGGGGTTGCTGCTCAGGATCCCTCAGGAATGGCCTCTGCTGTTGCTGGCTTTGATCTCGCTAGCAATCTGGAATACGGTATTGGGCTATGTTTTGGCCTACTGTTCCACCACTGGCGAGCTGGATCATGACTGAAGATCTCTACATGGTGGTTTTGGTGGCGCTGTTGCCGATCATGGCCACAGCGCTGGTTGTGCAGACCAATCCCTACCAAGCACTGGTGATCCGGGGTATTTTGGGGGCCGTGGCCTCTCTGATCTATGCCTTATTGGGGGCGGCTGATGTGGCCTTGACGGAGGCCTTGGTGGGAACCATGCTGTCAGTTACTCTTTATGCGGTGGCGGTGCGCTCCTCCATGCGTTTACGGTTGGGGCTGCTTGAGAGGGAGGAGTCTTCCCTAGCGGATCCCTACCAGCCTCTGCTGGCTGGCCTGCGTAAGCTCCTTCTAGCTCATCACATCCGCCTGGAACCAATTGCTTATCCCACCCCCCAAGCTCTGCAAACAGCCCTGATGGCCAAGGACATTCATGCCATTTGCGTTGCTCACCATACAACTCCACACAGTAGTCCGCCCAGTCAAGACCTGCATGACCTGCAGTTACAGGAGACACAGATGCTTCTATCTCCAGGCCAGGCTCCATTTTTGTTTCAAACACGGGTTCATCGTCTCTACGAGTTGATTCAGGCCAACCTCACCGAGTCTCTCGCTTTGGGGGTTGAGGTTACCTATATCGATCCTGCCGCATGGGTTCAGCCGGATCCGGCGGAATTGGGGGATGGGATCCCTGAGTCACCTGAGTCAGTGGAGGTGCGGGCGTGATCTGGATTTATTTGGCCGCGGGGGTTGCCTTTGCCATCAAGATGATCCTGCTGTCGAACCCGGTGGTGGATTTTGAGGGCCTATCCCTGGTGGAATCAGTTGTCCGAGATAGCGGCGTACCCAATGCGGTTTCAGGGATCATCTTTCGCAACCGCTTGTATGACACGATTTTTGAGGTGGTGGTTTTTACGGTGGCCATCATGGGGGTGAGGTTTCTTTTGGCTAACGAACAGCCCTCCTGTACCATCCATCAGTTTAATGATCATCCCTCTATCGTGCTGGCTCGACTGGGGGCAACCATCGCCGCCCTGATCAGTGTGGAACTGGCGATCCGAGGGCATTTAAGTCCGGGTGGTGGATTTGCAGCAGGGGTGGCAGGAGGCACAGCAATCGGGTTGGTGGCGATTACCTCCTCCGCAAAATCGATGGAGGCTTTGTATCAAGGGTGGCGAGCCGCAACCTGGGAGAAGGTTTCGGTGTTGATCTTTATCAGTATTTCGGCCCTTACCTTGATCGGGATCGAGCTACCCCCCGGAGAACTAGGCACATTGGTCAGTGGCGGATGGATCCCGGTGCTCAATATCTTAGTTGCCCTGAAAGTTGCCCTGGGATCTTGGGCGGCGGTGCTAACCTTTATCCGTTATCGGGGTCTGCTGTAGGAGATTCTGGTTCGGGGAATAAGGAATGCTGGGTAATCCTAAAAAGTAATGACCCACCATAATACAGCGTTTCTAAGTCTTGTGAGGTATGGACCTAAGCTAGGATCCTTATCGGCCATGGACTAGAAGTATCTCACCTAAATGGAAAACGCTGTAAGAGCACCTCGATCAATCCAAAACAGGCTGTAATCGAATCAGTGAGAGCAAAGGTGAAATATCTACCGACATACTCACCAGAGTTTAATCCCATAGAGATGTCACAGTCCTTTCCTCAATTATCAGCTACGGCATTATTCCCAATCTTTGCCTGACAAGGGGATTGAGGTGGCGGCCTGCCGCACTCAACAACCTATAGAAGGGCTGTATCTAATCGGAATGTCATCCTTCGGAGATTGGTTTATCAAGGACTGCTATTGTACTCATTAATAATGAACAAGACTGCAACATGACAGGGTATAGTAGTCTAGCTTGCGTCCACATGACCAGTAGCTAAGGACTTATTCTGATGAGCACTCTAGTCGTCATTGGGTTTAAAGATGAGTTTAGGGCTGAGGAAGTTCGCCTCGCTCTGGCCAAAATGCAGATTGAACAGCTGATCACTTTGGAAGATGCTGTGGTAGTCACAAAGGATGATAAAGGAAAGGTCAAACTGAATCAATCCGTTAACTTGACAGCAGCAGGGGCAGCCAGCGGTAGTTTCTGGGGTTTGCTGGTTGGCCTACTGTTTCTAAACCCTCTCTTAGGGGTTGTTGTGGGTACTGCATCGGGAGGCCTCAGTGGTGCCTTACAGGATCTGGGGATCAATGACAACTTTATGCGGGAATTGGGGAAGACTTTTGTGCCGGGAACATCCGCCCTCTTTCTGCTCGTACGACAAGTAACCACAGATAAAGTTCTGGAACGACTACAGCCCCATTTGGCTGATGCAACCATCCTCCAGACATCAATGACTAAAGATGACGAAGCCAGCTTTCGGGATGCGTTTGAGAAGGCTAAAGCAGGAGCATCAGCGTAACGCCCTTGGTCTGGGGGTAGAGGCTGGTGAACCCCAGGGGGCTGTGAGAGCGTGAAAGGTTTTAACTCAGGCCCCCTCAGCCATTGATTCACCTCTGGATCCATAGCTATCAAAATAATTCATGAGATAGTCGCCCAGTAGATACTGAGGTCGAAACCGTTTAGTGTCTATTTTTTCTCAAAAACAATAGCAGGTTGCTATATTTTTACCTGATAAGGCTATCCTTTAATCTCCCGAGAGATCTGATGATTCAACTGTTATTTAGGTATTAGCTCGATGTTCACAAGTCTACGGTCGCTTTCTCATCGACGATCTCGGTGGGTAATTTTATTTATCAGCTTGTGGCTTGTCCTGCCATTGGTACTTTCCTCTTCAGCTTACCTTCGACCCTCTTTAGCCGAACTTTCTTCCACTGTTTCAGGATCTAATGGTGATCTGGCCTCTTCTGAATCTCAAGGAGTATTACCCTCTGTTAGAAGGCCCGGCATCATTGTTAATCAAATAGGAAACATACACTATGCAGAGGTTAGGCTAGATGGATATCCCTTGATTCAAGTAACAGCTGAGGTGCCCTCAGATATAGATGAAAACGCAGAAGATCGCCTGCCAGTTGAACTCAGAGTGGAACGAATCCAAAATCAACTGAATTCAGTGATATCTCATCCTTCCTTTGATCCGAATCAGGCAGAGCTGATTCCCTCCATTCTTAATGATCAAACTGTTTTGATTTACACTGGGAGAAATCGGCCCGTTGTTCTCTTAACTGTAACGGACTTGGATGCAAGACTGGCTGACAGAACTATTGAAGAATTAGCGGAGATATGGAGACACGATATTTTAGAGGCCCTAATTCGAGCTTGGCGACAACGTCAACCGCCCTATCTTCTGCAGCAAGCCTGGACAGCCGCCCAGATATTAGCAAGGGTCATTGTTATCAGTACCATACTCTTTCTGCTACAAAGAACATTGCAGCAGCGAAGTAGAGCGATTAAAAACAGGCTGGTAATCGCAGCAGAGATCACCCAAGATCAAGCTCCATTTCCGTCTGAAGCTTCTCCTGCATTTCAGCATCAAAGAGAAACTTTGCCTGATCAGGCACCCTACGGCAACGTCATAGACATTCAACACCTGATTTCTCTACGTCACCTCCTACTCATCAATAAATTACCTGAGCAACTGTTGTTTTGGGGACAAGTTTCTCTGTGGATTATGGGATCAATTCGGATTCTATACCTGTTTCCACAAACTCGAGAGGTTGGAACCTGGGTATTGGGGATCCCATGGGTACTTTTGATCATTATCCTGATTTTGAGTACTCTTTCTCGTCTATTTCATTTGATCACAGGTTTTATGATTAGCCGATGGTTGAGGGAGAAACTACTAAACGCAAACGAGATCAGAGCAAAACGTTTTGATGCCCGTGCTCAAACTTATTTGAGCGCACTCCATGGCGTGGAAGACAGACTTTTATTATTGATTGGAATGTTCTCTTTTCTGTACATCATCAATATCCCTTTATCTTCTTTACTAACGGGGGCTGGAGTGCTTGGCGTAATTGTCTCAATTGGAGCACAAGGCTTGGTGAAAGATTTTATATCAGGATGTTTAATTCTGTTTGAAGACCAATATGCATTGAGAGACTGGGTCAGTATCAATGGTGTTTTTGGTGAGGTCGTATATATGAACCTGCGTGTGACTAAGCTTCGTAATCTAGAAGGATCCTTGATATCCATCCCGAATGGAACCATTACTTTGGCAGAGAACCTCACCAATGAATGGGCTAATGTGAACTTCCAGGTCGATGTTGATTATCAGATAGATCCAGAGAAAGTTCTGAAACTGATGAGAAAAACTGCTGAGGAGTTGAAACGGGATCCTGAGTGGGAGAGTCTGATCATTGATCCAGTGGTCCAATTGGTTGTGACTCATCTATCCCACCAGGGGCAACGGATGCGAATTCTGATTAAGACTCAACCCGGACGGCAATGGCCTGTGGAGTTTGAATACCGACGCCGCCTGAAATCTGTATTTGACCGTGCAGGAATTACCATCGGGATCCCTCAATCGATGCAATTCTATGAGAGGAAGGGAGCACTGGGGAACTTGGACCGTATGCCATAAAGGAGTCATCAACCAATCCATTACAACGGCATCAGCCATTGGCAGACAAAAGGGGCAGCCATGGCCACCCCCGGATACACAGTTCGTTCCCCCGCAGAGGAGCTGATCTTGTGTCTTGTTAATCAAAGAACAACTCACAAGGACTAACGTCGTCGTGAACTGCCGCCACCTGAGGAAGAACGGCTTGAGGATCCCCCCCCCGATCCCGACCCGCGACTGGAGGATCCGCCTGACGAACTACTGCCACTCGACCTTGTCGGCGGTGGGCTGGGACGACTGGATTCTGTATTTCTTTTCCAGTCAGTATTGGCGGGCCGCTGGGAAGAAGAATAGCCGGATCCTTGTCTTCTTTTCCAAGCAGTGTTGCTAGAGGTATTGGTGTAGACAACCGGGGGACGGCGTTTTGAGTAGGGATCCGAGGTGCCGTAGGTGTCATAGTCTGAGTTGTTATCGAAACGGCGTTCGAGAACCATGACACTTTTGCGGGCTATTTGCAGGGCATCTTCGGTCTCAGCCAGCAAGGTTTGAGCGGATCTAAAGTCCTGGACTTCGAGGCTGTTGAGATGTTCGATGGCAGGGATCCGATTGGTTTTGAGGTTTTCGATCTGGCTGTAGGCGGCATTGAGATCCCGGTCTCCCCGGTGGATGGAGCGGGAGAGCACTTGCCAGCGGTTATCCAGAGCGGCAACGGCAGCCTTGATTTTTTGTAGGGTGTCCAGATTGCTTTTGTGAACAGAGACCAGCGATTGCGCCTCTTCTCGTAGGGTGCGAACTGCTCTTGACCATGCGACGGCAGCGATCGGCAGATCCCGCAGTTGGCCACTGCCGATCAGTCCGCCAACCTGAGCTTGGGCTTGTTCTGCGGCTCGGAAAGCTGGAATCATATTCGAGATGCGATAACCCTCAAAGCGATATTGCTCCAAAACTTGGTTGGTGCCCGCCCAAGCAGTGGCAGCCTCCACCAAAACAGCGGATCCTTCTAATCCTTGCTGAGCTGAATCACAGGCATCGAGGGCCAACATCCATCGGCCTCGTTCAATGGCTTTTTGAGCCAATTGGATCCGGTCGTCAATTTTTTGAAAGATGATCTGGGTGTCGAAGGGAAACTCCGCCGGGATCTGACGGGCCAGACTATTGCGTTGGGATCCGAGCATGGCCACGGCACTGGGCACCATGGTTTCGGCCTGACTGACCCGATCCAGGAGGGTGTCAATTTGGTAGATCACCGACAGGATCGAAGCCTCTTTATCGATCCCATCCTCAGCTTCAAAGGAATAGATCAGTTTGATTTTGAGGGGGGTGGACTGAAGATGCTGTTGCAGTCGCTCTAGTTTTTGCTCTAGGGCACCGTAGGATCCCCGTGCGGGCAGGTAGTTGAGGGGGCTGAGCAAGGTTTGAAGTTGATCTTCTGAAAGATTGAGAATCTCTTCACGGCTGCCGATCACACTGCTATAGAGGGCTTCCCAGGATTTGACCAATCCCTCAAGTTGAGTCAGGTTATCCCGGCCCAAGGTTTCAGATTGGCTATTGAGGTGGGCTTGGATCCCATAAGCCTGGTCGAGTGCGGAGCGGGCTTGAATCAGCCATTGCCGCAATTGTTGGGTCAGCCCTTTGGCTTCTTCACCTCCCATCACCGCAAAAAGCTGATAGTACATGGCCTGGGTGGGATCCCCCTTGGGCACCAATTCGTCACAGGCCAGCATCAAGGTAGAGACCAGCTTTTGAAGCTGAGTGATCTGTTCAACCAACCGTTGCCGCTTTTTCTTGCGGTTCCAGACCAGCCAGCCACCGCCACCGGCCAGACCTGCGGCGCCGATGGGGAGCAAGGTTCGCAGAGGAGAGGGAGGGAAATTGAAAGCGTAAATAGTTGTCAAACCCGTCACCATCGCTTGGGTGGGCTGTCCTGCCGCCAAGAAGGGTCGGATCTGGGTGCGAATTTGGTCAAACTGCCGATCGGCGCGGGAGTCAAACAGCCGTTCCCCAAAGGTGGCATTGATGCCCCAGAGGGTGCTGGTGTTGGTACTTGCCGCCAATGTGATGCCTGTCCGGGCGTAGATATCCCCCTGGTTGGGATCCCGAAATCCTTCGGCAGCTTCTACGGCATCGATCAGCTCAAACCAAGCCTCTTCGGAGTTGGTGCGCTGATCGGTGAGATAGACCAGGATCCGCAGACCCTTTTCGGCTAAGGGCCGGGCCGCCTCACAAATCGCCCCAGGATCCACCGGTTGGGCTGATTCAAGCCGCAGGGTGGCATAGGGACAAGGAGCTTGAGCCAGGGCCGGAGCATCAAAAAAATGGGTTGAGAGCGGGATCAAAACGGCGGCAACCGCACCAGTCAGCAGCGGGATCCGGCAAGTCATGGCCTACTCCAGAAAGGGTGAACTTAAGTAACCCGTCAATCAGTATCCAAGCTGTCAAAAACTAACCAAATAAGATTATTTTTTGACAATTTTCAACCCACCTTGAGTTTAAGGCCAAATCTCTAACCCTGCCACTGCTGGGATCCAACCTGGTTCTGGTGATTACTCCAAGCCATCACTGCGAATGCGAGGATCCACCCACTGCAATAGCAAATCGGCAATCAGATTGCCCACCATCAACATCACGGATCCTAAAAGCAAGCTGGCCATCACCACATTGACATCAAAAGTCATGACCGCATCCAAAATCAGTTTTCCCAATCCCGGCCAATTAAAAAAGAACTCCGCAATAAAGGATCCGCTCAGCAAACTGGCAAATTCAAATCCCAAAATGGTGATCAAAGGATTGATGGCATTGCGCAGGGCGTGCAGCCCCACCACCCGCCATTCCGGTAACCCACGGGCACGGGCAGATTGAATATACTCCTGCTGCATCACATCCAAAAAACTGCCCCGCGTGATCCGCTGTAATCCCGCAAAACTGGTGATACTCAAGACCAAAGTGGGCAACAACAAATGGCGCAATAGATCCCAGACTTTTGCCCCAATCGGAAGCTGGTCAAAGTCAATGCTGGTCATCCCCCCCACCGGTAGCCAGCCGACATTTTGGGCCACAATCAACAGCACAATCGCCAGTACAAAACTGGGCATCGCTTGCCCCCCATAGCTCAAAAATCGCAGGATCCGATCCAGCCGCGAATCTTGCTTGATCGCCCCCAAAACCCCCAGGGGAATGGCAATCAGCCAGGTTAAAATCACCGCAGCAATGGCCAACAAAAGCGTTGCCCCCAGTCGAGATACTATCAACTTTAATACCGGGATCCGGTAGGTGTAGCTAACCCCAAAATCTCCCTGCAATAGATTACTAGCCCAGACAAAATACTGCTGCCAAACCGGGCGATCTAACCCTAATCGGGCGATCTCTTGATCAATAAACTCGGATCCTACCGTCGGATCTAGCCGCAATTGACTCAAGAAATCTCCCGGAGCCAACTGCAACAAAAAAAAGCTCAGGATTGAAATTAGAATTAAAGTCGGGATCCCCTGGGCTAACCGCCTAAGGATGACCCCAGCAAACCTGGCCCCAGGTAGCGGAGCCATTGGCCCAGATGGAGGTGATTGAGGATCCAGAGAGGGGGAAGTTAATGACACAACAGCAATCTGTCCTTGAGCACTGCCATAACCACATCAAACTACACTAGCAGTCTTGACACCCGCTATCCCACTACTCTGAGATGAGATACAGCCCTTTTTGTTATCAGTTAGTACAATAGCAGCACTTGGTAAACCAATTCTTGAAAGATGATCCCCCAATTAA